>CAKSHT010000018.1 GCA_934457235.1 uncultured Oscillospiraceae bacterium
CCCAGCCGAATACGACCATCACGAACGTATACAGCCAGCTGAAAAACGCGGGGATCTTCTCCAGGACTTTTCCGAGGAACAGGCGCTCGATGACTATGAGAAGTCCGAAATACGCGCCCCAGAGCATGAAGTTCCAGCTTGCACCGTGCCAGATACCGGTTATCGTCCAGACGATGAGCAGATTGATTATCGTGCGCGGAAGTCCCTTGCGGCTGCCGCCGAGCGGGAAGTAGATGTAGCTCTTGAACCAGTCGCCGAGGGTGATGTGCCATCTGCGCCAGAATTCAGAAACGCTGTGGCTCATGTACGGATAGTTGAAGTTCTCCGGGAAATTGAAGCCCATCATCTTGCCCAGACCGATGGCCATGTCCGAATATCCGCTGAAATCAAAGTATATCTGGAACGTGAACGCGAGAATTCCCATCCATGCCGTTGCCGCGGAAAGACCGCCGTATTCAAGCGCCTTTATCTCCGTCCACAGCATACCGATGTTGTTTGCGATGAGCACCTTCTTGCCTAGTCCCACAATGAAGCGTGAAATACCATCGCCGACCATCTTTTCGGTTATCGTGCGCTCGTCTATCTCGTTCTGGATATCCTCATACCTTACGATAGGACCTGCGACTATCTGCGGAAACAGCGTAACGAACGCCATGAAGCTGACGGCGTTCTTCTGCACCTTTATCTGTCTGCGATAGAGGTCGATGGTGTAGCTCATCGACTGGAAAGTGAAGAAGCTGATACCGACAGGCAGCGGCAGGTTCGGATTAGGTATCGCAAGACCGAACCACGCATTCAGCGACTCTATGATGAATCCCAGGTACTTGAACGTACCAAGCAGACCGAGGTTCATTATCAGCGACACCAGCAGACACGCCGTCCGTATCTTTGGCCGGTCGTCGAATTTGTCGATAATTCGTCCGGCGGTGTAGTCGATGAACGTCGAGAGTATCATTACCAGGACGTAAATAGGCTCGCCCCAGGCATAAAACACAAGTCCGCTGACGAGAATTACCACGTTCTTCGCCTTTTTCGGAACGAGATAATAAATTATCAGCGTTATCGGCAGAAACGCGAACAGAAAAGTTAAGCTGGAAAATACCATATATGCACCATTATCCGGGAACGCCCCGGAACTTTCCGTCAGGCTCCCCCTTTATCATCTCCGTCCATCTTCCGGACGGCTTCGAGAAATCCGCTGCGTGTATACATCTTGTTGACTACCTCCAGCAGCAGCTTTGCTGAAAGCAGCTCCGGCAGACCAAGCGACCTCTGAAGCCGCTGGCGTCGCTGCGTACAGTTTTCTCCGCCGATAAGCCCGCAGTCCATAAGGTCCGCACGTGTTATCGGCTCCCCCGGCTCTGCGGGGGATTCCTCCGGGACTGCCCCGGCGTTTATGAGCGCCTGCTCTATCAGTTCGTCCGGGATACCCTCTACGCCGAGCTTGCCCTGCTTTGAGGGCTGCGCCTTGCGCCGCTCCTTGCCGTGGATATCCGGGGTGACTGCGTTGAGCACCTCGCCCTGCTTCACGATGCTGCGTATGAACGAACGTATCTGAAATCCCGCGCTGTCGCTGTCCGTCAGAATTATTATCCCGGTCTTTGCCGCGAGGGATTTTATCAGCTCCTGCTTCTGCTTGTCCTTATAGATGGAAAAGCCATTCGTACATATCACAACCGCGTCCGTGATGTTGGAAAGGCGTATCTTGTCGTAGCGTCCCTCCACTATTATTGCTTGTTTTATCCTCAACATACACTACCGCCTGCGGTTTATGGCTGAAAGCTCTATCACCGCGCGCTCCAGAAGTATCCGACTGTCCGCCTTTGACGAATTCATCAGCAGATTGGTGCGGAAAAGCACCTCCAGGCAGCGCCTGAGATTATCCTCCGGGATCGAGCGCACTGCGGTGCAGGTCTTGCCGAAGAAAAACGCCCTGCCGCCGAAATACCCGAAATCCGCCGCTGCCTGCTGAGAACTTTTCCGGGCGTTCTGCGCAAGCTTCGCACGGTAGTTGTCAACGAACGCGCCGGACAGCGCGCCGAGTATCATCATCGGCTCCTCGCGCTGCTGGAACAGCTCGTCCATCATTTTCAGCGCTTCTGCGGTCCTGCCCGCCAGGATGTTCGACGAAAGGTCGTAGGCGCTGGCGTCAAGCAGCTTCGGCGTCAGCGCGTCAATCAGCTCCTTGGTTATCTCCCCGGACTGCTGGCAGCTGCACAGCTTCTCTACCTCGTTCTGTATCAGCGTGAGGCTGCGCCCGCACATTCCCGAAAGATACATCGCGTTCTGCTCCGAGAGCGTGCAGCCCATCTTCTGCGCCTTTTTCGCCGCCATCGCCGCGGTCGTCGCCGCCGGGAGGTACTGCATTTTGCACACCATTCCGCATTTTTCCACGGTCTGTATCAGCTTCTTGGTCTTGGCTTTCGGCTTTATGTCGTCGATGTCAAGACCCGTCTGACAGATTACCATAATAGTGGTGTCCGGAAGCTCCTCAATAAGCTTCAGAAGCTCCTTGTGGCTGTCGTTGTCCATGTCCTCTGCGTCGAGGTCGGTTATTTTCACGCACTTGTGCTCCGCGAAGAACGGCAGGCTCTCCGCGAAGTCCGACAGTGAGTGCGGATCCGGCGCGCCGCGCAGCTTCATGAAATTCAGCCCGTCGGACTGATCTCCGCCCGCCGCCGCGACTATCTTGTCCGCGTACATTCTCGTGAGGAACGTTTCCTCGCCGTACAGGTAGTACACCGGGCGCAGCTTCCCGGCTTTCAGCTCGGATTTCAGCGTTGCTTCAGCGGTGAGCGCGAATACCTGCTTCGCCATTACGCCATCTCAACGGAAAGCTTCTTGCCGCCAAGTATATGGAAGTGCAGATGACGTACGGTCTGTCCGCCGTCCTCGCCGATGTTGCTGACAACGCGGTATCCGTTCGTCAGTCCCTCTTCCTTTGCGATAACGGCGATCATCTCGAAAATATGCGCTACAACGGCGCTGTTTTCGGGAGTTATCTCGTCAACGCCGCCGATGTGCTGCTTCGGGATAACAAGAATGTGCGTCGGAGCCATCGGGTTGATATCGCGGAAAGCGAGTATCTGGTCGTCCTCAAATACCTTAGTTGACGGGATCTCCCCGGCGATTATCCTGCAGAATAAGCAGTCGTTCATAATTTACCTCCTGAAAATTAAACATGGTTTGTTGTGATAAGGTTACGTTCGTAGCTGAATTTACATCGCGACAGCGGAGACCACGCCGACTATAAGCCCCACGACAGCCATGACTCCGAAGAATATCACCCAGTTCTTTATAGTGTGGATATCCCTTGCCTGGCGCATCGCGATAAGGCGCTCTATCTCCTCGGCAGTCATGTCCGGAACTGCGCTTTCGACCGTGCAGTACTCGCGGCGCCCGTCAACGGAAGTTGCGTAAATGCCCTCCGGGAGCGGCTTGTCCTCGTTTTCAAGCTTCTGGTACCCAACCGTGGTTTCCTTGTCGCTGATGATGTTCTTTCTGATAAATCCGCTTTCGGTCATCAGACGTACATACTCTACACCGGCGTCTGAGCTTTTATAGGTCATGCGCTGTTCCTCCATGATTACATCCCAACAATTTACAATTGCAACTTTCACGATTACTAATAATGTCGTTTTCCCCGAATGAACAAAGAAAACGACATTTCAGACTTGTTTTATATTATCTTACTTGATATACTTTGCAGCGATATCAGCAGCGGCAGCCAGTGCGTCCTTTATCCTGGAAGCGTCCGGGATACCCGCCATAGCCTGGTCGGGCTTTCCGCCGCCCTTGCCGCCTGCAACAGCCGCGATCTCACGTACCAGAGTGCCTGCGTTCGCGCCCTTTGCAACCGCGCTCTTGGAGCACTTGCAGAGAATGCTGCTCTTGCCCTCGGCAGTACCAGCCAGCACTGCAACAAAGCAGTCGAACTTGTCCGCCAGGGAATCGCCGATCTTGCGGAGACCGTCAGCGCCGGTTCCGTCAAGAGCCGCGGTGATTATCTTAACTCCTGCGATTTCGGGGCAGCCTGCGCCGATGTCGCCCATCTGAGCGTTTGCGGCAGCCTGCGCCATGCTCTCGATCTTCTTGTCCTTCTCGCGAAGCTCGGACATAACACTCTCGCAGCGGTGTACAAGCTCGTTGGAGTTGGATACCTTAAGCACGTCGGAAGCCTTCGCTATAGTATCCTTCATGGAGTTGAGCAGGTTCAGAACGTTCAGACCTGTAACAGCCTCGATACGTCTTACGCCGCTTGCAACGGAGGATTCGGAAACTATCTTGAACAGACCCGCTTCAGCGGAGTTCTTCAGATGAGTACCGCCGCAGAACTCGGTGGAGTACTCGCCGACGGATACAACGCGTACTACGTCGCCGTATTTCTCGCCGAACAGCGCCATAGCGCCCTTCTTCTTGGCCTCTTCAATGGGAAGTTCCTCGGTCACGACCGGAACAGCCGCCATGATCACGTTATTTACATATTCCTCTATCTTAGCCAGCTCCTCGGTAGTTACCGCGCTGAAATGGCTAAAGTCGAAGCGGCACTGATACGGGTCAACATAGGAACCTGCCTGGTGAACGTGGTCGCCCAGCACATGTCTGAGAGCCGCCTGGAGGATATGCGCACAGGTGTGATTGCGCTGTGTAGCCGCGCGCTTCTCGGTGTCTACCTTTGCGGTGACGGTTTCACCGGCAGCAAATCCACCGCTTACGACCTTACCATTAGAAATAAACGCGCCGTTGGTGAGCTTCTGTGTATTGGAAATTTCGATAACATTGTCGCCGGTAACCACAGTACCGCAGTCGCCGACCTGACCGCCCATCTCTGCATAGAACGGAGTTTCCTCAAGAATTACGGAAACATCGTCGCCCTCCTCGCAGAGTTCAGAGATCTCGCCGTTCTTCACGATGGCAAGCAGCCTGGTCTGCTTCTCAAGCTCGGTGTAGCCAACGAATGTAGTCTTGTAAGCGTCGAGCGCGGAGTTCTTGGCGTTGTCCCAGCCGCCGCCGAGCTTCTTGTTTGCGCGTGCGGTGGATTTCTGCTCCTGCATGTACTTCTTGAAGCCCTCCTCGTCCGCCTCAAGTCCCTTTTCGTGGAGTATCTCCTTGGTGAGGTCGAGTGGGAAGCCATAAGTGTCGTGCAGCTTGAATACGTCAGCGCCGTCGAGGGTCTTTTCGCCAGACTTCTCCAACTTATCGATCATCTCGTTAAGAATATCTGTGCCCTTGTCGACGGTCTTTGCGAAGCTCTCTTCTTCGGTCTGGATGACCTTCTTGATGTAAGCGCGCTTCTCGTCCAGTTCGGGATAAGCGGAGAGATTCTCGTTGATAACAGTGTCGCATACATCGTGCAGGAACGGCTTTGTGCAGCCAAGAAGTCTGCCGTGTCTTGCGGCTCTTCTGAGCAGTCTGCGGAGAACGTAGCCTCTGCCCTCGTTGGAGGGAAGAACGCCGTCGCCTACCATGAATGTTGTGCTTCTGATGTGGTCGGTGATAACGCGCAGGGAAACGTCCTTAACGGGGTCTGCCTTGTAGTCAACGCCGACAATGGAGCTTATCTTCTTGAGAATATTCTGGACTGTATCTACCTCGAAAAGGTTGTCAACGTCCTGCATTACGCACGCAAGGCGCTCCAGACCCATACCAGTGTCGATGTTCTTGGTCTTGAGCTGAGTATAGTTGCCGTGACCGTCGTTATCAAACTGGGTAAATACGTTGTTCCAGATCTCGATGATACGGTCGCAGTCGCCGACTTCCTCGAAGTTGTCCTGACCGATGTGGTCGAAGTGGCCGTACTTCTCGCCGCGGTCGTAGTGAATCTCAGAGCAGGGGCCGCAGGGACCGCTGCCGTGCTCCCAGAAGTTATCAGCCTTGCCAAGCTTGATGATACGCTCGCGGGGAACGCCGACCTCGTTAGCCCAGATATCTCCGGCTTCGTCGTCCTGCTCGTAGATAGTTACCCACAGGCGCTCCGGCGGGATCTCCAGAACCTTTGTGAGATACTCCCATGCCCATGCGATAGCCTCGTGCTTGAAGTAATCGCCGAAGGAAAAGTTACCCAGCATCTCGAAGTAGGTGCCGTGACGTGCGGTCTTGCCGACATTCTCGATATCGGGGGTTCTGATGCACTTCTGGCAGGTGGTAACGCGGTGGCGCGGCGGCTCCTCGATACCCTGGAAGTATTTCTTGAGCGGCGTCATGCCGGCGTTGATAAGCAGAACGGAGTTATCTCCCTGCGGAACCAGCGGAAAGCTGTTCAGACGCAGGTGTCCCTTGCTCTCAAAGAAACTGAGGTAGCTTTCGCGGAGGTCATTAAGTCCAGTCCATTTCATATTTTTGTCCTCTTTTTTGTTTAAGATATAGTAGTCCTTATGGAATACGCATACATATTTATTATACATCTTTTTACGCAAAAGTCAATAGAAGAATATGGATATAATCTTTTGCCGCGCTGGTACGGATTTTGTATGTTTTATCCAAACAGATACAAAAACGGGAGGGGCAAAACCCTCCCGTGCATATTTTACATCATCTTACAGAATCCACAAACCGCAAGAACGCTGCCTGACCCTCCGGGGTACGCTTGTAAACTCCGGCGTCCTCCAGGACCTCCAGGAACACCTTGCCGATCTCCTGCTCAAGGATCCCGCGCGCCGTGCTCTCGCTGAACTCCGGGTGTCTTGCCAGGACGTCCGCCGCCCACTCTGCGTGGCAGGTAAGCTCCGGGATGCCGCGGAGATCCTCGCCGCCGAGCATCGCTTTCTCCAGCATCACCATTTCCTTTGAAAGTCTGGAGGGGAGCACCGCAAGACCCATGACCTCGATAAGACCGATGTTCTCCTTCTTTATGTGGTGGAGGGAGGGCTTCGGGTGGAACACGCCAAGCGGTCTGTCGGCGGTGGTTATGTTGTTTCTGAGCACCAGGTCGCACTCGTATTTATCGCCGTTCCTGCGGGCGATGGGGGTTATCGTGTTGTGCGGAACTCCGTCAGTCTCCGCGAATATGAACGCGCTCTCATCGGAGTAAGCGCGCCACTTCACCAGAATGGAGTTGCAGCACTCCGCGAGCTGATGGCGGTCAGCGGAGGAAACGCGGATAACGGACATCGGCCACTTAACGATACCTGCGGTGACTTCGGGATATTCCGCCATAGTGAACGGAGTTTCCACCGGAGCCTTTGCCATCGCGAACGTGTAGCCGCCGCCCTGGAAGTGCTCGTGGCTGAGTATCGAGCCGCCGACGATCGGCAGATCGGCGTTGGAGCCTACGATATAATGCGGCAGGTAGTCGATTATGTCGAAAAGCTTGTCGAACACGGAGCGGTCGATCTTCATCGGGATATGCTTTTCATTGAAAACGATGCAGTGCTCGTTGTAATATCCATATGGAGAATACTGTATCTGCCACTCCTCGCCGTTGACGTTCAGCGGAATGGGGCGCAGGTTCTGGCGCGCCGGGTGGGTCGCATGTCCCGGAAATCCGGCGTTCTCCGGGCAGAGCTGGCATTTGGGATATGCGGAAGCTTTCTGGTTGCGCGCCGCCGCGATGTCACGGGGGTCTTTTTCGGGCTTGGAGCAGTTTATCGTGATGTCCAGAGTGCCGTATTCGCAGTCGTACAGCCACTTCATGTCCTTGGCTATTCTTCCGGCGCGGACGTAATTCAGCTTCTTGCTTATGTCGAAGTACCAGTCGGTGGCCTTTTTCGGGGACTCCGCGTACAGTCTGCGGAATTCCGCGATCACTTCACGGGGCATCGGCGTAAGGATACCCATGAGCCTGGTGTCGAACAGGTCGCGTGAGTTCGCGGTGTCCGCTATCATGCCGTTTTCGATGGCATACGCTATCAGCGGCGCCAGGATATCGTCAATGCTCTCTCCGGCGTAATTTCCGGTGCATTCCTGCCAGTCGGTGAGCTTCAGCGTTTCCATCAGCTGGTTGCGGAGTACGTAAACATCATCCTTTGTGATAAGGTCGTTTGCCAGGGCGTAGTCGATGAGCTTCTGTACATTTTCACAAATCATGGGTAACTCTCCTTTTCGGTGCTTTGTTACCTTAATTCTATCATACCGCCGGACGATATGCCATGAACACAATTAAACAAAACATGGACAAAATGATACTGGAGCTATTGAAAAATCTCACTTGATGATGTATAATGAATAGCGAAAGGAAGTGCCGTCATGTACACAAACGTTGCATATCTGCATAACTCCCTCGCGGATATTGCGGACGACAGTCGTTCGCTCATCGTGCGCAGCTGCGGATATTACAGGATAATAAACCGCATGGAGTTCCACACCGACAGACCCTCCGGGCGCCGGGATTTCCAGCTGCTTTACATAGCCAAGGGCAAGGGATATTTCACCATCGGCGGGAAGCTCCGCACGCTGACGGAGGGAAGCATGATACTCTACCGCCCGGACGAGCCGCAGCACTAT
Organism: uncultured Oscillospiraceae bacterium; assembly: GCA_934457235.1. GTDB lineage: Bacteria > Bacillota > Clostridia > Oscillospirales > Ruminococcaceae > CAG-115. The sequence goes on from CAKSHT010000018.1 coordinate 8,443, forward strand.
TTCTACCGCGCAGCGGACAAGACAGAGGTATACTGGGTGCACTTCACGGGCCGCGACGCAGCGGAGCTTCTGAAATACTACGAGCTTCCGGACTCGGAGAACATGTTCCGCACAGGTTCATCGGCGGATATTCAATGGCTATACCGGCAGATGATACAGGAATTACAGCTGTGCCGCCAGAATTACGAGGAGTTACTCGCACTGATACTGCGACACCTTTTCATCGTGGTGAACCGCTGTCTGACGGAGGGCAGCCGCGACGTTGACACCCTCGGAGAGATCGAGCGTGCCACGCATTATTTTAACGAGAACTACCGCCAGCCGATAAACATCGAGGAATACGCGGCGGCGCGGCACATGTCGGCGTGCTGGTTTATCCGGAGCTTCCGCCGGGCGGTGAAGCAGACGCCGATGCAGTACATTCTGTCGCTGAGAATGTCCAACGCACAGAGCCTGCTTGAAGCCACGGAATATAACGTGACGGAGGTCGCGGCGGCTGTTGGGTATGACGATCCGCTGTATTTCAGCAGGCTTTTCCGCCGGCACACCGGGGTCTCCCCGACAGAGTACAGACGGAGGATGAACGGAAGAGCGACATAAAAAACGGAGGGGCAAGCCCCTCCATTTTTTATATTACTCCAGCGCTTTCTCAGCCGTAGTATTTTCCCGCGGCTCCGTGCCGAATTTCAGCTTCATCTTATTATAGCACCAGAAGAACAGCGGGAACAGGAAGCAATCCGCGAGTATCCACGCCGCCGGATTCGCGAAGCACACCGCATCAAATCCAAAGAACGGAACAAGCGCGAGCGCCACGACTCCGCGGGCTATCATCTCGAAAACTCCGGCGAAAATCGCGATCTGCGAAAATCCCATGCCCTGTATCAGAAAACGCACGATGTTCACGAACGCCAGCGCGATATAGAACGCGCCGTTCCTTGTAAGGAATATCTGCGCAAGATTCAGTATCTCCTCCACGCTTCCGCCGTTGGTGTCGTTCACGAACAGCATTGAAATGCTGCGTCCCAGGAAAAGTATAATGAAAAATCCGATTATCGCGTATCCTACGCCCAGGCAGGAACAGTCGAAAAGTCCGCGTCTGACGCGCTCTACCTTGCCAGCACCGATGTTCTGTCCGCCGTAGGTCGCCATGGTGCTTCCCATCGCGTCAAACGGACAGCACAGCAGCTGGCTGACCTTGCTTCCCGCAGTGACTGCCGCAACGTAGGTGGAGCCAAGCCCGTTGACCGCCGTCTGGATAAGAATGGAGCCGATGGCGGTTATGGAGTACTGCAAGCCCATAGGGATACCAACGCCGCACAGTCTGCCGATGTAGAACTTGTTGAACTGAAGTTCTTCACGGCTGAGGTGCAGAATATCAAACCGCTTTATCATGTAGATAAGGCACAGAACTCCGGAAACCAGCTGTGAAATGACAGTCGCCCAGCTTGCGCCCATAACGCCCATATTCAGTACGATTATCATGAACAGGTCAAGTCCGATGTTAAGCAGGCTGGAGATTATCAGAAAGTAAAGCGGGGTCTTTGAATCGCCGACGGAACGTATGATACCCGACAGTATGTTATACAGGAACGTCACCGGAATACCCAGGAATATCACGAATATGTAGTCGTAAGCCTCACGGAAGCAGTCGTCCGGGGTGTTCATCCAGGTGAGGATATTCGTACACAGCAGACAGGTAGACGTCGTGAGGACGACCGCGAATATAGCGGATATCCATATCGTGTTGCCGACGTACTTTCGCATTGCGGTGTAGTCCTTTGCGCCGAACATCTGCGCCACCGGGATAGCGAATCCGGTGCATACGCCCTGCACGAACCCCAGTACCAGGAAGTTTATAGAACCGGTAGAGCCGACGCCGGCAAGCGCCTTTATTCCCAGGAACTGACCAACGATAGCGGTGTCCACCATGTTATAGAACTGCTGGAACAGCATTCCGAGGAACAGCGGCAGCATGAAGCCCAGAATAAGCTTCATCGGCGAACCGGTAGTTAGATCTTTTGTTGCACTCTTTGCCATATTTTCTCCTTTCACAGGTCTTTTGTTCATTTATCTCTTTTCTCAAAAGCAATAGTAATTATACAGTAATGACGTTGTTTATTCAAGTGGTGAAATGCCCAATTATTAAATCCTTTACATACATTTTATATAGAATTGTGCACAAAAACCGCATTTGAAATTTGTTGCATTTCCACATGCGCAGTTCAGAGTTTTATTTCCGGTCGATTGTTGATCATGCACAAATTATAGGCTATAGAATTTCGTACAAAACGCCTATGACATCACGGGGAAAATTCTGCTATAATACATACCAGTGAAGGCGCTGTGCCTGCCGATGGCGTTCTTCTGGCAGATACTTTACGCAGGCCCGGTCGTACGCCTTATCTTCCGGACGATATTCAAGAAGCAGTTCGCCAAGGCAAAAGATACCTTCCTCCGGTGAACCGAAGAGAAGATGACAACGCCGCCCCCTGGATATCCAGGGGGCGGCGCCGTGTATAGGTATAGGAAATGATGGATAGCGATTTACTCTTTTACAGAGCCGGTAACAAGGTTGCTGTATATCGACTTCTGTAAGAACAGGAAGATCACGAGCGACGGAATGATACAGATTATGATTCCGGCGAATATGACCTCCCACCTTGCGCCATAAGGACCGATGAAGCGGTACAGCGCCGTGGAAACAACTGCGAGATCGTCGCTCGGCATATACAGGTTCGCGGTGTAGAAGTCGTTGTAGATGGAAACGAACTTTATTACCAGAACCGTAGCGATAGCCGGACGGAGCATCGGCAGGATTATGCTGAAATAAACCCTGGGATAGCTTGCACCGTCAAGTATCGCACTCTCGTCGAGGGATCTTGAGATGTTGTTCAGGAACTGAATGAAGATGTAGATCGAAATGATATCCGTACCGATGTAAAGCACGCAGGGAGCCGCAAGCGTGTTGTAAAGTCCGAGCTTGCTGACGATCTGGAATACAGTTACCTGCATGGAGATGTTCGGCAGCAGCGCCGCAACAAGGAATATCGCCTTGACCGCTCTGGTGAAAAGCATGTTGAACCGCTGAAGAACGAATGCTGTCATTGTGCCGGTGATTATAGTACCGAAGCAGGATACAGCCAGTATCAGCAGCGTATTTAAAAGACCCTGCATGACCTTGCCGTTCACGAATGCGATCTTGAAGTTCTCAAACTGCGGCACCGCCGGAAACTCGAACACGCCCGTGGAGATGTACTCGTCATGGGTCTTGAAAGCGCCGATGAGCACGACCACCAGCGGAACTATTACCATCAGACAGCATACTACCAGGAATATGTACTTCAGCGCCTGCTGTAAGAAGCGCGTCTGGCGGTACATCTTGTTATCTACGCTGTTCTTGCCTTTTTTCTTTTCAGGACTGCTCATGCGCTATTTGTCCTCCTTGAAGAATGCCTTTTGTATCGCCGTGACTATCAGTATGATCGCAAGCAGCACAATTGCCATCGCCGACGCCAGACCGACCTTCTGATACTTGAACGCCGTTTCTATCGTCTTGATAACGAACGTACTCGTTCCGTTCTTGCCCTCGGTGATGATGTACGGTATCTCGAATACCGATACGGCACCCTTGATGGCGAGTATCAGCTGAAGTCCGACGATGGGTCGGATATTCGGGAAAATAATGTACCAGAAGCGCTGCCACGCGTTCGCGCCGTCAAGGTCAGCAGCCTCGTAGATATCCGGGGAGATGGACTGTATCGCGCCGATATACATTATAATATCGAAGCCTATGTAGCGCCATATCGAGGCAAACACCAGGCAGACGTTGACGAGATTCGGCTCGCTCAGCCATCTTATCGGATCACCGCCGAACAGCATTATTATGCTGTTTAGAGTACCCTCGGTGTTGGTTATTCCGTCACCCTTCTGGAAGAAGCGGCGGAATATGAGGGAAACCGCAACGCCGTTCATCATGTAAGGGAAGAACAGAACGCCCTTGAAAACATTCGCGAACTTGATCTTGGAGCACAGTACAGTCGCGATCAGAAGCGCGAACGCCTGCTGAACAAACGAACCTATAAGGTAGTAGATGGAGTTCGCAAAGGTCTGTAGGTATGCGCCGTCGGTGAAGATACGCTTGTAGTTATCCAGTCCGACCCATTCCCAGCTTACGCCGAGCTGGTCGCGCTTCTGGAAGCTGTATATTCCCATGTTTATCGCCGGTATGACGGTAAACAGTACCAACAGCACCAACGGTATGAGCAGAAACAGCAGCGTCGTGGTGTACTTCTGCCCGGTGTAGCCTTTAAGCCACTGCATAAGGCTGCGTTTTTTCTTCGCAGCAGTAACTTCCGCCATAGATAGTCCTTTCATCTGCCGGTTTCCCGGCGTCGCAGAAAAATTTCAGCTATCCTTGAGGGGCGCCGGAGGCGCCCCTTTCGGAAAGCCGGGAGAAATCTATTCACTTAATGGAGAAATCTTAATCAGCCTGCGTTTGCTTCGAGATAAGCAGCCAGCTCTGCGTTAGCGTCGCGGGTAGCGTTCCACTTTGCATTGGTGTCAGCAACGATCTGCTTGAACGCATCCTCGCCCTGGCCTGCGAATGCAGCCTCAGCCATCTTGATCTTGAAGTTGTCAGCGTCGCCCTGCCATGTGCCAACCTCGGAGTCGTTGTTGATAGCGTCCCAAACACCGGTGAGTCCATCGGGAGCAGCCTCGGTGATGAACAGCTCGCAGTTAGCGAAGTCAGTCAGGTAGTCGGGAAGCGGAGAGCCCTTGAGTGCGCAGATGGAGCCTTCCTTCTTAGCGAAGCCGCTCTCTTCAACGAACCATGTGATGTACTTCTTGCCGAGCTCCTTGATGTCGTCGGAACGGTTCTTGTTCACGCCCATGCAGTAGTCAGGAGCGGACTCAGCGTACTGCTTGCCGTCCTTGCTGAACGGAGCGGGCATGTAGCCGATATCATCACCGTTGTCGCCAGCCTCCTGGAACTGAGATACTGCCCAGGAACCCATAACCATTGTTGCGATCTTGCCGTTGTTGATGGCAGCCTTGCAGCCTTCCCAGTCGGTGGTCATCGGATCTTCCTCATGGAGGGTGGGATCAGAGAATACATCGAACATCATCTTGTAAACCTCGTAGTAAGCGTCGCCCTCTACGAACAGATCGCGCTTGGAGGTGAGAATGTCGTTCTCATATGTGCTGCTGCCGGAAGCGGAGTTTACGAGGGAAGCCCACTGCACCAGCGTCCAGCTTGCGTCAGCGTAGTTGGTATAATAAGGAATAGCGTCAGTGTTTGCAGCGATGAGCTTCAGATCATCAACGAACTCTTCGGGAGAGGTCGGCAGGGTCTCAATTCCCGCCTCCTTCCAGATACGCTTGTTGTAGCAGATACCGCCTGCAACAGTACCGAGGTGAGCGATGCCGTAAACCTGACCGTCGTACATCTTCTTGTCTGCCCAGTAGTACTTGGCGTCCATCTCAGCGAGGGTGCCGAGCGGCTCGAAGAAGTTGCCGAGATCCTTTACCTTAACGGTATCCGGGATCATCAGAACGTCGCCGTACTCAGTGGTGTTCATCATTGTGGAAACATCGTTTGCATAGTCTGTGAATCCCTGGTACTCGACCTTGCAGTTGTTGGCGTCTTCGAACGCCTTTGTCATCTCTGCGAGGGAGCCGTCCTCAATACGGTCAGTACGGTGTGTCAGAACCTTGAGGGTCAGACCGGCTGTATTGGTGTTGTTGTCGGTGCTGGTGTTGGAATCTGCGTTGCTGCTTGCGTTGGACTGATTTCCGTCAGAAGCTGCGCCGGAGTTTCCGTTGTCTGTGCTTGCACATGCAGCCAGGCTGAGTGCTGTGCTTGCGGCAAGTACGCTTGCCATGATCTTTCTGAATTTCATTGTGTTACCTCCACGATTTTCCGTAAAGTTATTTAGGTGATTTAGTTGTTTTAGCTCAGTTTGAGTTATCCGCACTTCCCTATCACCTGTTTGCAAGCTTATTTTAGCATAATTTTTACTTAAAGTCAACACATTTGGAGCACATTCGTACAACTACCATATTAAAAAGCAAAAAGTATTGTGCACCTTGCACTATTTACCATCAATTTTCGATTTTTAGTTTATTTAGTCATTTAGGCAAAATCGTTACTTTAGGGTAATAAATCTGACAATTATGTGTTTTTAAGGTGATAAGCATACAAAAACGCCGCGCGCATGAACCTGCGCACGGCGTGATCTGCAATATTTATTTACTCCGCGTACCAGACTGCGAAGTCCTCCAGGACAGTACCGTCCGGGAATTGCGCGCGGACAGTCACCGTATTGTCCCTGCCCTGCTCCAGCCGGATATTATCCCACACAAACACCGTCGGCAGCAGCGCGTCCGGATTTACGCCGTATCCCACAGGAACTCCGTTCACCAGAAGCTCCGCCTGTTTTGCATTGGCGTACGCCTTTACCTGCGGCACCATCGCCGGACGGCTTCGGAATCGCTTTTCGGTCATGCGGCAGGTATTTTCGTCGCTCCACACCGAGCGGTAGAACCAGAACGCGTCCTTCGGGATACGCTCCCGCGTGCAAAGCCCCTTGTCATTTATCCCGGCTGTGTCGCCCTCTTTCCTCCCGGTGGAAGGGAAGTCGAACATACACCACACGAAAAGTCCCCACAGATATTTCCGGACTGAGAGCTGCGCCCATATACGCTCGTGCAGATAGGACTGATAGTTCTCGTAGTGTCGCTCGCCGTTGGGGTCGATGTCGGTCAGCCAGTCGATGTTGTCCTTATGCTGAGTCACTGCGCCTCCGCCGCCGTACTCTGAAACGCACAACGGGCGCTTCTGCTCCCGGTGAGCCTGGTCAAACCATTCGCCGAACCTCTCAACGTCGCCGGCTTCCTTGTACCAGCCGAAATAGCGGTTGTAGCCCACGGCGTCCGCCGGGAGCTCCCGGAACTTCCCCCAGAACTGCGCGTCTGCGTACACAGCCGCCCTGCCGCTTTCGTGTATCATCTCGTACATCGTCCGGTACAGCCCGAAAATGCTGTCGGACATCTGGTATATCTCGTTGGACATGCCGTAGCACACCACGGACGGATGGCTGCACGTCTGCCCGATAAGCTCCAGCAGCTGGCTCAGCGTACTATCCCGGAACTCGTCGGAAACGACAGCCTCCGCCGGCTCTCCGGGACACAGCTTGCCAATCACGCCGATCTCCGTCCATACGCATAGTCCCAGGCGGTCGCAGAGCGCGTATTCCTCCTCGCAGTGCTGATAATGCGCCATTCGGACGGCGTTGCAGCCCATGTCGCGCATCATCGAGTAATCACGCTCCCGCTGCTTCTGGGACATTGCCCAGCCGGTTTTCGGTGCGTCCTGGTGGTAGTTCACGCCACGCAGCGGCGTTGGCTTCCCGTTAAGGATAAAGCCCCTTTCCCTGTCGAACCCGAACGTCCTCACGCCGAACTGCTTCGAAAGGCTGTCAACGCACTCCCCGCCTATGATCAGGCTGACTTTCACCGTGTATAGGTACGGATCGCGCACACCGTCCCAGAGGTGCGGATTCCTTAACAGCGTTTCCAGCGATATCCCCAGTGACCCGCCGCGACTGACGGTACACTGTTCCTCCGCGTATCCGCACGGCTCATCGCCGGTTATCTCCGCCCGGACAGTCACCCGGACGTCCGCCGTGTCGCCGTTTTCTATCCGTACAGCCGTGCTGACGCGCGCACCGCCGTCAAACACCTCAACGTCCGGGCGGATATCGTCCAGACGCACCCTGTTTGTGGATATCAGCCGCACGGGACGGTATATCCCGCCCATTTTCGTGAAGTCACCGCAGTCGCATATCGGCGCGATGTATTCCGATGTGGCGTTGCTGACGAAAACCGTGAAAACATTTTCCGTACCGACTCTGACATTCCGCGTGATATCGAACCTGAACGCGGAGTACCCGCCCTCGTGCCTGCCAACGGATTTCCCATTGACATAAAGCTCCGTGACAGTATTCGCACCGCCGAATTCAATGAATATCACGCGCCCGCGATACTGGTCGTTCGGCAGAAACACCTTACGCCGGTAACAGCCCCGGCCTCGGTAGTACCCCTCGGCATACTCCGGGGAATTGTCCGTCCTGCCGGTGCAGTCGTCCGCATTCCAGGTGTGCGGCAGAGATATCTCGTCCCAGCCGCTGTCGTCCGCGTCTGGTGCCGCAAGCCGTGTGCGGCTCTCAGTGACGGCAGCCTGCCGGAAGCGCCAGCCGCAATTTATGTATTCGCCTGTTCTCCCTCTCATTTATGATCTCTCCCTAAGTCGGATTTTATTTATTATAGTATAGCATGCCATAATTGTATTGTCAAGTATTTACCGCATTTATCCAATGCCACGGAATATGATGGATTTGTGAAATTAAATTAGGTAATCTTATCAGAATTTAAGTAACAGCTATAACTTTACTATGCGATTTTGCACAAAGAAGCGGTCGTTAAATTATCTAATATAGATATTGAAATATTGGTTTATTTACTGTATAATAAAAGCAGACAAAACTTTTGTCCCTGCTTTAACATTTTTACTTAATGGAGGTTTATGATGAACAAGTTAAAGACAGCTGCTGCAAGCATTCTCGCTGCGGCAATGGTACTGTCGCTCACAGCATGCGATGAAGAGCCTGCTGTAAGCACCGGCAGCAACGCCGGCGTCAGCGCTCCCGATGCAGGCGATGCTAACAATGCTCCTGTATCCTCTGTGCAGACAACCACATTCGACACCGACAAGGACGTACAGGAAGCTGCAAAGTCTGCGGCTGAAAAGCTCGACAACCCCGACCTCGAAGTCACCAACCGTATCAAGTGGATGGCTTGGTGGGATATCGACGAGACCGCTGCAAACGCTGAGCTCTTCAAGGAAGTTTACGGTGTTCCCGCGAACGGCTCCGATCCTGACCGTGCGGGCAGAATCTTCGACTACGTATTCGTTGACTACAACTCCCGCTACGACAAGCTGGCAACAGCTATCCAGTCCGGCGACTCCCCCGACCTCTTCCCGTTCGAGATCCGTGACTATCCTTACGGCGCTCTCCAGGGCAGATATCAGCCGATCGACGACATCGTTGACTTGACCACCGACAAGTGGACAAAGGCTCAGGACGTTATGGATCAGTTCATACTCAACGGCAAGAACTACTGCGCTATCTATGAGATCTCCTTCGATTCTCTGCTGTACTACAGAAAGAGCGTTATCCAGGACGCAGGTCTTGAGGATCCGCGTGAGCTGTTTGAGAACGACAACTGGACATGGGACACCTTCCTTGAGATGGCTAGAGCATTCCAGAAGTCCGGCGACGACAGATATGTGACCGAGGGCTACAACACCGAGATCGAACTGGTTGTATCCACCGGTACACCTATCATCGGCATCGAGAACGGTAAGCTCGTAAACAACATGAACAGCGCAAACGTTCAGAGAGCTATGGATCTGCTCAAGACCCTCCAGTCCGAGAATCTGAGATGGCCGATCCAGGAGAACGGCTGGTCTCTGAACCCGAAGCTCTGGGCACAGGGCAATATCCTGTTCTATGCTGATGGCGGTACATGGACATTCGAAGGTGACTCCGGTCTTAAGAAGTTCGCTGACAGATTCAGCTGGAGCGACGACGAGATCTGCGTAGTTCCTTATCCGAGAGATCCGCAGGCTGACAAGTACTACCACTTCATGAAGCAGGACGCTCTGATGTGGTGCAAGGGCTCTACTAACGAGGCTGGCGTAGCTGCATGGATCGATTGCAACGTTACTGCTTCTCTTGACCCGGCAACAACTGCTGCATCCATTGCACAGTCCAAGGAGAAGAACGGCTGGACAGACTACAACCTCGACTTCATCTACAGCCAGACAACACTTGACGGCACCAGCAAGATCACTCCTATCTTCGACTTCAAGAACGGTATCGGTAACGACATCGCGGACGCAAGCAAATCCGAGTCCCCTGTCGAGGCTCTGACCAAGACTGTATACCTGTCTGGCGAAAAGAGCTATGCAGAGCTGAACGCTGAGTACTTCACTCAGATCGACACTCGTGTAAACGAGATCAACGAAAAGATCAGCAAGCTCTGATTGATCAGAACTACAAATGCTCCCCGGTCCTCCGGGGAGTATTTTTTTATGTATTAAATCCGGATTACGGGGAATAACATATTTATCCGGAGCACGCGCGACTCCGGAACCACGCCGCAATGCGGTTTTCCCTCCCCGGAAAATAATCTGAAAAATTTTTTAAAAAATATTCAAAAACCTATTGACAAAACCAAATTGACGTGCTATAATATTATACGTTAAGTCACTGGGGTGTCGCCAAGCGGTAAGGCAGATGACTCTGACTCATCCATTTCGAGGGTTCAAATCCTTCCACCCCAACCAAACAAAAAACCGATACGTAATGCGTATCGGTTTTTGTTTTATGCGTTTTCCATGCAACTGCGATCTTACGCGCCGGTATTCGGATTTTCAGCTGCGTGTACTCCACTGGAGCACACGGTGCAGCACTTTGCCCAGAAGCGCCCCATAAGCCGCACAAGCGCCGATCGTATGCGACGGACATCTCCTATACGTCCAGCAGTTTGCCGCCGCATACAGCGCAAATAGCAACCAATACAACGGATCCCCCGGACATCACTGTCCGGGGGATCGTTGCTGATATGCAATTTACTTTCTGAGCGTGAAGCGCCCGGTCAGCTGCTTCATTGTGTTTGCCTGTCCAGCAAGCTCCTCTGCCGCAGCTGCACTCTGCTCAGCCGCTGCGGAATTATTCTGCGTTACGGAGGACAGCTGCTCTACACCGGAGTTCACCTGGTTTATAGCCTCTGCCTGGTCGTGGGAGTTCTTCGAGATATCGTCTACCGTTGAAACTATCTCGGTGATGTTCGTTACGACAGTGCGCAGGCTCTCTGCCGTCTGGTTTGCGATATCGGAGCCGTTGTTGACCGCTTCTGTCGTCTTGCTGATAAGCGCCGCAGTGTTCTGGGAAGCCTCCGCGGACTTGGAAGCCAGGTTGCGTACCTCGTCGGCAACCACTGCAAATCCCTTGCCTGCCTCGCCTGCCCTTGCAGCCTCGATAGCTGCGTTGAGAGCCAGTATATTCGTCTGGAACGCGATGTCCTCGATGGTCTTGATTATCGCGCTTATCTCCTCGGTATTTGTGCTGATATCCTGCATTGCGCCGAGCATGTTGTTCATGCGCTGGTTACTGAGGTCAGCCTCCTTGCCGATAGTGTTCATCTTGCCGCTTGTGTTCTCGGCTTCCATAGCGTTCTTATTTACCTGCTCGGATATCTCACTGATAGTAGCAACAAGCTTTTCGATAGAGCCAGCCTGCTCCGTAGAGCCGGAAGCCAGCGACTGCGCTCCGCTGGAAACCTGGTCAGCGCCAACAGCTACCTGGTCTGCGGCAAGGTCGATCTCGGAAAGCGTGCTGTTGAGGGACTCGGCGATGTTGTTCAGCGCGTCCTTCAGCTCCGCAAATTTGCCCTTGTAGTCAAGCTTAAGGTTGATATTAAGATTGCCCGCCGCAATATCGTTGATCACGGAGGAAAGCTCCTCAATGTAATCGACGTAACTCTTGAGCTTGGAAGCAGTAGTGTTGAAGCTTGTCGCAAGCTCGCCGATATCGTCCTTGGAGCTGCAATCAACATTCACGTCGAACTCGCCGTTGGAAATGCGCTTTGCGGCGTCCGCGAGGGAAGCAAGCGGTCTGGTTATATGACGTACTATAAGGAACGCAGTAACAGTTGTAGCCACAGCCGCGATAACAACAGCGCCCATTATCATCAGAAACAGCGTGTTTGTTTCGCTGTTAAGTTCCGTTCTGTCCGCTGTTACAAGAAGCTTCATACCGTTGTCAAGTCCGGCGAATACCGCGCTGCGGTTGGTGCCGTTCACATTTGCAGTGACAAGGTTCGTGTATTCCCCGCTGACCGCGCTGTCAAGGTCACTGCTGACGTCAGACAGCGCCGTGCCGTAATCTATCTCGCGGCAGTACATAACCTTGTTGCTTCCGTCAACGATTATCGGGAGATATGTGCTGTATGTATCCGGCTCCTCCGCAATGTTCTGTAACATTGTGAAGTCGATGTCCATTCCGACGATACCCACATTCACTCCGTCGCGGAACAGCGGAACAACGTAGGATATCATGTAAATGCCGACGTTCTCGTTAAGGTAAGGGGACATCCACGTTGGCTGACCGTTGTTGACGGGAGTGTAATACCAGCCGACGTGCGAGATATCGTTCTTGTCGTAGGTGCTGAAATCCGTAGGCGTAACGCTCTGGAGCTTCTCAGCGGTGTTGCTTCTTGTCATGAAAAGGCCGGAAGTAGGCTCGGTGAAATCCGGATTATATCTTATGTACGCGCATATAACGCCATCGGTATTGGAAGCCGCGCTGTAAAGCGACTGCTCCATCTTGCCGGTGAATTCCGTAACATATTCGCTGCTGGTCTGGAACTTGCTGAAATCGTCCAGATTGTTCATTGCAACGTCGGATACCATATCGACTGACTGCTCTACCTTTTGAAGGTACGCGTTCAAATTACTGGTGGTGTTCTGGCATTCCTTGGACATTATGGTGCTGAGGTTCTCCTGCATATACACGTTGGAATTTGCTATGGATAATACGCCGACCACAGCTGATGACACAATGGTGCACAGAGCGGCGGTCAGACTCATTTTCTTTGCGATCTTCATGACAGACCTCCAAAAATTTTTTTTGTACAGCAACGTGGCTTGTACTTTTTATTCATTATATCACAGAATTTTTAATTTTTCAAGAATATTTATACATTTGATTCAAAAAAGTGGCGACTTTTACAAAATGTTTCCTTTGGGCGAAATGCTGTTTTTCTCCCTGACAAATTGGCGTATATGTAAAATTTCGGCAAAAATCTGTATTTTACTTGACTTTGAGTTTTATTTAATATACAATATTTATAATATTGGAGAAATAACCTGGGAAGCAGACCAGGTTATTAAAGGGAGAGATCACATGGGTTTATTTGACAATCTGAAAAGCAATTCTGCAAAGCCCGTGGAGCCTGCGGCTTCCCCGCTGGGGACCCGCACAGAGAGCTTTGAATTCATGTCGCTGCCGGAGAGCCTCGCAGAGATGCAGGCGCTTCCGGAAGCCGACCTTGCCACGCCGTTCAAGACTGCCGCGCTGACGGTATGCGCGCTGTGCGCCTACGCCGCCGACAGGACTATCGGCACTGAAATGCTGAACTGGCTGCGCGGACCGCGGCCGCTGTCCGGTCAGGACATCTCGTTTCTCGACGACCGCTTCCGCGGCGGCAGGACATACGTGCCGTTCTCGTATTTTGCCGGAGCGCTGCCAGAAAACAGCTATGCCCCAAGTCAGCCGTTCACCGTCCGGATAAGCAGCGACCACAATTCCGGTGCGGAGCAGGGATACATGAAGCTGTTCATACCCTCCGGCGGAGCGGACACCCCCCGCACGATAAAGCTCCGAATGAAGGGCGACGGAAAGTGGTTCCTGTGGGAACAGCACCTCCTGCCGGATATACGCCAGCCCAGCTCCGCAGACCGATGGGTGTGACACATAAAACCGCAAGCCCCCGGCAGTGATTCCGGGGGCTGGAGACCGTCGAAAAAGTCCCGAAGCGACGGCTTCGCCTTACGCAAGTGACTTTTCCGACGAAACAATCCGAGGACATTGGGC
>CAKSHT010000019.1 GCA_934457235.1 uncultured Oscillospiraceae bacterium
CTGCATGGGTGCAAAACGCTCCCTGGAAGGGTCGTCCGGATCCGGCTGATAGCCGGTGCGCGTGCCGGAATCCTTTATCATTTCAACGTTGTATATCCATATCGTCAGTTGGAAATCCTCAGGCGACTGCGGCTCGCACAGACCGATATTCTCGCGCTTTACCACCGGCTCCGGCGTAAGCTCGCTGCGCAGAAGCTCCGCCAGCGATTCGCCTGCTTCGTATATTGCGGTGTACTCTGTCATTTCAGTCCTCCAAAAATTCACCAAACGGCGAATAAATGTCTATTTCATACTCTCCGGCTTCAACGACGTTCCTGCGGAATTTCACAACGGCCCGATGAACTCCATCGGCAGGTTCCGGAGCGTCAAACACTGCGGTCTGACCTATTGCCGCGGAGCACAGCAGCTTTCCGTCATAACGCACCTCAAATTCACCGGCGTCACTTTCGGGGTCAAAGCTTATGGGGAGCGCCTGCACTGACAGCTTTACGGTATTCCCATTTCTTCGAGTGAGCCACAGACCGCTGCCACGCAGATTTTCCGGGAGCGCGCTGCTCAATACTCCGGCGAGTCCGGAGCTTATTCCGTTTCCGGCGGTCAGCGCTCCTCCGCTCGCCTTGTCCAGCTCAAGCAGCGACTTCGCGTAATCCGCCTTGCTGACAAGCGCCGCGTATTTTGCGTCCTCATACTGTGTTTTTAAGATCTCAAGCGCAGACGGTGAAACAGTGCCAAGGCGGTATTCGTCCGCCGCTTTTTCGTAGGTCTGCGCCGCGTCTACGTACGTTCTCAGCGCTTCGCCGAGGGAATAGTAGTTCTTCACGGCTGCGGTATACTGCGCGGTGATATCCGGATTTTCCGAGGGCTGCACGGAGCCGCCGAACGTACATATCGTTCCGGGAACGCCCCATTCGGACAGTTCCTCCGCAGAAAGTCCGAGTGCGTCTGTGATGAGATACGCCGTGCTGAAATCAAAGTCAGATCTCAGCGTTTCTCCCGTGATCTCCTCAATTTCGGATTTAAGCGAGCTGACTTCGAAAAGCAGGCTTTCAAGCTCGTAATATTTGTCGCCGCGCTGCTTTTCGGCTTCGTCATATTCCTGCCGTGTGCATTCGCCAACCAGATATTTCACGGACGTTTCATCGGCAGCGCTGTCAAGGCTGGAATAGCGGGAGCCTTCAAGCTCCAGTTTCCTCAGCAGCAAATCGTAATCTATCAGCTTTTCAGCCAACGAATACTCCTTGTCGGAAAGCACCGACGAGAAATCTCCGTAAAGCTCCATGCGCTGCTCATACAGCTCAGCCGCTGTGATCTCATGCCCGTCAGCTTCCGAAGTACCGCCGGGAACCTCCGGAGAGTTGAGAGCTTCCTCAAACCGAGCGCATACCGCTGAGATCTGCTCAGGATATCCGGTCATGCCGGAAACTGCGGAGTTCTCGCAGTACAGCCCGTACGCTGCGGCATTCGCCGAAACAAGTATTGCTGCGGCCGCTCCCGCAGCGACTATTTTCCGCTTCATTCCATCCCCCTCAGAAACCCAGACTCTCAAAGTCACTGATATCAAGTCCGATATCCTCGAAAAGCTTCTTTATTTCATCATGCTCCTGTCCGGAAGTCTGGTCGTCCGCAGGCGGAACCGTTCCGGCAGATACCGCATGAGATGATCTCATCAGCAAAGTTCCGTCAGAGCCTGCCCACCAGTACACCACGGTATCCGCATAAGCTACAGCGTAGCAGGCGACGTCCTGTTCCGGTATGCCGAGCAGCTGCGCCTGCTCCGGCAGAATGCCGTCAGTCCTTGTCACCGAAAGTGCGGACGGCGCGATAATATCAGTCACGGTGCGTATCTTCATATTTACACCGCCTGTCGGAAGCGCATAAACGGCCCTCACCGCCGCCGGCTCATTTCCGGCCGCAAAGCTGCATTCGAGAATTATCCCGGTTCTATCAGTCAGACGGAAGCAATCGTCCGCGACCGACCTCACGGCGCCCGGAAAATACTCTTCCACGGAAGCCGCGTCAAGCCCTGTCAGCGCACTGTAATCAATATCGCCGTCCAGGAACGCTCCGGAATAAACCGTGTTACCCGCCGCGTCGGTAAGGCTTCCGGAGCCGGATGGGATCCCGTCCGCAAAGCAGCCCTCATATTTCATTCCGTTGGGATATGTACGGACTGCCGCGCCGCTTATTTTACCATCGCTGAACGTCCCGGCGACGACTGTGCCGTCAGTGCCGTAAAGCGTTCCGCTGCCGCTGAACACACCGTTTTCAAACTCGCCCGAATACAGCCGCGCTCCGTTTTCATACAGCGTGCCGCTTCCGGAATACTCGCCCATTTCAAACGAACCGCTGTATATTTTTTCGCCGCTCCCGGAATAGAGCGTGCCGTTTCCGTTGTATTTTCCGGCGGTGAACTGACCGTTGTATTTCAGCGTTCCGTCACGGTAATATTCAAGCGCCTCGCCGTGCGGGACTCCTCCGCTGTAATCACCGCTGTAATGCAGGGAGCCGTCGTCGTAATTCTCCTTGCATACCCCCTGCGCAACGCCGTCCGTAAAGTTACCCGTAAACAGCAGGACGCCATCGCACGTGATGGTCCCGCTTCCCTGTAGTTCGCCGTTTTTAAACTCTCCTGCATATATCTTACCGTCCTGGTAAAGCTCGCCGGAGCCGTTGTACCTGCCGTCCGCAAATGCGCCGCGGTAAAGGACTGTACCGTCCTCCAGGTACAGGATACCGCTGCCGCTGTACTTTCCCTTTTCGTAATTTCCGGAATACCTGTGCCTGCCGTTTTCCCAGTACTCATCGCCGGACTCAACGGCAGCCCCATCGCTCAGCCGTCCCTCGAATTTAAGTTCTGTGCACTCCTGGTCATAATACAGCCGGACGCGTCCGGAGTATGCGGATACCGCCGCGTCATCGAAGTACATATCCTTCACCCACCACCAGCTCGTGAACAGAGGGTGAAGCACGAAAATATACAAAAATACCGCCGCGATGACGATGACCGAAACAAGCAGCACAAGCGACTTGGCTACGTATATCCTGCCCCAGTCAAAATAATCCTCGCGTTTCTCCGGTCTGCGCCGGGCGAGCTTCGGGAATTTCTTCACAGCCCCCGGAACAGCCGATGTAACTCTCCCGACGCTGAAAGCATATTTGAATTTGCTGCTCACCACCCGGAAAGGGCGAAGCAGCGCGTTTTTCAGCACTCGTAATATCAGCGCTAGCCCGTTAGTGAGCTTCTTTATCATAAATCACATGTCCTTCCATGCAAGGCTCTGACGGCGATACGCTTCGGTTTCATCGTATATCCGATATGTGAGCTTACGCCTGCCGGAGCTGATGTTGTGCTCCGCAAGATAAAGGTAATTCCTTGCCGCTCCGTCGTCCGGAGCGTATTTCACGATGTTCATGAAACGCGTCCGCGCGCCGGTATAGTCGCCGTTTTCAAACAGCTCCACTGCCGCTGCGAATTCCTCGCTGAACTGCTCCTTCAGCTTTATCATGGCGTATGGGTCGCTGTCGAACATATCGTATAATCCGGTCGTGCCTGCCGCCGCGGCGAATTCGCCTATCCTGCGGCTGCGGTATTTCCCGGCGGGCAGAGTACGGAACGATTCCTCAGTGCAGACGATATACAGACCGCTTTCGGCGCAGAGCTTTTCTATCTCCTCGGCTTCGGTAATAACGCCGGAGACCGCCGTCGGCTCCATGCGCTTCTCGTCGCCGATAAATCCAAGGAGAACATCGCCCTCGCTGATGACAACGCGGACGTCCGCCGTGCTCTTTCCGCGTATCCGGCAGACCTCGTTATACGCAGCGGCACATTCACGCATTTTTATCGCTGCGCGCAGTGCGTCGCCGGAGCTGTTGAATATCGCACTGCAGCCGTTATACAAGAAATTATAAGCCGTGCCTCCATTTTCCCCGATTATGGGAATAAGCTGCTCGAACACGCCGTTTATGCTCTCAAAAATGTCCTGCGAGCCTATTATCCGCTCGGCGTCAGACATTCTGAACCTTAGCAGCAGCACAGCCATCCTGCGCTTGGAATGAAGCGATTTATCCACGCGCTCTATCTGCGTTTCTCCGAGGTTTTTAAGAAAGCTCAGCGGGACGAATCGGTAATAGGAGTTATTGAGCCTTTCAAGGCTGGTGGTTTTCTCTACGATATGGTCTGAGAGCGCGCGGACAGACTTTGAAAGCTCCTCGATCTCGTCGCCGGTGCTTATGCTTATCGGCACATTGTACTCGCCCGCCGCTATCCTGTCCACGGAGCGCTTCAGCTTACGCACTGCGCCTGCGGTGATGTTCTCTATTATCATGAAGATCACGACAAGCACTAATCCACCGCCGGCAAGAAACAGATCAATCATATTCTGTATATTCTGAACTGAGCTGGACAGGCTGCTTATGCGTATCCCGACTATCATATAGACGTCGTTTGCCGTGACGGGTATTGATATCCTGCGGACAAGGAACATCTTCTCTCCCTCGACGCTGTTCTTCATGAAGAAGCTTTCAGTGCCGGTCATGTTCTCCGCAATATCAGTCAGATTCATTCCGTATGCAAGGCGGTCGGCAGAGGTTCCTGCGGGATACAGTCCCGTTGAGGCGATAAGCCGCAGCCTGCCGTCCTTTACTTCCGCAAGGTGCACCTGCGGCTTTTCGTCATCGCCGTCAAATCCGTTATCCGGATCGGCGCAGGCTGCTGCCCTGCCCTCCGCCGCAAACAGCTCCTCGTAATCGGAATACTGCGGCGCAGTGCCTGCGGCGCCGCTCATGGAATCCTCAAACGAATTGGCTATGATCTGCGCTTCATGGCTGTAGTTTCCAGTCACTATATTCTCCACCTGGGGTATCACAATAAAATACGACAGTGAATACAGCACAATGAATATCAGCATTATCATCAGCAGCGACTGACGCAACAGGATAGACAGATGCATTTTCAGAATGCTGATGTAAAAATCCCAGGTCAGTATCGTCAGAAGTATCACTCCGACTGCAACCGCCGCCAGGACAAGTATTGAATTTATCTGCGTGCTGCGGTCAACGTCGTCGGTGTAAATACGCGACATTACGGAAAAGCTGCCGTAATACAGTCGCTCTGTCTCGTCGTGGATACAGCCAAAAATGTTTCCGGTTATTCCGACGGATACGTCGGTGAGATCGGCGGCGGACAGCGATTCCTCCGCATTTATCACCCTGCTTCCCGAAAGCGACGCTGATATCGACATATCCTTTGAGAGCGTATAGATATCCCCGGTCGCGGAGTCCATCATGTACACAAGGTCTATGCCGTTCCAGAAGCGGTCGAAAACCGCGTCCTGCTTCACGTTTCCGGGATTTTTCATTCCGCTGCGGTCAAGTATCGCGATACCACCGTGTAATCCGAGCGCAACGCTGCCGTCTGAAAACGTATAGGCTCCGTATATCTCACGGTCCGGGAGCTCGTAGCCTGCGATCCTCGACGCTGGCTCGGAATTGTTCTTCAGCGCCGTGAACACCTCCACGGAACCGTTGTCCAGCAGCGAAAAGTAAACGGAATTATCGTCCTCGCTGAACGCCGATATTATCACAGTCCGTCCGTTCATGTAGGTCGAAGTCCTGTGCGAGAACACCTCGCCAGCGTATGTTCCGTCCTCATAGAAGCTATGGACGACCGCGCGTTCTATGAACAGCGTACGCGGGTCAAATTCATACGTCGTCAGATAGATTCCCTTGTCATGTTCCACATATATCCCCGCCGGGGCAAAGCTGTCGCCGAATATTTCGGGTGAAAGCCGTTTCTCAAACAGGCGCTTCCCCGACGAATCAATGCACACAAGGTTTTTGTACGTTCCGCTGGTGCTTATGTAATAGATATCTCCCGCCCGGTCGAGCGCATAGGTGCTGCTTACTGTCTTTTCTGCAATTCCTCCGAAGCCCATTCCGAAATTAGAGGTACCGATAAGCAGCGCCGCCCCTGTCGTGCAGAATATGAGAAATATCACGATAAAGCTTACCGTCTTTTTTACCATGTTCAAATCCTCCGTTTTCTGACAGGGTCTATGCATTTCTGCTCTTCCTGCGGCGTTTTTTTCTGCTTCGTGCGCTCCTGCCGAGATATGTCAGCAGGCTCTCCTGGAGATACGCGCTGCGGGTCTTTTCCGCCTGCATGCGGACATTCCTCCAGGCGGAATATGCGGCGGCGCAGCTGTCTATCAGCTCCCCGATCTCGTCGGGGAAATATCTGTCGCGGCGGAACATTCTGTCAAGCATTTTTCCAAGCCGCACCGTCCGGAAATTCGCACCGCCGGTCATATCCGGGTCAAGCAGCATATTGAAATACACCCTGCACTCCGCGGCGTCCACAACTGCGTTCTCCGGCAGAAGCCCGCTGGCTGCCGTGCGGTCGTCAGCCAGGTCGAATTCCAGGGCGCAGCACAGCATGCTGTCCGCAAGCCTGACAGTCGTTTCATAGTCCCGTGAGGGCGCTTTGCAGTACTCCTCAAACGGGATACCTGCATGATACGAAAATATCGCAGAAAAACTCCCGCTGGAGGTGACAAGCTTGCGTAATCCTCTGAAGCGATTTTTCTCCATATCGTAGAACAGCGGCAGCAGCTCACGGATATACGCCTTACTGCTATACTGGTCTATCAGACATACTTCGCCGCTGTTTACCGTTACATCGCAGCACAACGCTGCTTCAAATCCGACGTGCGACCTCAGTACTTCCGTGATTTTGTATCTTCCGCTGTCTATGATCATCTGCAAACCACTTCACCTCCCGGATAACAATTTATTCCTCCACCAGGACGAATGCCGATGTCCTGGTCTCGCCGTCTGCATTGCTGCATGCGATGATCTCGTATGTTCCCTCTGCAGAGGGCGCCTGGTACAGTCCGTTATCGTCTATGCTTCCGCCCTCGGAATCGCCGACGGACCATGTTACCGATTTATCCTCGGTGCCGCTGACCTCAGCCATGAAACGCACTCTTTCAAGCGGCTTCACTTTCTGGATATCCGGGCTTATGCGTATAACTATCCTGTCGTTGTAACGCAGCTGCGCCGTATCCCTGGTGGGCTTATACGCAAACCAGCGCACCCGTATGCTGTGCCCCTCAACGTAATCCGACAGGCGTATGCCGATACGGAACGTCCCGTTATCCGGATCAAGAAGCGCAGCAGCCTGTATCTTCGGCACTGACTTCTCGCCCTTTGCCGAGAATATCTCGCCATCGCCGAACAGGAGCTTTCTTCCCGCGTCGTCGTTATATTCCACTGAAACTGAAATACTTACGTCGCCTATGCCGAGGTTATGCGGTATATCCTCCGAAAAGAACCTGGCGTTCACGCGTATCGCCCCGGATATCGGGATATCGCACACACCCGACGACGTTGCATAGTCATAAGCCTCTGCGGACGGAATCCCGAATCTGAAATTCAGCCGCTTATCCTTACTGCTGTACACTGCGGACACCTGGGGCTTCTGCCAGTAATCCAGCGTTTCGACCTCGGTGCTGACACCGCCGCGGAGCATGTTCTCCGGCTTTGCAGAAACGCTCGGCACTGGCTCGGCGGCAGACGAAGCGCGCTCCTCTGCAGCCGGAATATTCACGCGCTGCGCGAACGGAAGCGGCGTGATATGCTTGATTATGAAGCCAGTTCCGATATTCATACAATCTATCTTTGCAAGATATATCGGAGTATTCTCTCCGCTGATGTGCTTTTCGAGCGTGCTCATTCTCGTTTCACGCATGAGCGAACAGCTTTCAGCGTCGCGGCAAAGGTATATCTCAGGAGCTTCTATCTGCACCTTGTCCGTGAAATCTCCCATCTGTAAGGTCAGAACCGCCTTGTCCTTATGCAGCGGTACTGAGATATCAGCCGCTTCCGCGCAGTTAAAGGTGAAATCCACGTTGAACACATCGCTGTGCAGGCTCGTATCCTCGGTGAAGCTCAGTCGGGACAGTTCTTCTCCGCCGGAATGGAAATAATCCGCGCTGAATGAATACGCGAACGACACCTGCGGGTCGTCAATGCCTTTTATCACCACGAATCTGACGGTAAGCTCATCGCCGGAAGCCGCAAGCTTCGGAACTATCATGACTATCCGCAGTCCGTGGGAGCTGTATACGACTGAAACGCTGTTCACTCCTGCGCCGCCGTATATCTCTGATAGCTCCGGCTCATCTGTGGAAAGGTACAGTCTGTAACCCTCCTCGACCTTATTATACTGCTCGCTGCCGCTGTCAGCCGCGCCGATATTGTTCACCGGCTCGCGCTCCTCCTGGGCGTACTGTAAACAGAGATATGCGCGGTCGGATCTCTCCAGGCTCTCACAGCCCTCGACCATACGCAGCTTTCTTATCACCGGAGCGCATACGCATATCTCCCTGCCCATGTAATCCAGCGCCATGCCGGTTTCCACGGAGAAAGAAACATCGTCATTGCGGCACACTCCCAGTCCGCATACCACCCCTGCGCCATAGAGCGTACGGTTGAGCAGCCGCCGCTTGTTGTTGAAATAGCGCTGCTCCGTTTCGAAATCCCTGGCGGTCAGCATTTTTCCATAGAAATATCTGTTTCTTTCAAGCGGAAAGAAATTACTGTTCTTCATCGTTGCTTCCTCCTAAAATAATATCTCCGGCGATACTGCCCGCGTCTGCTTCCGCACAGGAGTATCCGCTTATAACTGAATTCACGCCTAGGTAGGTATGATCCTCCAGGATAACGTTCTTTCTGAGTATCACGACTTCCGCTTCCGTGTACGCCGGGATACGATCCCTGAGCTTCTGCGTGAATATGTTTGCAGAATGGGTGTCCGTAAAGGTCTTTTCCGGAAGGAGAACAAAGAACTTATACGGATCTGTCCCGAAAAGTCTGCGGTATACCTCGCTGTCCTTTCCCTCGTTCACAAGCTTCTTCACACTGAAATATTCTATGATATTCGGCTTTACGCCGTATTCATTCTCGATCCAGTCGGAAAGCCCCTGTCGCGTTCCGGTCATACGATAATCAAGCGCTGTCCGGCGTATCTTTTCGCGAAGCGCCTTATCACTGAGATACACGGCGTCCTCGGTCATTATCCATTCCGCAAGGTACCGCAGCATTTCGCCGTCTGCAATGCGGTAATCAAGAGAGCTGCGCGCTTTCATGATGCGTTCGTCCATGTCGAAGAATATGCTGTCAAATATGGACATGAAGCGTGTCATGAAGCCGTTTTCGCCATCGCTCGCCCTGTACAGCTCCGGAAGATACTGCATCATGCTGTCACTTTTAAGCAGGAGCTTCAGCTTGGATATCTCCACCTGCTCCCTGTCAAGCATCATGAAATCAAGCTTTATCCAGATGTATCGTCCCCGGAGATTTATCGGCATATCGTCACTGTTAGTGCCTATCGGTCTGAAAAGCTCCGACACAAGTGCCAGGCGCTCCCCGGAACTTACCGATCCGTCTTTCAGCAGGCTGTCAAGCTCAAACGTCCTGCCGCCGGCTGAAATTATCGTGCTGTCCGCCGCATAGGCGCTCACGCGCATTATGGTATTCTCGCCCGAATGCGCGAAGATCTCCAGGCTTCGCCACATGAAGCCATGCTCCGTGGAATCCGCCGAGCCGGTTATCATCGTGCACCCGGTGCCGCCGTCGGATACGACTGCGCTCCCGGATATACCCATGCCGCTGAGCAGACATCGCTGCCACTCCGACGGACGGTTTAGCGTTATGTATGATCTTGATCTGTTCAAGGCTTTCCCTCCAGTTCCGTCGGTTTATCTTTCTGCCGTTATAAGCTCCACTGTCCCGCAGCGGGCTATCGCATGCGGCGGTATCTGTATTCCCGCTGAGGTGCGCCTGCACTCGGGACGGTCCGCGCTTATCCGCATATTTTTGACTGCCAGGACTCCGTCTGCGCTGCTGAGTATTGCTGTCAGCTCGGCTTCACGGACCGGTTCGCCGAACCTGCTTCTTCCGTCGCCGGAATATATGCTGAATTTTCCGCGCAGAAGCTTTTCGGCGTTCTTACGCACCTGGTTCACCTCGCCAGTTCCGCATATTATTTCAGCGCTGATATTGATTTTCACATACATCGGGGCGCAGGTTTTCAGTTCCACGGTGAGCAGCCTGCATTTCTCCATGTGACTCTTCACCGCCGCAAGAAACGCGGCGTCGGGCATCGGACAGCTGCTCCTGCTGTACGGCAGAACCGCAAGCGTCATGAGCGTACGCAGCTTCTCGGACGGCGCATACGGATCATCCGGGTCAAAGAATGGTATCGCCCTTACATCCGCGATACGCAGCCCCGGAGTACGCAGCGCGAGTCTGCGGTAATCCTCGGCGGATACTGCGCGTTGGCAGTCCGAAAGCTCATAGCGGAATCTTCTGAGCGATGCTTCATAGCTCTCGCGGTCACGTCCCCCGCTGGCTGCCTCCGGCTGGAAAACCGCGTAGCTTTCGGAATCCGTGCGTATTTCTGTGAGGTTTCCGGCTGAGATATTCCCGCCAGCGCCCTTTGTAAGCGCACAGGATATTATCATGATATTATCGCTTCCAACCGGAGGAACTTCTCCGTTCTCGTTATCGCCAAACATGATGACACGGCGCTTTTCGTCGAACGTGAACACCCGGTCACTGACTCCGGCGCGGGCAAGGTCATCAATATATGAATATTCGTTCCACCGCGGAAATTCACTGTCGCTCCGGTCCTTTACCATTATCCGCAGTTCGTCAGTCAGTACGGTTCCGTCCGGGTCAAACGGGAATTCCTGACAGGACAAACCGTCTGACGAATACAGAATGCGACCTGCAAATTCCCGTGTGCAGGATATAATTCTGACATCGGGTGCACCGTCTCCAGCCGTTATTTTGGAATACTGCGACAAATCCAGGCGCACGCTGCTTCCGGTAATGTCATACTCCGGGTCCGGGATATCGAACCAGCCATGCCCGTCGCGGAGCAGTATAATACGCTCACCGCTCACCGCAGCAACGTTCTCAAGCTCTGCTATACCGTCATGCATTCGGACGTCTGAAAACGTGCATTCACGGCGTTTCTGCGTAAGTTCCACCGTATTAGTGAAAATCCCGGAAATAAGCGGCATATCCTCGCAGCCGCTGTACTCCACCCTGGCGCGCAGCCATATTCCCGCCGACGGTACCTGCTCATCGTAAGCGGCAAAATCGCTGCCGGTGCGCAGCTTTATTCTGCCGGAAAACGCCAGTCCGTGCGTTTCGTCATGCACGACTGTGCAGCTTCTGAAACCGCTGCGCGTGGAGTATTCCCATACCATCTTCCTGGGAGCACCGCAGTTTTCGTCGTATGAGTTTCTTCTGACCTCGCATCTGTCCTCGATCATAATGTCAAGCAACATCTCGTTCACCGTAGCGTCTGTTTCTATGTACAGGCAGCGGCCGCTGCATTCAAGTTCCGTGCCGAACGGATAGAACGCCGTACCCGGCTCCGATGATATTCCGGTGACGTCAACAAATCCCTCCGCGCTGCTAATGAAGATACTGCGCACTGAAAATCTCTGACCAGCAAACGGCTCATCAAGCGTAAACTCCGTGCCGTCCGCCGAAACCGCATAGCTTCCGGCAGGAAGCTTCTCCGGAGCTTCCCCGGAAAAAACCAGCCTGACGCCTGCGGGAACCGGACCGTAAGGCTCTGCGCCCGCCAGGAGCAGCATAGCCTCACGGGTGCTGTCGGGAATTCTGTCAAGCGTATACTGCTGCATCTCCTTGAGCCATGCAAACAGTTCTATTATCGTGATGCCAGGATCGTGCTCGTTGAAATCCGTCCACTCCGGGAATATTACCGGTATACGACGCTTTGCCGCTTCGACTATTTCACTGTATTTCTGGTCGTCCAGCTTCGGCAGATTTATCATTGCGGAAAGCTCCTTTCATATGTTTAGTGACTTACAGCCCGGAAGCGCCGTCTATCCTCACCGTATGAACTCCTGTCGTCGGGAGGAAATAGGGGTAATCCGGCTTTCTGTCAAGTGATATCACATGCGACGCACCGCCGCCGGAATATTCCCCGGTCAACAGAACTCTTGTAACATACGCCACATTCCGAATACCCCTCAGAACTGCATAAATATCCGTTTCACACGGGACTGCTCCTATGTGCGCGGAATTCTTGTCCGTAAGTCCGCTGACTGCGCGTATTATTTCATGTTCCGTCTGCGAAGCGTTTTCAATATCCTTTATGACAACGGATATTTCAGCGCTGACGCGGAGCATACGGACAGGAACGACGGACATTCTCCTGCCAAAAACCGGATCGCAGCAGGCGCGTTCCCGCAGGAAAGCTTCTATCCTCCTGCAAAGGGATACAGCGTAGGTGTCTGTGCCCATATTCGCAGGCTTTATTACAACTGTAACGCAGCCGCTCTGCGGAGTACCAGAACTATCGGTACCGGAAAAACACCGCGCCTCTCCGACCTCGGAAAACTCCTCTGCTATCAGCCCCTCGTAATCCCGTGCTGTGACCGCCCTGCCCCCATGCCGGATACGCTGAGCGCCTGTTTTACGTATTCTCTCCAGTGACTGCGCGTCGCTTCCGCCGCAGGTGGGGATAACATTAGTCATGCTCTCCACAAACGGTATCCCGGTGACAAGTCCATCCAGGGCGCCCGCCGGAAGATTACCAGATGTTCCACCGCCCCAGGAATAATCCACGCTGACATCTATATCCGATGAATACGCCGGGATCCTGCCGTTTACGCCATCGCCGAACGTTATCACGCCGGTGGAGCTGTCAAGCTCATAACAGCGGTTTTCTGCGCCGCTGCCCGCCAGATTTTCGGTGCGGCTCCATCTTACCCACCATTCGGCAGGCAGTCCGTCGGGACCATTTATCACCCTGGTGCAGCTGCTGCCGCTGAGTTCAAGCGATTTCAGCTCGGTCAGCGGCGTTTCACCCAGTTCATTCACCCATACCTCGCAGCTTATCACCGGATAATGGGTAAGCTGTATCTTATGGTTCTTATTTCCTGCGCGGACTGCGCTTCGCTCGCCGTTTACGCTGATCTGCTGAATTATTTCCACGGCATTCATTTCTGCGCTGATAAGCTTCGGGAATCTGCTGCTGTCCGCGCCGAACGGCTCTTCTGCCCGCAGCCAGTATCCATTTATTCCGAAAAGCTCGGTTTCTGAAAAATCGTCCGGAGCGTACAGCGATATTACCCCGCTCCCGGCAAATCCACGGGTCTTGTCGGCAACTTTAAGTTCGCACCAGTTCCCTGGCTGTCCCGCCGGGCGATAGCTGAATTCCATCCGGCGCCCGTCGCTGCATTCCCCGTCAAATCCGAGGTACACGTTTACCGGAAGTCCGCAGGGCGGCTTGTCAAATCTGAAGTACACCGTCCGCCGTCTGTCCGGCATTACCGAAAACAGCTCCATACGCGTACGTGTGCCGTTCATCTCATACTCAGTCAAGCGGCAGGAGTTACAGGTCGTCACGGTAGCTGCGGGGCGCATGTCGCTGCCATAATCAAATCTTAAATCTACCGACTTCAGCAGCGGAAGCAGCCAGCGGCCGTTCACACTGAATCTGTTCTTCACGTCGCGCACACGTGCCCTTATCCACAAGCCGGAACTGGAATTCTGCACCGAGTTCTCAATATCCGATGGACATACGAAGCTGACTGTACGCTTTCCGTTCCTGCCGGAACAGGAGAACAGGTCAACATCTCCCGCAACTTTAAGGCGCGCCCAGCCAAGCCCGTTCCAGTACTCCCAGACTACCTCTGAGATATAGATATCATCGGGTTTTCTTACTCTCAGCTCGCTTTTGTCCACCAGGAGCTTCTGCTCAAAATCCGGCTCGTTCTGTTCCTCGCCGTCCTGCACGACCACCGCCGCAACGGAGAACTCCAGCGACACACGCGCCCCAGTTTTGCTGAAAACCTCGTCCGAACCGATATAAAACGCGTCGTACGCGTTAGGCTCCCTGCCGAACGGATACACATGCTCGTTTTCCGGAAGCTCGGTATCGTTGTAATACAGCTTATCCGGCTGTCTGCCCCGGAGCGTTTCGGGATCGTCTGCGCTCCTGCTGCTGAGGAGAATTTCATCAGCGGACAGCGGTTGTGTGGAATCCGTGCGCGTTATCTCGCAGGTCAGCTCATAGCGCCCGTTTTCATCGTCCGGAGTGCCGTTTCTGTCCACCGGAACTGCTGCGCCA
This sequence comes from uncultured Oscillospiraceae bacterium, assembly GCA_934457235.1. GTDB lineage: Bacteria > Bacillota > Clostridia > Oscillospirales > Ruminococcaceae > CAG-115. Next base: position 14,177 of record CAKSHT010000019.1, read on the forward strand.
TCGGGCTTTTTCAGCGTAAGGAAACCGTTTCCGGGAACTGCGCTCAGCATGATGCTGCCGTTCTCCCCGTGCATCGTCCATCTCGCTGTATCTTCACGGCAGAGCATTTCAATTCTGGAGTTATCACCGACTCCGTAGGAACCGCCCAGCGCTACAGTTATCTCTGCTGCGCCGTCCAGTCTGAGCACAGAGTTTTCGGAGACCGTGAAATAATGCCGCTCGATACTGCGTTTTTTGTCCGGGCAGAACGGTCTTTCACTTATATTATCAGAAAGCGCGGCGTGGGTTATGATATCCTCCGACGGGTCGGTCATGTAGATGTCCGTCAGCTTCGCGGGGACTGCATAGTACCCCTGCATCGTTTCAAATATCACCCTGCCGCTGTCAAGATCGGTGAAAAGCTGAGTTCCTTTTTTTATGTACACACGCTCCCGGTTCCCCTCCGCAAGAGAAGCTCTGGCTATCCCGACAGACGGAGATACCGGCTTTGCGGACACGCCCAGCAGGTTAAGAAATTCAAGGCTGCATTTATCCGGGAATCTGTCCAGGCGGTCGATCGTACCGCAGAACATCTCGGAAAACAGCATGGCAAGCGCTGTTCCTCCGTCAGGACGCTGTTCATCGAGCTTCCATTCCGGGGTGTACGCCTGGCTTTTTCTGCTGATCCGGGCAAGGATATCGCTCACTGTCCTGCCGTCAAGCTTCGGTGAATTCATCTGCCCTCTCCCTCCATCATGTAGAACGGATATACCATGTTAAACTGATTATTCGTGACACGCAGGGTATACCGTATATTTATCGCAAGGACATTCTTGCTTCCGCTGTTGCTGTCTGCTTCGACCTCAACGTCCATAATTCTCGGCTCCCAGCGCTCAAGAGCCTCGCGGACGCTCTCCTCAAGGGCGGCGACACGCTCCGCGCGGTCGTCCGAAAAAAGAAACTCGCCCGCAGTCGTGCCGAACTCCGGCAGCATGACGCGCTCGCCAATATTAGTGCGGAGGATTATCCGAATGGCTTCCTCAACATCTTCCTCCGCACTGCTCATCGCAATACGTCCGGTCGCCGGGTCAACGCTGAAGGGGAATTTGAATCCCCTGCCCATGAACCCCCTGCTGTCTGCCATAATGATACCTCCCGTCAGTTGATCTTCGTCATTGATCCTTTCAGTGTAGCTACTCCGCTGCTCTTTACAGCTACTGAGCCGCTTCCCTCCAGCGTCGCTTCGCCGCTCGCCTTAACGTCAATCTTCGCCGAGTTAAGCGTGATTTTGGAATTAGTTTTTATCTCCACCGCGCCGGAATTTCCATCGCAGGTTATCGTTACGCCGCTTCCGACCTTTATCGTGAGCTTTTTGTCACAGGTAAGCTCCACGGCTCCGGTCTTTCCGCTGATATCCAGCTTGTTTTTGCCGTCGTCTATTGATATCAGTTCTTTTTCATCGTCAAGTGATATCATTCGTCCCTTTGGAGTAGATACGACTATGCGCTCCTTTTTCTCCTTGTCGCTGAACTCAATGTAACTCTTGTTCGGCGTGATAAGCTTGAAAGTTTCGTTCTTCCCGTCGCTTATCGTAACCGGAGGAGCGGACTTCTTCACCCATATGCTCCCGATAACGAACGGACGGTGTATGTCGCCGTTTTCGTACGCCACAGCCACGACATCGCCTATCCCAGGGTGCATGAAGCAGCCGTATTCATTCCCTCCGAACGGCGTAAGGCAGTATATCCAGCCGGTCTCTCCGACGTCCTTGTCGGCGGTGAGATATTTGCACTTCACACGACCCTTGTTCTTGGGATCCTTTATGGCAGTGACCTCCGCAAGGGCTATCCCGCTGCATTTTTCAGTGCCGGTGGTCTTTGCGCCTCCGGACATCATCTCCGCCAATGAACTCATTCTATCACCGCCTTAATCTGTGGGAGCACAGAAAGAAATATCCGAAAGAAATCCGTTTGAACTGAACGTATGCTGTACGCACGTGATGTAATATTCCCCGTTCAGCTTCGGGTCAAGTCCGCTGAATCTCACCTTACTGCCGGGCGTAAGCGCTTCATTTCCGATGACCTGCGCGCTTCCGCGGCATAATTTCAGGCAGCTCTGGCGCATGAGCGACTCAGCGTATATTCTTGCCTCTCTCTGGCTTTTTATCGTCTTGCTGACTACCTCTTTCACCCTGGATTTTACCGGGGCGCACAGCGATGCGCCGCTCTTTCCGGAGCCTCTCAGCGGAGAAGCGTCGGCGTAGAAATCCTCCAGCGTATCCGGGACAGTTCCGATGACGCGCACCTTTCCAAGCTGCTCTGACAGCTCAACCGTACGCTTGAACGTTATTATATCCTTGCCCCAGGAATAACTTGCCTTCAGCATGGCAGAGGAGTAAATGTCGCTCACGAATTTCAGCGTGGTGCCCGACATATAGAATGAACAGCCCGTGAGCCTTGCAAGGGTGCAGATAAATCTGTAGTCGTCCATCTCATACTGTGACAGCGGATATTCCTTGTCCGCATTTCCGGGGACTGTTACTGTCACGCCGCCGGTATAGCTTTTTATCGGGTCGAGAAGCTGGGTGACTATCTGACTCACGCTCTTGTTCTCAAAGCTCTCGCGTGATGTATTGCCCATCAGAAGCCCACGGGCGTCAAGACAGGATATAACAAAGCTTACGCCGTCCGCTGAGAAATCCACGCTGGTGGAATTTATGTAACCCATGAAAACCGGTTTAGGCAGCTTATATCCCATATCCACCTTGATCTTTTTCCCCGCGGAGGCTCTGGAAATTATATTTCCGACCGTACTGCGGTCATGCTCATAATCACAGAATATCACTATCTCGCAGCCATTAGCCATTTCAGACGCGGTAAGCTGAACTGTCACTGATTCGATCATCTCAGCGGAAGCTTTCAGCTCCGAACCATCAATATATACACGGCACTGCGGCACAAAAACCTCTTCCGGCACCAGCGGCATTCAGTATCCCTCCCTGCATTTATAGTATCGGCGGAATTATCAGCTCCATGCCAGATTCAAGCCTGCGCGGATCGTCAATGCCGTTTTCCTCAGCTATCCTGCGCCACTCCTCGCAATCGCCGTATTCAGCGTATGCAAATGCGTAAAGCCTGTCGCTGTCCGTGACCGTCCTCGCCTTTGTGCGGTCGGGCGAATTACGGACATTGTTGTCTTTCTTATCTGAAATAAGCGAAATATCCACCACGGCGCGTACCGGCTTTCCATCGAACGCGAACATCGTGAACCGCTGCGACATGGAATTGATATATCCTTTGAAGCTTATCGAACCCCACACGAACTCCACAAGGCTGGGCGCGTGCGTATCGGAATTAACGGTCGTGAGCTTCATCAGCGGCTCGGTGTATGTTCTGACGTCCATTTTGAGCAGGTCTACTGCAAGCGCTGAAGCCACGAGCTTCAGCTGATTGGAGGCTTCCGCCGCATTATAGGTATCAAACAGCAGGCTGAAGCTCATAGTTTCCGCTTCGCCGCTGACGAACTGCAGCACCGGGCGGTCTCTTCCGGGGATCTTATGCTGTGCGTAATTAACGGTGCGCTGTATCGTAAAATCAGTGGGATTAAAGACGCATGGTATACCCACGCTGCCGACAACCGCGCTGGCGTTCAGCAGCTTATTCGCTCCGTCAAGCACCTTGAACTTGGCTTTGACAGGACCTATCACAAACATCTCTCCTCTCTGATCACATACCCATTCTGCGCCGCTCGCGGGTCAGCCGGTTCTCTATACGCTCGTATACACGGTCGGCAAGCCTGGTGATATCCTCGCGGCTCAGCGCGTCTAATGCATTATCCACAGTCTTTACTACCGTGCGGTTATTCACCGTGGTTTTTCTGGCGGAGCTTTCACGCTCCGTCTGCGGTTCCGGCGGCTGTTTAAGCTCGATGGGCGGCATTTTGCCGTTATAAGGTCGTGACGCGCTGTATCTGTCCGCTTCCGCCGGAGGTATCAGCATTACCATGTTTCCGCCGCTTTCCGCAGTACGGAATGTGAATGCCTGCTTTCCGGCAGGTTCCGGAGTTACTGAACGGGCTGCGGTTTCCATTAACTTTTTTATGTGCAGCGACGTTTCACTAACGATACTCCGGCGGACTATACTCACGCTGCGAAGCTCCTGTGCCGTGCGGTTTACCGCTTCTGACACGGTATCCGGAGTGGTTTTCCCGGAATGTATAAGCTGCGCTGGCTCCTCGGCGATTTTGGATTTACTTTCGCTCCCGGAACGGCTCTCGGAAACAAGACGGTCAAGAGTTTCAAGCGTACGGGCGTCAAGTCTGCTGCGGTATGAACTGATTTCCTGCGTACGCAGAGTATTGTTTTCCGTATGGATGCGCTCCGTATTGTGAAATTCCGTGACCTGCTCCGACGGAAGCACCGTGCCGGACTTTACGTCTGCGTCTGTACGGAGTTCCGTGGAATCGCTGTGCGTATGCAAGCGCTCCGTATTGTGAAATTCCGTGACCTGCTCTGGCGGAAGCACCGTGCCGGGCTTTACGTCTGCGTCCGTACGGAGTTCCGTGGAATCACTGTGCGTATGCAAGCGCTCCGTATTGTGAAATTCCGTGACCTGCTCCGGCAGAAGCACCGTGCCGGACTTTACGTCTGCGTCCGTACGGAGTTCCGTGGAATCGCTGTGCGTATGCAAGCGCTCAGTATTGTGAAGTTCCGTGACCTGCTCCGGCGAAAGAACCGTGCCGGACTTTACGTCTGCGTCCGTACGGAGTTCCGTGGAATCACTGTGCGTATGCAAGCGCTCAGTATTGTGAAATTCCATCGTTTGCCCGGACGAAAGAATCGTCGTATTTTTTGCCGTTGATCCATTCTTTTCAACAACTTTTTCCGTTGAGTGAACAGCCTCAGCGGACTGAACCACCTGAACGGTTTCCGGCTCGGAGAAGTCATTGTACACTGAAAACTGTGGATTTATGACGTAACTCTGACTGCCGTCCGGAGAAGCGCTGGAAAAACTTCGCTCAGTTTCATGCGAATGGCTCTCTTTAGCGGAAAACTTCTGCATTACCGCAAGCGTTTCGCTGAAATTATTTCCGGCAGTCGAATTTTCAATATTATTGGTAAGCAGCGTGTGCGGACTTTCCTGCTGAAAGCCGCTGAGCTGACGGATTATCCGGCTTGCAGTGCCAGCTGTTACGCTTATGAACTTGCTGCTGTTTTCTGAACGTAACGGAATTAATCCTACAGCAGGAAACGTCCCGACGGAATTGCTTTTCAGATTGTCGGGATATACGTTATGTCCCTGTATGTACGATAATATCTGCCGTGAAACCAGATCTGTATATTCGCTGACGGAATGCCGTTCGCTGCTGATGACCGACGACACCCTGTCGGAAATCGTCCTTATCAGCGAACTGCCGTTCAGAATTTCGGACGTGATGTTCTCAGCCGGTGACTCTGCGGAGTTTTCCTGCGAACACAGAATAGCACCGATCTCATGAACGACATCATTTACCGGAAGCACTGTCCCTGGTCTGACCTCGTCTTGCTGGTCACTCGTTAGACGTCCGGTATACGGAGCATACGCAGATGTTACCCTGATATCTGCCGTTGATGAATTTTCGTCAAGTCCATACCTGCGCACCTCAGTCAGGAGGACTCTGCCTATCTCCTCGCGCGTTTTTCCGCTGTTCACAAGTGACAGTACGCGCTGCGCCGCGTCATGCTGCGAACGATACCCCATAACATTCGCAGCTGAAAGTATGCGCCTGCGCTGCTCCTCGGTGAAAACCGCAGCAGCACCTACCGACGCGACTTCCTGGGCGGCGGTGCTTTCGGGATATTCAGCAGAAAGCACCGTGGCAATGCGCTGGAATATTCTCTGCTGCTGCGCAGTAAATACCGCGCCTCCTCCGGTGGAACCAAGCAGGAACGCAAGCGCGCGACAGACGGTCTGAAGCGGTATCCCGCCGGTTTCTTTTTCAAACACCAGGCGGAATATCCTGCTGACTTCCTCGGTATAACGGCTGTTCGTGCTGAAAAGCTCCTCCATACGCCGTAATTCATTACGGCGTATGGAGGAATTACGTCCCATGCCAGCCAGACGTATTTTTTCCGGAAACACAAATCCGGGCTGATATCTTTCAATCAGCCTGTCAGTATGGTTTTGTGAGCACACGCGGAATACCAGCTGCGCCGTGAAATTATTCACGGTGACATTCGTTCTGTTTACGGGCGCGGCTGCGGGCTGCTCGGAAAAATACACAAGTCCGAGGCGCTTCCACAATGAAACGATATTCGGAGCGGCACGGTGTCTTACCTCTTCGGCAATTCCGGCTTCCGGGACGTATGGAACGCACATCGGCGTTATCCCTTTCAGTACGCCGACCGGAGTAAGACCGCTTATGTCCTTTGCTGCGGTAATGCTGTTCATTCGGCGCGCCCCCTTTCGTTACATCACCGGGATTATCTCCCCGTGCACCAGTTCAACTGTCGTCAGCGACACCTGTCCGCTCATTGCGTCAAGCTCGCCGTAATCCACCTTTACCGGCATCGCGTCAAGCACCGTCCATATCTTGACCGGTATACCGGAGTTGTTCATCATCGTTATTATCATAGGGTATTTCGTGATTACCCCTGTCCTGACGGTTTCAAACCACAGCGCCAGCGGCTCATACGGAGCTGTTCCGCGCCGCAGCACAATGTTCTCGTATTTCAGTCCCTTTGCCAGGTAGACCGGATGGAACGTTCCGCCCTCGGTATACACATCATACTCAAGTTCAGAGCTTAGCCCTGAGACCGCTGCAAAATTTCCGATGACCTCAATAGGGGCGATATGCACAGTGAAATTGCCGCCGGTGTATTTTTCCACGCTATACCCTCCTACTTCTCAAACAGGTTCTTTTTCTCCTTTTGCCCGCTCAGTTTCTTGTTTATCTGCGATACCTCGCTGCACCATCTGCGTCGCTCACGATGTTCCAGAAGCATAAGCTCCTCATGGCTCCAGTGAAGGTAATATCCCAGAAACGTCATTTCTTCATAGAGCTTGTCTTCGGGATATAACGACAGCTCTACTTTTCTAAAAAATCCAGCGGGAGATCAAACTCCTTGTTGCAGTGCGGGCACACCACCTTATAGGCGGGCACCTCCTGCATGTTTATCCGCTGGTACAGATCCTGCAGAAACGCCATGTCGATAGTAAAAAGGTTCTCGATGACGCGGTTGTTTATCGCCTGTAAGTTACCCAGCTTCGTGATAACGCGGGACAGAAGTATAACCGTAAGATATCCCGGATTCTGCTGCACCCTGGGATCCCTCAGCGGCATTATTTCATCAGCGGCGGTTGCCAGACGCATGACGCCGTGCTTATGCACTTCGCCGTTCTGGTCAACATAGCCCCTGGGGAGTTCAAATTCAAATTCGGTCTGAAAGCTCATACTTTCCTCCAGCCTGTATAATTATTTTTTATTCTAAAAACCAGTATACGCCATCGGCTCACCGGACATACCGGAAAACCGACGGCGAAAACTGTTTCAATGCCTTATGGCAGCTTCTGATGATTCATCAGTTCTCAGAAGGAGTTGCGGAATCCATGGATCCGCCGTCAATTCTGTTTACGCCCTCGTGGCATATCTCAAGGGACTCTAT
>CAKSHT010000020.1 GCA_934457235.1 uncultured Oscillospiraceae bacterium
GGCTTATATTATCACGTGCTGTGATACAACGTCCGTGTTTGGCATAATACTGCGGTTTTTTGCGATTATGGGAAAAACTCTTGCAATTCTGAAAAAAATGTGATATTGTATATTTGCAGGAATATCCTGCGGCAGAAAATAAATTGTGCAGAACAACAAGGAGGAACCATCATGGATTTTCAGATCGTGCTGCCGGGAAAGACTATCGCCGGCAAGGGTGCATTAGCACGCGCTGGACTTGGAAGGTACGGCAAAAAACCGCTTGTCGTCACGGGGAAATATACTGCGAAATCTCCCGCCTGTGCTGAACTTATGGAATATGTCCCTGAATGTGTTGTTTTCGACGGGATAACTGGTGAACCCACCGTTGAGATGATAAACGCAGGAGTTGCAGTGTATCATGATAATTCCTGCGATTATGTCATTGGAATAGGCGGCGGCAGTGCGCTTGACAGCGCAAAAGCTGTAGCAGCGATGTCGGCTCTCGGCGGAAATATTGCTGATTACATGGGCAGGGAAATAGACGGCGTTTTTCCACCGGTGATACTTATTCCGACCACCGCCGGAACAGGCTCGGAAGCTACGAAATTCACAATAATCACAGACACTGAAAAAGATATCAAAATGCTGCTGAAAGGCGACAAGCTGCTTCCTGACCTTGCGGTGCTGGATTATTCCTATACGATATCCTCGCCGAAGTCCGTTACGGCTGCGACGGGTATGGACGCTCTCACGCATGCCATTGAAAGTTATACTTCCCGCAAGGCAAATCCCATAACCGACACCTTTGCGCTGTCTGCGATGAAGAGGATTTTCGCCAACCTGCCCACGGCGTGCAACAATCCCGCAGACGAATATGCCCGTGAACAAATGCTGATCGCGGCGTACGAAGCGGGAGTGTGCATAAACAATGCTTCCGTCACCATTGTTCACGGAATGAGCCGCCCAATTGGAGCCTTGTTCCATGTTCCGCACGGAATCTCAAACGCAATGCTGGATATAAAGTGTCTGGGATTCGCCGCGCAGGGTGCTCCGGAAAAGTTCGCTGCGGCTGCACGGGGAGTCGGTGTTTCGGAGAAATCTGACGATAAAGCCGCTGCACAGGATTTTCTTACGGCGCTTGAAAAGCTGTGCAGCGAAGTTGAGATTCCTACGCTCGCGGAGTACGGAATAGACCGCGGGAGGTTCTTTGCCGCAATGGACAAGATGGCAGATGACGCCCTTGCAAGCGGCAGTCCGTCAAATACGATCAGGGAGGTCACGAAGCAGGACATACTGAATATTTATGCTTCTCTCTGGGATTGAATCATTGTGCCATGGCATATACAAACGCTGTGCCGCAGGCACAAATTACGCAGATTTGACATGAATTTTGCGAAAAAGGTTGACACAGCACAATAATCACGCTATAATCATTACATAAAGCAACGGCGCTTGGTTCTCATATGAGACCGGGTGCCGTTTGGTTTATCATCAGACAGAAATAAATAAGCAAAGGAGAGTTTTTTATGTACACATGCAGCTACGACAGAATGAAGGACAAGATTGATACTTTCAGCAAATTCGGTGACGCAGGACACGGTGGAATCACCCGTTACTCTCTCTCGCCGGAAGCTATCCAGGCGCGGAACGAGTTCCGCCGCAGAATGGAAGCCATCGGCGCAACTATCGAAGTGGATGACGTTGCATGCATGTATGCAACGCTCCCCGGCTCTGATCCCGATGCGAAGCGCATCGTTATGGGATCCCATGTGGACAGCGTAAAGAACGGCGGAAACTACGACGGTATCCTTGGCGTAATGAGTGCGATGGAGGTGCTTGAAACTGTTGCTGAGCACAAAATCCCGCACAAGCACCCTCTGACCGCGATGATCTGGACGAACGAAGAAGGCTCTCTGTATCCTCCGGCAATGATGTGCTCCGGAATTATCTGCTACGATTATCTGCCGGAGGATATCCGCAGCAAGTTCAGATTTGAGGATATGATGGCGTCAAAGAGCATTCTGGATAACAAATCCACATTCGGAGAGGCACTGGAAAAGTCCGGATTCAAGGGGGACAGAAAGTTCCGCATTTCCCCGGAGAAGTACATGTACATGTTCGAAACTCACATCGAACAGGGTCCTATCCTTGAGGATGCCGGCAACGATATTGGTGTGGTTGACTGCGTACTCGGCATGTTCAACTACAGACTGAAGTTCTACGGGCAGACCACACATGCAGGCACATTCCCTATGCCGAAGAGAAAGGACGCATTTCTTGCAGCTTCGCAGGCTCTGTGCTACCTGCATGAGGAGATAGACAAGCTGGGTTATTCTGATCTGGTTTACACCACCGGCGAGGTCGTATGTCACCCGTGCGTACATACGTGCGTTCCGGATTTCTTCGATTTCTCGTTCGACGCACGTCATGAGGATCCCAAGGTGCTTGAAAAGGTTCTGGATATCGTCAAGAGCTGCGCTGAAAAGACCTGGGCAGGCTGTACCTGTGAGGTTGTCAAGGCATGGAACCGCGACACAGTTTACTATGATAAGAAGCTCGTCAGCTACGTCAAGACAGCCGCTGAGGAGACTGGTATCAAGCATCAGTATATTCATTCCGGTGCAGGTCATGATGCCCAGTTCTGCGCATACATGATACCCACAACGATGGTGTTCGTACAGAGCAGGGACGGACTTTCCCACTGCGAGAAAGAGTTCAGCTCCGTGGAGCACTGCACAGAGGGCGCTACTGTAATGCTTAACGCTGTGCTCAAGGCTGATAAGGACTGACACGCATAAGTGAATAATGCTATCCGGGCGGCTTCGGCTGCCCGGATTTTATATATTTAGAATGAATAATACGATTTTAGAATATTCATTTTAGCACTGCGTAATTATATAGAATAAACACCGGAAGCATTGCGCGTCCTGCAATACGTATTAAGTCTCCGATCGTTGACAAACTGCATGGAGTGTTATTTTGCTGATATTGTGTGCTGACGCACAAGGTACATAGTTATGCGGTAGCACAAGTGATTACCTTTGTGTGCATTCCTTATATTGAATGAGAAATTTGGGTGAATAATGTTGTGCAATTAGCTTAAATGTTCTGCGGCACATTGACATCGTGCGCAGTTTGCTGTATACTTGTATCAAGAACAAAGCAAGTGAATATGAAATAAATCAAATACAAACTTGCAAAAAACGAAGCTGAAGAATCAGGGCAATGGCGCCAATGACGACGCGATTACCCTGATTTTTGTTTAGAAGGAGTGATCAATATGGCAAACGAGAACACAGAGATCATGCTGGACAGCATCGGCATGGTGTACAAGGATCAGGGCGGAAACGACGTCACGGCGCTCACCAACGTAACGCTGGACATCAGGAAGGGCGAGTTCATCTCGCTGCTCGGTCCTTCGGGCTGTGGCAAGACGACGCTCCTCAGAATAATCGCAGACCTGCTCCGCCCGACATCGGGAACCATCACGGTCGGCGGGGTAACTCCCCGTGAGGCAAGGCTGGCTCAGCGATACGGAATCGTATTTCAAAGTCCGGTGCTTTACGACTGGCGCACAGTACGCAGGAACGTGATGCTTCCGCTGGAGATAATGCATGTTCCGAAAGACGAGCGCGAGGACATCGCGGACAGCATGCTTGAGATGGTGGGACTTACGAACTTCGCAAACCACTATCCGAACCAGCTTTCAGGAGGCATGCAGCAGAGAGTGGGCATTGCGAGGGCACTGGCGATACGTCCGGAGATACTTCTGATGGACGAACCGTTCTCAGCCCTGGACGAATTCACCCGTGAGAAGCTGCATATCGACCTGCTCAAGATCTGGCGAAAGACCAACAAGACGGTGATTTTCGTAACGCACAACATATCCGAGAGCGTATTCCTTTCCGACCGCGTGTGCGTATTATCTCCGCACCCCGGACGGCTCTCCGCAGTAGTCGATATCGACCTGCCGCGGCCGCGTACGCTGGATATGACGGATACGCAGCATTTCACAGAACTTGTTGCAAAGGTGCGCGGCAGCTTTGAGGGAGTTTAAGGAGGGAACGGCATGACAACAGCTAAAAAAGTGCACGGCGGACCGCTCCCGGTGCTGAAACGCTTCGTACATTCAAAGCACATGGTCACGCTGGTATGGATATTCGGAATAGTGGTCATCTGGGAAATATTCGCTTGTATCGTTGCGGCGACCAAGCGCACTCCGGTGAATGTACTGCCGCACCTTTATGAGATCATCGGTTCATTCTTCAGCGACAAGAAAGTAACCGGAAAAATGACGATGATCGAGCTTATCGGCACGGCGTGCGGCGAAACGCTTTCCCGCGCGGGTATAGGATTTCTTGTCGGTATTGCGGCGGGCTACATACTGGCTCTGCTGATGAACCTGTCAAGGGTGGTGGAGAAGATCGCATTCCCGTATCTGATGATAATTCAGATGATACCTATTCTGGGTATGGCGCCGATAATCCTTTCGATAACCGGCGACATCAATTCCGCGAGAATAGTCATTGCGGCGATACTTACATTCTATCCGGTTTCAACGAACGTGCTCGCAGGTTTCCGGTCAGTCGAAAAAGAGAAGCACGAACTGATGTACAGCTACGCTGCGAATAAGTTCCAGCTCTATACCAAAACGCTTATCCCGGCTTGCATTCCGTATTTCTTCACAGGACTGAAAATCTCAGCTCCGATGGCGATAACCGCTTCGATACTGGTTGACACTCTACAGGGCGGAAACGGGCTCGGATGCATGTTGTCACAGTCGCTTAAAGGCGGAATGACACGTCTGGTATTCTGGAATATCGTACTGATAAGCGCGGTGATAGGTATTCTGAGTTTTGTGCTGATGGGACTTATAGAAAGAATTCTCTGCCCATACAAGCGCAACAAGACCAGCGACTGAGGAGGAATATAATGAAAACGAAAAAATGGCTTGGCATTCTCTCCGGCGTTGGATTACCGCTTCTGTTCGGCGTTGTGATATTCGTGCTGTGGCAGACGCAGGTACTGCATTCCTGGCTGGGAACTGATACGATAACGCTTCCGCTGCCGACCCGTATCAGCGAGATAATCTCCCAGAACAAGGACAGTATCGGCAGCCAGGTAAAAATGACGCTGATCGTTGCCCTGGGCGGACTTGCAGCGGGAAGCATCCTGGGATATCTCATTGCGGTAGTTGCTTCGATATTCCGTAAATGGGGTGCAGGTGGCCTGACGATCGTTTCCGCGTTCAACGCTATACCGATAGTCGCGCTGGCTCCGGTAATAAACAACTGGACACGCGATGTCAGCAATGATGTTTCCGTAAGAAGCACGCTTGCAAAGATGATCGTGGTTACGATATCCTGCACGGCGGCGATGAGTGTGAACGCGTTCCGCGGACTGACGGAACTGAAGCCGTTCAGCGAGGATCTGATGACCTCGTACGCGGCGTCAAAGATAGTGGTATTCACGAAGCTCCGTCTGCCGAATTCATTGCCTTATGTTTTCACAGCGCTGAGGGTCAGCGTACCGGCGAGCGTCATCGGCGCGCTGGTAACTGAATATTTTGCAGAGGATACGGTCGGCGTCGGCAGGCAGATACGCGAGAACATCGTCAAGGGGCAGTATCCGACGGCATGGGCTTACATCGCGACGGCGTGCGCGATAGGCATCGGAATGTACATCGTTCTGATGCTGGTAGAAAGGGTAGTACTCAAACGCAGAAGGGCGTAACTCTTCCGTTTGGTATAGAACAATGGTATAAAGAAAGGCAGGTACACACTATGAAAGAAGAAAGAAAGAGATTTTTACTTGCAGGAGTTGCAGCAATACTGGCATGCACACAGTTTACGGCATGTTCCGGCGGTACTTCCAGCAGCGGTAGCACATCTTCCGCCAGTTCTGCTGACAGCTCTTCGGCAGCTGATGTTTCCGAGGCAGTGACCAGCTCCGCAGCAGAGGAAAGCACCGCAGGTGCAATGACCAGCGAGGAGATAGTCAAGTCCGCTGCTGCAGAGGGAACGGTCGGTAACTGGGGTCTTGGCAACGAGTATGAGATTCAGGCGCTGCTGACAAAGTACGGACTTCCCACAGATTATATCACACAGGATTTCACGATGGATCAGTTTGACAGCGACAGTGTAAAGCTGGCGTCCGCAATGACGTATAACGAGCTTGGTCTGGTAGTAAACAGCTACGACGGCGGCTATGGCTATGGAGATAGCGTAAGCGTTATTGACATGAACGACGAGGGCGTTGCGATGCTGGAGGATAACCTGTTCACGTCCAAGGCATTTGCTGAGGCAAATCCGAATACCGTAAAGGCGTTTGTTTCCGCTTCTATGAAGGGCTGGGCTTATGCATGCGAGCACCCGGACGAGGCAGCTGAGATCGTATTCGAGGCAGGTTCCTCGGTATCCGCGGATCACCAGGCTTACATGGCTTCCGAGGTTGCAAAACTGGTAACAACCGATATGAACGGCAATTCCGTTTCCGCTGCCGATGTAGGTAACATGGACGAAGCCGCAATGCAGCAGACCCTTGACCTTGCAAAGCAGTACATCATTCTTGAGGACAGCACCGCAAAGGATAAGCTTGCTTCGCTGACCCTGGACGATATCCGCAGCACTGACTTCCTTACCTACGACCCGGCGACCGACGGCGCTCCCGAAAAGACCTCCGTTTCCGTACAGCTCAAGTGGCTTCCGCAGGCTCAGTTCATGGGCTACTATGTGGCTTCTGCAAAGGGCTACTACGATGAAGTCGGTCTGACCGTTGACATAATCTCCGGCGGCGGTGATATCTCTGAAACTACCGCAGTTTATAACGGCACTGTTGATTTCGGCGTAACATGGGTATCCAGCCTCATCAACGCGAATGCGGGCGGCATGGAGCTGCTTGAAGTTGCGCAGGTATATCAGAGATCCGGTCTGGTGCTGGTTTACAAGAACGACAACTACACAAAGTAACTATAAAATAGACTTTTCCATTCCCACGGCAGATCCTCGCTCCGGCGAGGATTTGTCGGAAAGCCCGGTGCAGCGATGTACCAGGTTTTCCGACAAATATAGATTTGCCAGAACAAATACAAGGAGGCTTTGATATGGATATGATAATCAGAAACGGAACAGTCGTGAATTCGACAGGATCCTACAGGGCGGATGTTGCGGTTAAGGACGGAAAGATCGCCGCAGTCGGCAGTATTCCGGATTTTCCCGGAGCTAAGGTAGTGGACGCAGCAGGCAAGCTTATCCTGCCGGGCGCTATCGACGCACATACCCACCTTGCAATGCCGTTCGGCGGTACGGTTTCCTCCGACGACTACTTCGCGGGACCGAGAGCTGCGGCGTGCGGCGGCACTACAACGGTGTTTGACTTCGCGTTACAGGACTTCAATGAAACGATGACCGATACGTTCAACCGCAGGAATGCTCTTGCGGCTCCTGATGCGGCGGTTGATTACTCGTTCCACATCGGCGTCAAGGATATTCACGGCGACCTCCTTGACAGCATTAAGGATGCCTGCGACATCGGAATCACTTCATACAAGGTGTTCATGGTATACGATTTCGGCGTAAAGGACGGCGTGTTCTACCAGCTCCTGGCGAAGTCCAAGGAGTTCGGCGCTCTCATCGCGGTACATGCCGAGAACAACGAACTTGTCAATACACTGACCGAAAAGTATATCAGCGAGGGCAAGACTAACGCGTGGTATCATTATATGAGCCGTCCGGAATTCGTGGAGGGCGAGGCGGACGAGCGTGCGATAAATCTTGCAAAGGCTGCGAATGCTCCGCTGTACATCGTTCATCTTGCAAACAAGCAGGGCGTCGAGGCGGTCACAAAGGCTAAGGACGAGGGTTACGAAATTTACGCCGAGACCTGTCCGCAGTACCTTGAATTCACCAGAGACGTTTACAAGCGCGCAGACGGCAGGAACTTCGTTTGCTCGCCGCCAATGAAGGGTCAGGAGTCCCAGGACGCTATCTGGGAAGCCATCAAGCGCGGCGATATCGACACCATCGCAACGGATCACTGCCCGTTCCAGCAGAGCGAAAAGGACTGGGGTCTGAACGACTTTCGGAAGATACCGAATGGCTGCGCTGGCATCGAGAACATGTATCCCTACATGCTTGGCAAGGCGAACGACGGCGTTATCAGCTTTGAAAAGGCGGTGGAGCTTTGTTCCGCGAATCCGGCGAAGATATTCGGCTGCACCGACAAGGGCGAGATAGCTCCCGGCAAGGACGCGGATATCGTCATTTACGACCCCGCGAAGAATTTTACGATACATCAGGAGAACATGCACTCAGACTGCGACCACACTATCTGGGAGGGAGTCGAGGTACACGGTTATCCCGTGCAGACCTACTCCCGCGGAAAGCTTGTATTTGACAACGGCGAGTTCGTCGGCGAGCGTGGCTGGGGCAGGTTCGTTAAGTGCGCCAAGCACAAGGCAAAATAAAGTCAGACCGTGCAGGAGGTAACGATATGAAATACGCACAACAGATTCTTAATAACGAGGCAGCGCGCTGTATGCTGTGCGCGGACGCTCCCTGCACGGCGGCTTGTCCGGAAGGAGCCGACCCGGCGCGGTTCGTGAGGGCGGTAAGATTTGAGAACGCAGAAGTAGGTGCAGGGTACGTTTCAGCTACAAAGTGTTCTGAATGTCCCGGCAAGTGCGAAAGCGCCTGCCTGCATTACGAATCTCCGGTGAAGATACGGGAGATGATAAGCGCGGCTCCGGAGCCAATAAATTTCCGGGAACTGACCGCAGACCTTTCGGTGGAGTTCTGCGGAGTAAAGTGCGAGAACCCGTTCTTCCTTTCGTCATCGGTGGTCGCGAGCGGCTACGAAATGTGCGCGAACGCGCTGAGAGCCGGCTGGGGAGGGATCGTATACAAGACGATAGGCTTCATAAAGCCGGACGAGGTTTCTCCGAGATTTGATGCGATAGGCAAGGAGAGCACACCGTTCATCGGCTTCAAGAATCTTGAGCAGATATCGGATCACCCGTTGGAAGAAAACCTGGAGATACTGCGGAGATTAAAACAGGACTTCCCGACAAAAGTGATCGTGTCCTCAATAATGGGCAGCACCGAGGAGGAGTGGACGGAACTTGCGCGGCTGTCTGAGGAAGCAGGCTGCGACATCATTGAGTGCAACTTCTCCTGCCCGCAGATGGTAGGGGAGGGGCTTGGCAGTGACGTCGGTCAGGATCCGGAGCTTGTAATGGCTTATACGGCGGCCGCGAAGCGCGGTACGAAGCTCCCGGTGCTGGCGAAAATGACCCCGAACGTCGGTAATATGGAAATACCTGCGATAGCTGCGAAAAATGGCGGTGCAGATGGAATTGCTGCGATAAACACAGTCAAGAGTCTGACGCGTATCGACCTTGATACAATGTTTTCATGCCCCGGTGTTAGCGGAAAGTGCTCTGTTTCCGGTTACTCCGGAAAGGCGGTTAAGCCGATAGCGCTGCGGTTCATTCACGATATGGCGGTCTGTCCGGAACTTTCCGGAATGCCGCTGAGCGGTATCGGAGGGATTGAGAACTGGCATGACGCGCTGGAGTTCATAGCGCTTGGCTGCGAAAACATTCAGATAACTACGGCGGTCATGCAGTACGGATATCGCATCATCGACGACCTGCTGACTGGCGCAAAGGCGTACCTGGCGTCACGTGGTATATTGAAGCTGAGCGAGCTTACTGGTTCGGCACTGAAAAACGTAGTTCCGGCGGACGATCTGGACAGAAGTACCGTGATATATCCGATGTTCGACAAGGAAAGCTGCGTTGGCTGCGGGAGATGTTACATTTCCTGCATGGACGGAGGACACCAGGCTATTGCAATGGGCTCGGACAGAAAGCCGCACCTGACTGGCGGTAATTGCGTCGGCTGCCTGTTGTGTTCGCTGGTATGTCCCATTGGCTCGATAAAGCCGAGCAGACGGGTCAGAAAACCTGGCAGATGACCTGCCGGAAAGGAGGAGGTTATGGCTATCACACTCGCCAAGCTGTGTGAAAACACTGAAAAGACCTACGGCATGAAGCTCGTCGCCGGAAAAGCAGGGCTTGATAATTATGTGCGGTGGGTACACATCGTTGAGGACAGCGAAGTGCCGGATTTCATGCATGGCAACGAGCTGGTTTTCACAACCGGAATAAGCCACAAGGGTAACGGCTGGCTGCTGGATTTTGCACAGCATCTGTGCGACAGAAAGGTCGCCGGATTTGTGATAAACATCGGACCCTATATAAGCAGTGTTCCCAGGGAAACGGCAGACTTTTGCGAAAAAAACTCTCTGCCGCTGTTCGTGGTGCCCTGGGCGGTCAGGCTGATAGACATAACCTACGATTTCTGCCACCGCATAATCAGCAGTGAAGAAAGCGAAACCAGTCTTGCCGGCGCGTTCAGAAATCTGTTTTTTACTCCGGGTGACCGCAATAGCTATGCTCCCGTGCTGGAGCGCCGCGGTTTCCATGACGTGAGCGGATATACCCTGCTGTGTGCCGAGATCTCCCACCCGGACAGAACTGGCACTGCGGACGAGTGGCGCTCGGTAAGGTTTCTGGTGGGAAAGATATGCTCCGGCAGCCAGTATCCCTCCTGCATTTTTATCCAGGAAAACAGGCTTGTCATAGTGCGACAGCATTTCCCGGTGCAGGAAGCTCAGCGGCTTGCAGAGCAGCTTGCGGCGGCAGTACGCGAGAATATAGACGCTCCGGCGGGAGTGCATGTGGGTATCTCAGATGTGGGGCTTGGATACGACGGAATCCACGAAGCGTGGCATCAGGCAAGTTCTGCAATGAGGCTCGCGGTAATGAAACATGCCGCAGTGATGCACTATCACGATATAGGCGTATACAAGCTGCTTTTTGGCGTGGAGAGTTCAAAGATCCTTTCGGATTATGTTGAAACCACTCTGGGCAAGCTGCTTGATCACGACGCAAAGAACAACGGCGACTGTGCCGACCTGCTCCGCTGCTATTTCGAAAACGATTGCAGTGTGAAGGAGGTCGCTGAGATATTCGGAGTACACAGAAACACGGTGAACTATAAGCTCAAGCAGATACGCGAACTGCTTGGCAGTGAATTTAGCGACGAGGACAAGATGAATCTGCTGTTGGCGTTCCGGGCGCAGGAGCTTCTGGACACCGAAAAAACCAAGGTAATTATGGAGGATGATTCTTATGAATGCAACTGAGATCAAAACCAATCACACAAAGTACAATTTACAGTCATGGTCTAAGCAGGGAAATCTGAACCCTATAGCTGTTGAGAAGGGCGAGGGCATTTACTTCTGGGACTACGACGGCAACCGTTACACTGATATGTCGAGCCAGCTTGTCAATCTGAATGTTGGCTTCGGCTGTAAGCCCATAATCGACGCAATCAAGGAGCAGGCGGAGAAGTTCTGCTTTGTAGGTCCGAGCTATGCCTGCGAGAGCCGTTCAGAGCTTGCCGAGATGGTAGTCGAACTCATGCCGGATAACATCGGAAAGGTGTTCTTCACCAACGGCGGCGCTGACGCCAATGAAAATGCCATCAAGATGGCGAGAATGTACACCGGCAGAAAAAAGGTGTTCTCCCGCTACAGAAGCTACCATGGCTCCACGTTCGGCGCAGGCAACCTGACCGGTGAGCCGAGAAGATATCCGCTGGAGCCTGGTATTCCCGGATTCGTGAAGTTCTTCGATCCGTACATGTACCGCGATAACCTCCCGTTCTCAAGCGAAAAGGAGTACAGCGAATACTATGTAAATAAGCTCCGCGAGCAGGTGATTTATGAAGGTCCCGACACCGTAGCTGCTATCGTCATGGAAACTATCACCGGCTCCAACGGTATCATTATCCCTCCTGATGGATACCTTGCAGGCGTGCGTAAGATCTGCGACGAATTCGGCATCATGATGATCTGCGACGAGGTAATGGCGGGATTCGGGCGTACGGGAAAGATGTTCGCGTTTGAAAATTTCGGCGTAAAGCCTGATATCGTAAGCTTTGCCAAGGGCGTTACCTGCGGATATGTTCAGCTCGGCGGCGTTGCTGTCAGCAAGAAGATCGCAGAATACTTTGACGAAAATGTGCTCCAGTGCGGACTTACATACAGCGGACACCCGCTTGCCTGCGCAGCCGGAGTTGCCTGCCTTAACTACTACAAGGACAGCAATATTCTCGAAAACGTGAATGCCAGCGGTAAGGTGCTCGGCGAGATACTTGATGAACTCAAGGCGAAGCATAAGTGCGTCGGCGATGTACGTTACATCGGCTTGTTCTCCGCGATCGAGCTGGTAAAGGACAAGGCGACCCGTGAGCCGCTGGTGCCCTACGGCGGCGATAAGCTCGGCGTTATGGGCGGGATCATCGGAAAGCTCAAGGCAAAGAAGTTCATGACATATTCTCATGAAAATATGATACTTGTATGCCCTCCGCTCATCATTACTCCGGATCAGCTCCGCGAGGAAATGGTCAAAGTTGACGAGGTGCTTTCCGAGGTTGACGCAACTCTTTGACAGAAAGGATCGATGAAGCATGGCTAATTCACAGCACTACGCAGACGCTCCGACGGTAAAGCTTGAGGACTATATCCCGGCAAAAATGTTCCGCACGGTGCACCGCACGGAAGCCGAACTGCCAGGCGGTATAACGGAGATAAAGGTGATCATCGATATTGAAAGACCCTTTGCAAAGAAACTGTCTTTCAGGACGAGCAGCAGCGGCAGGATACATGGCTTCGTCCGCATGAATGACTTGCTGAAGTCGATCAATACCAGGACTGACAAAGGTTCCTCCATACGCAGGATAACGTTGAATGACTGGGGAACCAAGGCGTTGATGGTCATTGAAATGGAAAATGACAGTGAACAGGCTTACTTTGTTCCGATATCTCAGTTGGCAGATCTGCTTGAGAATTGTCGCAGAGCTCCTCAGCAGTCTACAAAATAAATAACGAGGGCGCAGCTTATAAAAACTGCGCCCTTGTTGGTTACAATGCTGAATGGTTTTTGGCAAGTGGCTATCCCATATATCGGGCGATCCCAAAGTCAACGGCTTCGCTTCTGCGCACACTGCGTACGGTTAAGCCATCGTTTCGCGTAAGACAAGAGGTCATCGCTCCGCGTAATGAAGATCGTTGCTTTGTGTAAGTCCGTTTTATGCGGATAGAAGCGTTTTTAACAAGAATAGCGGAGATCAGGTGATCTCCGCTATTCAATTTGTGTGATCATATTTCGATCGGATCGCCGTAGTTCCGGATGCATTGAACGTTTTAAACGTTCTTGCTTTCTGCGAGGGCTGAATATGCGCCAGGCTTCCTGTCCTTGATGTAGTTAAGACCAGCGAACTGTTCTCTGCCCCAGAAAATGTCGCGCTTCAGATCATTGATCTCATAGTATGCGATTCCCTCTTTGTTATCTGTAGTTGCAAGTATCCTGCCCGCCGGGGAGATGATATTGCTGTGCCCGAAGTAATCGCAGTCGCCGCAGACGCCGGTCTGGTTTGCCGAGATGAAGTAAACGCTGTTCTGGAGCGCACTTGCACGCTCGCACAGATCATAGCTGTAATATGCGTGGTCGGTTTCGTAATCATGCGGCTGAGTGGTGAAGCAGGTCGCCGTCGGTTTTAGAATTATCTCCGCACCGCCCAGTGTCAGCGCCCGTGAGCTTTCCGGGAACCACGCGTCATAGCATATCAGCATGCCAATCTTTCCGATGGGCGTGTCGAACACCGGAAACTCGTTTCCGGGATAGTAGACATGTACCTCGTCGCCGGGCTGGTGCACCTTGCGGTATTTTCCGATAAATCCGCCGGGACCGACGAGCACTGCGGTATTGTAAAGCTTGCAGTATTCTTTGCTGTCCTTTTCTGTCATTCCGAACGCAACGTATACGCCGCGCTCCTGCGCCTTTGCTGTGACTGCCTGTACAGACGGTCCGTCCGGGACAGTTTCCGCGTTCTCGTACTGGTAGATGAATTCGTTTTTCGACTGGTCGGTGCCACAGTCCATCGCCGATAGATTTCGTAGATATCCCTGGAGGCTCTGTTCCGGAAGAAGTATCAGGTCCGCGCCGTTATCCGCCGCCTCATCTATGAATTTAAGGTACTTTGCGAGGTTCGCACCCTTGTCGTAGCAGCAGTTCATGCATATAGTAGCTATTTTCAGCATAGTAAACTCCTCCTTGTTATTTTATCCCAAGAACCGGCGGCTGCGGGTCGATCAGCAGATCGTACCACAGCGGCTGGCGCATGCATACAAGATCCTTGCGGCGTACCACGTTCGTGGGGTAAACTGAATTCTTAAGATTTGAAGTGTCTATCTCCATTGTCCCCAGCTCCTCGCCGGAAGCGGGGAGTATTACCTCGTCCCTCGGAAACTTGAATGTATCCGGTCCGAAAACGCCGCTCCTGCCGAAGCAGCTGTCAGTCCTGTTCGCAAATACCGTGTAGCAGTTGTTTTCGCCGGCTCTGACGCGCCAGAGGTGCCAATGAATGGTGCTCATTCCGCGGGGTATCGGATAGTTGTGCCATGCGGTCGTCGCTGCCAGTCCGTAAGGCTCCGGGAACGAAGCGGAGGACGGACACAAAATTATATCTACGCCGCGCAGCGCCAGCATTCTTCCGCACTCCGGCACCATGGCGTCGGAGCCGATCATGATACCCACACGACCCAGCGGGATATTCGCGTGTGAAAAATCCTCGCCGGCGCAGGCGTTCCACCTCTTGTCGGAAGCGCTGAGGTGGAGCTTGCGGTAAACCATGACCAGTCCTTCCGGTCCGGTGAGCGCTGCGGAATTGTACAGCTTTTCGCCGTCGGTCTCTACAAAACCCGCGCAGATGTACATGTGGTACTTCATTGAGAGGTCGATTAACTTGCGGACCGTGTCACCGTCGGCGGTCTCGGCGAGAGCGCTTGCCGCCGCGATATCCGATGGAGTTCCGGTGCAGCACAGTTCCGGGAAAACAATAAGCTCGCTTCCTGCGGCGTGCGCCCTGTCGGTCAGTTCAGATATCTTCGCAAGATTGCTCTGCTTGATTCCGTATACCGGATCCATCTGCGCCGCTGTCACCTTTGATTTCTTGCCTTCGGGGAGAGGGTCATAGCCGTACAGTCTGAAGAAATCCAGCGGATTCCAGAGGTATGGATCCGAGCAGATATCCATATAAAGTTCCGGGCGTCGGATCTCCATCTTGTCCGTGCCGTCCGGGAGCTTACGGCTGCGTACTGCGGAAATATCCACTGTTCCGTAGCATATCTCGTCGTTATGGTCGGCGTAGGACTGTATCGTGCCGTCCGGATTGATCAGACAGCTTCCGCCGGAGAACTGTACGGTGCGTTCAAGCCCGCAGCGGTTGCTTTCCAGAACATAGCATCCGTTGTCGAACGCACGCGTTATCCAGTAGGGAGCCGGAGTCTTTTCCGCCAGCCAGTTGCTTACGTGTACGATAACATCGGCGCCGCGCAGCGCTTCCAGCCGAGCCGTTTCGATAAAGTGTATGTCCATGCAGATGAGTATTCCGATGTTGCCGATGGGCGTTGCAAACACCTGGTGATCCAGATCGCCCTGCTTCGTCCACTTAGGCTCGGAGATGTAGGAATGCGTCTTTCGGTGGCAGCCGATCACGCCGTCCGGTCCGATCAGCGCCGCTGAATTGTAGTAAAGTCCTGTGGTTTTGTCCACCTCCGGCATTCCCACTACTATATAACAATCGTATTTTTCAGCTATCTCGCCGAAGCGGTCCGTTGTAGGGCCGGGGACTGGCTCGACATATGACGCGATCTCGCTGCGGTCGTACCAGCAGTAACCGGTGGTCGCCATTTCCGGCAGTGCGATGAGCTTCGCGCCGTTCCTCGCAGCTTCCTCGACCAGTGCGAGCTGGTGCGTTATATTCTCTTCCTTGCGGAATAAAACAGGGTCGCAGTTTATCGATGCTGTTTTGTATACTGGGAACTCCGGTGCGGCTGGGCTGCCGCAGGCACATCTGATAATTTCACTCATGTTTGTGTCCATTCCTTTCTTATAACGGATATGCTCCGCCTTTCTTTGAATTTTATTATATCAGCACTTTCAGATTTGCACAACGGAATATATTTTGATAACCCCGGAAAATTTTTAGGTGCGCCACCTGCAATACTGCATACTTGCTATAATCGGCAATACAGCGTCTTTTTTGCTGCAAATTCCGAAGCCTTATATTATATATAGAGAGAAAATGCAAGAAGCATTTTTTAAAATTGCAAAACCAATAATTTTTAGGGGGTAAATCAAAAATTACTGCATTTTCATTCCGGGTGTTTGGGGTTATAATATGACCATAGCACGGAAACACAAAACCGGCTGAACAAAAGACAAAAGGAAAGGAAAGAAAGACTATGAAACTGAAAAGAAAATTAAGCGCGATCCTCGCCTGCGTAACTGCTGCATTTACACTGACAGCATGTTCCGGCAGCAGCACATCAGCCGGAGGGTCTTCGGCGGACAGCAGCTCCGGCGGTTCGACATCGACAACCTCCACTGACGGCGACACCATCAAGATCGGCGTACTTGAAGATATTTCCGGCGATAACTCGCTGGTAGGCGTTCAGAAATATCATGGCGCACAGCTTGCAATCAGCGAGATCAACGCTGCCGGCGGAATCAACGGAAAGCAGATCGAAATGGTATTTGCAGACGGTCAGTCCGACAACAGCGTATACCAGGAGATGATGAACAAGTTTATCCTGGAGGATAACGTAGATGTCATCATGGGCTGCTACACATCAGCTTCCCGCGAGGCGGTAAGACCTATCGTAGAGGAAAACAACGCGCTGCTGTTCTATAATAATCAGTACGAGGGCGGCGTGGCTTCACATAACGTATTCTGCACCGGCGCTATCCCGGAGCACCAGATCACAACGCTTATCGAGGGCATGATCGATGAATACGGTCCCAAGGCTTACATCATCGCTGCGGACTACAACTTCGGTCAGATCAGCACCATGTGGGTGGAGCAGGAAATTGAAAAGAACGGCGGCGAGCTGGTCGGCGAGGAGTTTATCCCGCTGGAGGTTTCCCAGTTCTCCAGCACCATCGCGAATATCCAGGCTGCTCAGCCGGACTTCCTCGTAACACTTCTTGTCGGCACGGCACAGTCCTCTTTCTATGAGCAGTGGGGTACAAGCGGTATCGAGGGCTGCCCGATGGCAACTACCGTAAATATCGCACAGGGTTATGAGCACAAGCGCTTCACTCCTCCGGCACTTGAAAACATGTATGTAACAGCTACCTATGTTGAGGAGCTTGACACTTCTGCTTCCAACGACTTCAAGGACAGATGGCACGCAATGTTCCCCGATGAGCCTTACATCGGTATGGAGGCTGAATCCGAGTACACCGGTATCTATCTCTACAAGGCAGCTGTAGAAAAGGCAGGCACCACGGACGTTGAAGAAGTCATCAAGGCTCTTGAATCCGGCGAGATCAGCTATGACGGCCCTGCTGGTATGGTAACTGTAGACGGCGCAACACACCATGCAATCAGAAACGTATACCTCTTCAAGTGCAACGCTGACCACAGCCTGACTCTTGAAAAGACCTGGGAAGCCGTAAAGCCTGACTGGCTGTCCTCCGTAAAGGGCATCGACCTCAGAGAGAGCGCTCCCAATGAGCAGTACACACCCCTTGACTAAATGAAATAGCACGGTAATGATGCCGGTCGGGAAACGGTGTTCGTTCCGCACCCGACCGGCATTCTTTATCCGGAGGTGATAAGATGACCTACTTATATCAGTTCTGTGATAACTTCTCATTCCTGGTGCTGTCCGCTATGGGACTGTCGATCATATTCGGAATGATGGGTATCATCAATCTTGCTCACGGCGAATTCATCATGCTGGGAGCATATATAACAACATTCTTCGCAACTAACGGCGTTCCGCTGCCGCTGGCGATACTTTTCGGGACTGTCGGAACAGGCGTTTTCGGATTCATCATCGACCGGCTGATCATATGCCATCTTTACAGCCGCCCGCTGGATTCAGTCGTGGCGACCTGGGGCATAAGCCTGGTGATGTGTCAAGGAATGCGAGTGCTTTTCGGCTCGTCGATAGCCGGAACATCGACCCCGCTCGGCTCATTCACCGTTGACGGCACGAAATACTCCATCTACAGAATGGTGCTGGCAGGTATCGCAGTGCTGCTGGTAGTGGGTGTGTTCCTGCTGTTCATGCGCACGAAGATAGGATTACACGCAAGGGCAACGATGCAGAACTGTGGCATCGCAAGTTCCCTGGGCGTGAACTCCGGCAAGATGTACGCGCTGACGTTCGCGTTCGGCTCTGCTCTTGCGGGGCTTTGCGGCGGACTTTACGCGCCTACCATGTCCATAACTCCCGACATCGGTCAGAACTTCATGATGGAGAGCTTCGTAACGGTAATTGTAGGCGGAACCAATCCGCTGGTCGGAACCGTTCTTGCAGGCGGCGCCCTCGGACTTGTCAGAAGCGCGCTGGAAATGGCATACGGCACCTTCGTCGGCAGAGTTGGTCTGCTGATCGTTGCGATAATCTTTATCCGCGTGGTGCCCAAGGGCTTCTCCGGTCTTGTAGACTCCATCAGAAAGAAAGCGGAGGTCAAGAAACATGCTAAGACCAAGACTTAAATCATTCCTGTCCACTGAAAACATCATTTCAGTGATCCTGATACTGGCTGCGGCGCTGCTCCCGACATTCATGAGCGCGTACAAGGTCAGCGTATATTCCTACTTCTACACCACTGCGCTGATGGGACTGAGCATAGCGCTCATCTGGGGCTATACCGGAATCTTCAGCTTCGGCCAGGCTGCGTTCTTCGGTATCGGCGGATACACCTACGGTATCCTTGCAAAATTGTGGGGAAACACCGCGCTGACGCCTGTGGCACTGCTGATCGGAGTTGCTCTTGCCGCGCTGGTAGCTGCAATACTCGGTTACTTCATGTTCTACGGCGGAATAAACGATGTGTTCGTCGGACTTATCACGATGTGCTTCACGATAGCGCTGGCAACGTTCATGGGTCAGACCGCAGGCTCACAGTGGAAGATAGGCGATGTAGCCCTCGGCGGATTCAACGGACTCACCAAGATTCCGACGCTGTATTTCGGCGATTTCAAGTGCGATAAGTTGGCGTTCTATTACGTGACGTTCATCGTCCTGGCAGCCGTATACATCGCGCTGAGAGTTCTCAAGCGCACCAAGGTCGGCTATGCGCTGCTCGCTATCCGAGAGAATCGTACCAGAAGCGAGCTTTTCGGCTACAACGTTAAGAAGATTCAGGTCATCGTATTCACCGTCGGCGGCGCTATCGCAGGACTTGCAGGCGTTCTCTATGCCGCATGGGGCAACTACATCACACCGAGCAACCTCGGTCTGGACGCTTCCACACTGGTAGTCGTGCTCGTGGCAGCCGGAGGACGCAAGAATCCCACTGCGGCGCTTATATTCTCAGTGGCATACAGCATAATCGCAAACCAGCTTTCCTCCAGCGGCAGCCAGTTCGCGCTGATAATTCTCGGACTTATTCTTATTCTTGTTATATTGTTCGTCCCCAACGGCATTATTGCTTCGCTGTTTGATATCTGCGACAGATTCTTTGCACGGCTGTTCGCAGGGAAGGGGATAAACACACTCAAAGACGGAGGTGAAAAGGCATGAGCGAGGATAACACCATTCTTGAGCTGATAAAGGTCTCAAAGCAGTTCGGCGGTATCCAGGCGGTTGAGGATTTCGATTTCAAAGTACAGAAAGGCGAAGTTCATTGCCTTATCGGACCTAACGGCGCCGGCAAGACCACAGTGTTCAAGCTCATCACCGGATTGTACCCGGTATCCTCCGGAAGAGTAAAATTCAAGGGCGTGGATATCACGAACATGAGCGCCGCAAAGCGCGCCCGCAACGGACTGAGCATCAAAATGCAGGTGCCCGGCGTATTTGAGGAACTGACGATGCGCGAGAATATCCGCATCGCGGCGGGTAATTACATATCTGCTTCCCAGCTCGATGACGAGACCGAGCGGCTGATAAAGCTTGTGAAGCTGGACAAGCTCGGAAACCCTCCGGTACGCAACATGTCCCACGGACAGCAGCAGTGGCTTGAAATAGCAATGGCGCTGTCATCCAAGCCGGAACTGCTGCTCCTCGACGAACCGGCGGCAGGAATGGGTCCAGAGGAGACCGCATTCACCGCAGAGCTTGTCAATGAGCTTAATGCAACAGGACTTACAATACTTTTCATCGACCATGATATGGATTTTGTCCGCCAGATAGCGCAGAAGGTAACTGTAATGCACTACGGCAGGAAATTCGCGTACGGCACCGTTGATGAGATAAGCAATGATCCGGGAGTAAAGCAGATATATCTCGGAAACGTCTGACGAAAGGAGCGGAAAATTATGATCCTTGAAGCAAAAGGCGTGACCTCCGGTTACGACAGGATAATGGTCATCAACGACATCTCCGTTTCGGTTGACAAGGGCGAGATCGTTTCGATAATCGGGCGCAACGGCGTGGGAAAATCAACGTTCATGAAAACGCTGATTGGTCTGATAAGGACCTCACGAGGCACCATCGGGTTCGATGGCGTGGATATCACAAAAATGAAAGCGCATAACCGCGCAAAGGCTGGCATCGGATACGTTCCGCAGGGTCACGGGATATTTCCTGGACTGACCGTTGAAGAGAACATGAAGATGGGCAGCATGATAAACACCGCCGGCAAAAAGGGCAATTACGACATGGTATACGAATACTTCCCAAGGCTGGCGGAGCGCCGCAAGCAGATGGCGGGAAGCATGAGCGGAGGCGAACAGGCGATGCTCTCCATCGGCAGGGTGCTTGTCGGAGATCCGAAGATCCTCCTGCTTGACGAGCCGAGCGAGGGCGTTCAGCCGAACATAGTATCCCAGATGGGCGAGATCGTGGAGAAGATAAGCCGCGAGCTTGGACTAACAGTACTTATGGTCGAGCAGCATATGGGACTTATCCAGCAGATAACGGAGCGCGCGTACGTCCTTGACAAGGGGCAGATAATTGCCTCCCTGGACAAGGCTCAGGTCAACGACAACGAAGTGATAAAGCAGTATCTCACAGTATAAGGAAAGGACGATACATCATGACAGAGATCAGACAGCCAGGTGCTTATTCATACGCATTCAGCAGATATCTTGAACCCATCGCCAGGGTAAAGCAGGGCGAGACCGTGGTTATCCACACCCTCGACGCATTCGAGGACAGGATAAAATCCGAAGCGGCTCTTCCGTCCAAGGTCCTTGGCAAGTACCTCAATCCCCAGACAGGACCTATTTTCATTGAGGGCGCGGAAGCCGGCGACACACTTTGTGTTGAGATCGTGAACATCGAAGCCGACCGTGATTATGCTGTAAGCTGCAATCAGCCGAATTTCGGCGGACTTGTTTCCACTCCGACAACGCCGTTCCTCAATCCTCCCCTCGGAGAAAAGGTGTGGATATACAAGAAAGAGGGCAACATGTTCCGCTGCAACGACAAGCTGTGCTACGAATGGCGCCCGTTCTTCGGAACCATCGCGACAGCCCCTGACATGGAGGCGATATCCGCGCTGACTCCGTTCGACCAGGGCGGCAACATGGACGTAACGGACATCTGCCCCGGAAACAAGGTATACCTGCCCATCAAGTGCGACGGCGCGATGTTCTATATCGGCGACTGCCACGCGCGTCAGGGTGACGGCGAGCTTATCGGCACCGCGCTGGAGATAAACGGCAAGGCAACGCTGAAATTCACGGTGCTCAAGGGTAAGC
>CAKSHT010000021.1 GCA_934457235.1 uncultured Oscillospiraceae bacterium
ATGCAGAGTCTGTACTTGGCTCTTCCGACAGCCGTATCATCACCGATGCATACGAGACTCTGGACGCAGCTAAGAAGGATCTCAAGTCCCTCGACGTTGTAACAAAGTCTGCTTTCAGATCTGTTCTGAAGGACTATGAGACCGCACTCCAGAAGGAGTACGCATACGACTCTTGGAGAGTTGGTACCGTTGACGCTGGTTACTGGGGCTACAACCAGAACGTAGCATACGGCACTCTGTATGATCACGTTTCTTCCATCGAGACCGAGGTTAACAAGGCTTACGATGAGATGGACAATATCAAGGCTCTTTCCAAGACCACTCAGGAAAACATTGTTAAGGCATACAAGGCTGCTAAGCAGGCTGCTGCTCTGCTCAACGGCTTCAAGGCAGACGACACTAACAGAGCTACCAAGGCTAACGTTAAGTCCCTGCTCAACGAGTACCACGGCAGACTGGTTCACGACTATGTAACATCAGCTGCTAATGCGCTCTATGCACAGGTTGTTGCTGCTCTGGGTGCTAGCAAGGTAGAGGTTACTGTTGCTGATGGCGACTACTCCACCACCACCAAGACAGCTGACAAGATCACTGACAATTCTTTCTGGTATGTAGATTCCGCTGA
Organism: uncultured Oscillospiraceae bacterium; assembly: GCA_934457235.1. Lineage (GTDB taxonomy): Bacteria > Bacillota > Clostridia > Oscillospirales > Ruminococcaceae > CAG-115. The sequence continues at coordinate 626 of CAKSHT010000021.1, forward strand.
GTATGATGTTAACCCGAACGGCGGCAGATACAATGCAATCATCGCTGAGGGCAAGCACGCTGGCGAGAAGAAGACTGTTGAAAAGCTCATCTCTGCTGAGATCTCTGTAAAGTCCACTGAGACTGCTTTCTACATTGAGGTTGATGATGAGGGATATGCAGTATACACCACCGATAAGGATGGCAAGCCTGTATTCAACATCTCCACCAAGAAGGATGGCATGAACAAGTACAAGCTCGTAAGCAAGAAGGCTTGGGTTGATCTGACCAGCCTCATCGAGGTTAAGGCTTCTGATATCGATGCTGCTACAGCTGACAACCACTACTACAACAACGTGGTTGATGGTGACTACTTTGAGTACACTCCTTTCATCGACAAGACCACTCTGAAGTCTTTCGCAGTTGCTACATCTGGCGAGTCTTGGGTTGCTACTCAGTTCGCTGATGCACTTAAAGCTGACAATCTCATCACAAACTACAATGCTGATGATAAGACCGGTGACATCGCTGATTCCTTCATCACCAACATCAAGGGCCTTGCTGGTGTATATAAGGATGGCGACGCTCTCTACAATGCTCTTCAGGCTCTTACAACTGAGGCAGCTGCGTATGGCCACTGGACTGTAAAGGATAAGTTTGTTCCTTACTACTTCGGCGAAGTTGACAAGCTCGGCAGCCTGACCAACCAGATCGGTCAGTGGGGCGTTGAGGATATGGATGTTGACTATGCTAACCAGAAGATGGATGGCACAACCCATAACGGTGAGAAGACCTACACTGAGCTTGACAAGGCAATCGAGATTGCTCAGTACTATGTAAATTCTGACACCAAGACCATCAAGGAAGACGCTAAGGCTAACAAGGACAAGATCGGCTACATTGATACAATCGATGCTATCAAGGAAGGTTCTGCTAGCGGCTCCTCCACTGAGTGGGCACTGGTTTACAGATACCTCAAGTATGCTCTGTCCGACAAGTATGATGCTACTTACGGCACCAACACCAAGAAGGACGTTCAGGAGCTCGTTGAGAAGGCATACGATCTGGCTGAAAAGACCGGCGATGCTGCTCTGTTCAACTACCACCACATGGATCTCGTAAATGCTCGTCAGGATGCTCTTGACTGGCTGAAGGGCGTTAATAAGATCAAGGATTACAAGGATAACAAGACCTCTTTCAACGGTAAGGTTGCTACAAATGTTTACAACGATCTGAAGAACGCTTATGATGCACTTGAGAAGGACTACAATGCATTCAAGTACAGCTTCACCGATGTTTACAACAAGATTGCTGATGTAAAGTCCATGATTGATGATGGTGATCTGACTGCTACAGATTCTCTGACTGCTGCTCTCACTGAGGCTGCTTACAGACTGTCTGTTGTTGAGCCGCTTGAGGATCTGGATGACAACGAGGCATTCACTGCTGACCGTGATTTCCAGGGCTTCAACCGTGTATACACCAACACTGATACAGGTAACGGTTATGAGCTCCAGGTTGCAGTAAACGACAAGAAGTCCCTGCCTAAGGCTAACGACGGTTCTGACGCTGCTTCTCACTACAACCTCATGAAGGCTTACGAGGCTCTCGTAGCTGAGGTTAACAAGCAGCTCAATCCTGAGGTTAAGCTCGGCGATGTAAACAAGGATGGCGTTGTTAACGCACTCGACGCTGCTGCAATCCTGAAGGCTGTAGCTGCTGGCACCGCTATTGATGTTAAGGTCGGCGACTTTAACGCTGATGGCGTTGTAAATGCTCTTGATGCATCTGCAATCCTGAAGTCTGTTACACAGGCTTAATCGCTTGACACACACTGTTTAATTAATCTGTTCCTCCCCGGGGCGCAAGCCCCGAGGCGGAGCTTATTAAATAAGCTATAAAAAAATATGGAGGAAAACTATATGAAGAAGATTCTTTCTCTCGGCGCTGCTGCTGCAGTTCTGTCCCTGACAGCTGCTGTTGCATCCGCTGCTATCGCACCTACTTTCACCCCCGACGCTCCCGTTGCTGGTGACACCCTGACTGTTGAGATCGTTGCTAACGGCATGACTCAGGAAGCTACTACTTTCACTGTAAAGGCTTCTGACAACCTGACTCTCACTGGTTCCACCAAGACCGAGTCCGGCCTTGCTGAGTTCAACACTGAGACCAACAAGTTCGCTTGGGCAGGTTCTTCCGTTCCTGCTGACGGCACTGTTCTGCTCACTCTGACCTACACTGTTGACGCTGCAGCTGACGAGGAAGTTTCCGTAACACTCGTTCCCGATGCTGGCTTCACAGACATTTCCGCTGACGCTGTAGCTGCTGTTGTAGTTGCAAACGGCGAGGATGTAAGTGACACCACTGCTGACACTACTGACACTGTTGACACTACCGACACTGTTGACGAGCCTGGTATCACTGATGACACTGTTGACACTGCAGACACCGCTGATACTTCTGACGCTAACAACGGCGACAACAAGGGCGACAACAAGGGCAACCCTGACACTGGCGTAGCTCTGGCTGTAGTTCCTGCTGTTCTGGCTGGCGCTGCAATCGTAGTTGCTAAGAAGAGAAAGTAATTAGCAAACGCTGATAGCTTTTAGTCTTCTGACTTAAACACAACGGCCCGCTCCGAAAGGAGCGGGTTTTTGTTTTATTTGCAGGTATTTTGCTGGTAATAATAGGGTGGTGCATTTTAATAAACTTTTCGAGCTTTAGTTGTGCAATTTGACGAACACACACAATGTTCACTTTAATTCGAGTAAATTTAGCTAATTGTGGCAAGAAAGCTGAATGTAACAAAACAATATATAGATATGAGAGGAATAAAAAATGCAGACAAGCACTATATATAGAATGGAAAGGTTTTGAAGATAAGCATTAGCTGAAAAAACGGTTGTTTTTCGCAATTTATTGAAAGTGACTAAAAAAATTCAAATCTTATTGACATTGACGGTTGAATTTGATATAATTAATAGGGTATTTATGATGGCGGTGTTATGGAATGGTGTAAATTCCGTCGAATTCAGACAGACATGAGGGGAAAATATGAAAAATATTATTGACGCCAGGAACGTTTGTATGGATTTTAAAATCGGGGATGGAAGCATTGTCCATGCACTCAAAGGCATAAATCTACAGATTCCTCCGAACAGACTTTCTGTTCTGAGAGGACGTTCGGGTTCCGGCAAAACGACGCTGATCAATATTCTCGGCGCGCTTGACCGTCCGACCTCGGGCGAGGTTATGTTCCTGGACGAATTCCGGGATATAACGAAGATATCTGATAAGGAACGCGACCGGCTCCGGCGCATCGAAATGGCATTCGTTTTTCAGTCCGTGGCGCTAATTTCCACCATGACCGCTTTCGAGAATGTCGAATTTGCGCTGCGTCTGACGGACTTGCCGTATAAGGAAAGGGTCGAGCGTGCCGAGCAGAGCCTTATCCAGGTGGGACTTGAAAAGCGTATGCACCACCGTCCCGGCGAGATGTCCGGCGGTGAGCAGCAGAGAGTTGCTATCGCGCGTGCGATATCGCATTCGCCGAAGATCATCTTCGCGGATGAGCCTACAGCGGAGCTTGACTCCCCAACGGCGATGGCGGTAATGAAGCTTTTCAGGGACCTTGTTCGTCAGAATGATCTGACAATAGTTATGACAACGCATGATACGGCAATGATGGAAATGGCTGATATCGTTTACACGCTGGAGGACGGCGTGATTTCTGACGTTACAGAGAACGCACAGCCGGAGGAGGGTGCCGATGCCTAAAAAGGTGATGCTGGCGCCGCCCGAAAATATCATGGTGCAGGCGGAAAACCTGGTGAAAATCTATAGATCCAGGGACGTTGAGGTAATGGCGCTACAGGGGCTTGACCTCACGGTCGAGCGCGGCGAACTGATGGGTCTTATCGGGTCAAGCGGAAGCGGCAAGTCAACGCTGCTCAACATGCTTGGCGGACTCGACAGGCCCTCGGCGGGCAGTCTGTACGTCGATGGAGTGGACTTGCTGAAATTCACGGAAAAGGATTTCATCGAGTATAAGCGTAGGACGGTCGGATTCGTGTGGCAGAACAACGCACGAAACCTTATCCCGTATCTGACCGCAAAGCAGAACGTTGAAATGCCGATGCTGCTTTCCGGGTACTCCGGAAAAAGCCAGCGTGCGAACGAACTGCTTGACATGGTGGGGCTGTCCCACCGTAAAAACAGCCGTCTGGATCAGATGTCCGGCGGCGAGCAGCAGAGGGTGGCAATCGCGATAGCGCTTGCGAACAATCCGAAGCTGCTTCTTGCCGATGAGCCGACTGGCTCGGTTGACACGGCGACATCAAAGCTTATCCTGGACGTGTTCAGAGAACTGAATAAGTCCATGGGCGTAACGATAATCATTGTTACGCACGATACAAAATTATCTGCGCAGATCGACCGCGTGGTGGCTATCCGTGACGGAAAGACATCGACGGAGCTTGTGCGCAGGGCAGGGGCGCTGAAGTCCTTCGGGGAGCTGTCAGAGGAGCAGGAAGCTCATGAGGAGCTTACGGTACTCGACCGCGCCGGCAGACTTCAGATTCCGAAAGAGTATCTTGAAGAACTTGGGCTTAAAGGCGGCGATAAGGTTCGCGTAGAGCTTGAGGACGGACGGATCTCAATCTACCCGAGAGGGTATGAAAAGTAAACGATCGGGAGGGAGAACCCGATTTGCTGCAAAGCATTTTAGGAAAGGTGGATTACACTGTGGCAAAAGAGCGAAACATGAAGCTGAAAAGGGTCACATCACTGTTTATGTCGGCAGTAATGGTGACATCACTGGTTCAGATTCAGCTGGCGCCCGGTGCTGCCGCGGAGGCTTCGAGCTTGTCCTCGGAAACCGACGTTGACAGCCTGAGCATCGTCAGCAACAAAAACGCGTACAGAAAGTACATAGCAAGGTATTCTGACGCATTAAAACCGATGGAAGAGGTGACTATAGACGTCACCGACTTCGAGCAGAGCGATGGTGCTGACGTCAAGCTTGCCGATTACGACGGACAGTCAGACTGCGTTGAGTGGGTAGGCTCCGAGGGCACGCTTACCTGGCACTTCGACGTAAAGACAGCCGGTCTTTACAACCTTGAGATGTTCTATCACCCGGTCGATGCGAACAACACAACGATCGAGGTCGAGATGAAGATCGACGGCGAGTATCCGTTCGATGAGGTAAAGCTTGTCGAACTCGACAGATACTGGCAGAACGAAACCGCGATCACCCGCGACTCCAGAGACAACGACCAGCGTCCCAAGCAGATTCAGTACAACACATGGATCAATTATCCGATCAAGGATAAGGACGGACTTATCAATACGCCTTATTTCTTCTATCTTTCCGAGGGCTCCCATGAGATCTCTCTCACTGGTGTAAAGACGAACCTTTACATCAAGGGAATGAACTTCTACAACACGGAAGAGCTTCCCACCTACGCTGAGATCGCGCCTTCCCAGGCTGAGATCGACGCAACTCCCGCTATGGGCGAGAGCGGTGGCTTTGTACAGGGCGAGACCCCTTCATACACCACTTCCTCCACTCTCTATCCTACATACGACAGAACGGACAGCTCCGTTTATCCGAACGACCCGGTAAAGAAGCGCTATAACACAATCGGCGCTGATACCTGGGACCAGGCGTGCCAGATGATCGCATGGAAGGTAGAGGTTCCTGACGACGGTTACTACAAGATCCGTCTCAGAGCACGCCAGAGTACGATGCGCGGCTTCTTCTCCAACCGCCGCGTCTACATAAACGGCGAAGTTCCCTGCCAGGAGCTTGACGACATCAAGATTCAGTACGATCCGAACTGGCAGACCGTTGACCTCACGGACGGCGATGGAAACCTGATCTATGTTAAGCTCAACAAGGGCTGGAACGAGATCATGCTTGAGGCTGTTCCCGGCGACATCGGCGCGGTTATGGAGCGTCTTGACGACCTAATTTTCGAGCTGAACTACTACTACAGACGTATACTCATGATCACAGGTCCCAGCCCTGATGAGTACAACGACTACTACCTTGAGGATCAGATCGAAGGTCTGTTCCCGTTCTTCGAGAGAGCTATCGAGACCCTCTACAACGAGAAGGCTGGCATTGAGGCGCTGACCGGCGCAGGCTCTGAGGCTTCCACGCTCCAGACAATGGCGGTTATCCTCCAGATGGCAGTTGACCACCCTGAGGATCTCCCGCAGATGCTTTCTTCCATCAAGGATCAGATCTCCGCAGTTTCCGCATGGATGAGAGACTACCGCGATCAGCCCCTTGAGATCGACTATATCGAAGTGAAGTCTGCACAGGACGAGTTCCGCGCAAGCGGCAGCAATTTCTTCCAGGCATTCGCTTTCGGTTTCCAGGCATTTATCGGTTCCTTCTTTGAGGACTACACTTCAGTGTCTGACTCCACAGGCGCTGAGAAAACACTGAACGTCTGGGTTTCCCTCGGTCGTGACCAGGCCACCGTTGTAAATGAGCTGGTAAGCTCCGAGTACAACCCCACTCACGACACAAAGGTAAACATCTCCCTGGTACAGGGTGCCGTTCTTGAGGCAACTCTCGCCGGCAAGGGCCCTGAGGTCGCTCTGTTCATCGGCGGCGACTTCCCCGTAGTCTGCGCTTCCAGAGGACTTCTCGTAAACCTCAAGGAGCAGCCAGGATATGAGTCCGTTGTAAGCAGATTCACAGAGGACGTAACAACACTTTACGAATTCAACGGCGGCATTTACGGCCTGCCGCTGACCGAGAGTTTCCCGATGCTGTTCTACAGAACCGACGTACTTGAAGAGCTCGGCTACACCAATCCTCCCCAGACATGGGACGAACTCATCAACATGCTGCCTGATATCCAGAGAAAGTACCTGGAGGTTGGTCTTATCCTTCCGTCCAACATTTCTTCTCAGGTATTTGATGCAGGTAACACCTTCGTTCTGCTGATGCTTCAGACCGGTCAGGACTTCTACAACTACGATGAGGCAAGCGGTCAGTACATCTCCACGACATTCGATACCGAGGCTGCTGTAAACGCATTCACCAAGTGGACTGACTTCTACACTATCTACGACTTCGACCAGACCTACGACGCATTCACCCGTTTCAGAACCGGTGAGATGCCCATACTCCTCCAGAACTACACATTCTACAACCAGCTGAATGTTGCGGCTCCTGAGATAAAGGGTCTGTGGTCGTTCGCACACGTTCCCGGCTCCTATGTCACCGACGAGGATGGCAACAAGATCAAGGACGAGAACGGCAACTACAAGATCAACTATACCGCGAACTCCGGCTCCTCCGGCGCAGTTATCTTCACAAGCTGCAAGGACGTAGACGCTGCATGGAACTTCATTGACTGGTTCACAACGACCGACGTTCAGGTAGAGTACGGTACCACGATCGAGGCTATCATGGGTCCGATGGGACGTTACGACACCGCAAACGTTGAAGCACTCGGCAAGCTCAGCTGGTCCACCTCCGAGTACGAGAAGATCAGCGACCAGATGGCAAATCTTAAGGAAGTACCGATCATTCCTGCTTCCTATGCTGTAACAAGAAACGTATACAACGCTTTCAGAGCAGTAGTAAACAACCAGAAGAATCCGAGATACCAGCTCAGCTCCTACAACAGAGACATCAACTCTGAGATCGTAAGAAAGCTGACAGATCTTGGCTACTACAAAGGTTGATCGCTGACGGCCTCCCTCCGGCTCCACGGAGGGACGGCTACGGCTTACCAAAACAAAAATAGGAGGAATCAGCTTGTTCGGTAAAGAAAAATCGCAGTATATCGAGGACAGCAAGTTAAGATATACAGCGCGAGAAATGAAGAAGAACGGCAGCGCCTACATACTGGCTCTCCCGTACTTCCTTTTGTTCCTGGTATTCACGGGCATTCCGGTTGTTATTTCCCTCCCTGTCGGATTCACGAACTTCAACATGGTTCAGTTCCCGCAGTGGGTAGGACTCAGCAACTTCTATACCCTGTTCCTCCAGGACGACGTATTCCTTATCGCTATCCAGAACACCCTGGTATTCGCGATAATCACAGGTCCTGTCAGCTACATCATGTGCTTCCTGCTGGCATGGCTCATCAATGAGATGCCCGGTCCGCTCAAGACTGTATTTACATACATCTTCTACGCTCCGACCCTTGCTGGTAACATCTACGCAACATGGCAGCTCATCTTCTCCGGCGATACCTACGGCTTCCTTAACTCCACTCTCATGAGCCTCGGCCTTATCAACGGCGCTCAGCAGTGGCTGACTGACTCCAGATACATTCTTATGTGCGTTATCATCGTACAGATGTGGATGTCCCTCGGTGCAGGCTTCCTTTCACTGCGTGCAGGCTTCCAGGGTATCGATAAGTCCGGCTACGAGGCTGGCGCTATCGAGGGTATCAAGAACCGTTTCCAGGAACTGATCTACATTACTATCCCGGCTATGGGTCCGCAGCTTCTGTTCGCTGCCGTAATGCAGATCACATCTTCCTTCACCGCTGGTGATATCGGTAGATTCCTGACAGCATTCCCGTCCACAGACTACGCTGCGCACACCATCATGACCCACGCGTTCGACTACGGTTCAGTTCGTTATGAGATGGGTTATGCCTGCGCGATATGCTTCATACTCTTCATAGTCATGATCGTTGTAAACAACGTTATCCGGAAGGCTATGGCTGGTATTCTGGATACATAAGGAGGACGGAAGATGCGCATTATCAAGAAAAGAAAAAAATGGGGAGGATCCCGCGGCGGCGATATAGCGATCTTTATACTGCTCGTTCTTATCGGTCTGTTCATGCTCTTCCCGATCTACCTCTCGGTTATTCAGTCCATCAAGCCCTCTGAGGAACTTTTCGTGTTCCCTCCGAAGCTTTATGTACAGCGTCCTACCTCCCAGAACTTTGAGGATATGCTCAAGGTCGCAGGCAGCATGGACGTACCTTTCTCAAGATATGTATTCAACTCAGTATTTGTTTCTGTTGTCGTAACTGTAGCCCAGCTGTTCCTTTCCTCTTCCGCAGCTTACGTGCTGGCGAAGGTAAAGGCTCCTGGCGTCAAGGCAATGAACAAGGTCATTGAGATCGCACTGCTGTTTACATCTTCTGTTACTTATATAGTACAGTACATCGTTATGGCGGCTCTCGGAATGATCGATACCTACTGGGCGATCACACTCCCGTACATCGCAACTCCTATGGGTCTGTTCCTTATGAAACAGTTCATGGGTCAGATACCGGAGAGTATGATCGAGGCCGCAAAGCTTGACGGTGCAAGCCACCTGAGAGTATGCTGGCAGATAGTTATGCCGAACGTTAAACCTGCATGGCTCACCCTGATGATATTCGCATTCCAGGGCGCATGGCAGATCACAGGTTATCTGTTCGTGTACAGCGAGCAGCTGAAGCCTATTCCTATCGTAATGCAGCAGATAGCAGCGGCAGGTATAGCCCGTACAGGCGTTGCGTCAGCGACAGTCGTCGTGCTGATGCTGCCTCCGATGATATTGTTCCTTATTCTCCAGAGTAACGTCGTTGAAACGATGGCTCACTCTGGTCTTAAGGATTAAGCCGCGCACCGGATTACCGGGAGCTATTCTATTTACGAAAGGATGATTTTAGTGCCATCAATCAAGCGCATGGCAGTGCGGGTCTCCGCGGCAGTTATGGCTGCGGCAACACTTATGACCAGCGTTGCTTATGCAGATGAGCCATATACCGGATACAATTACGACTGGTGGGGCGACCCCGTTCCTTCTCAGAATGGTTACGTCGTTGACCAGATCTACACCGGAAACGACATGGGCGCCGGTTCCCTCACAGAGCCGAGCGACATGTTCTTTTCCGATAATGAGGAACTGTTTATCGCAGATACCGCTTACAAGGCGCCCGATGCGACCGATACAATGAAGGGCCGTATCGTAGTGACTGACAGTGACTTCAATCTGAAGTACACCGTTGAGTCGCTGGATTTCTCCGGAGTTCAGGAATGGTATGACCTCAAGGGCAGCGAGCTGAACAGCGGAATGATCTCCCAGGCGGATTACAACAAGTTTGTCAACCCCTACTTTAACGGCCCGACAGGCGTGTTCGTTGACACGGACGAGGGCGTTGATACCATCTACGTTGCTGATAACGCGAACGACCGTGTCGTTCAGTTCAAGATCGAGGAGATCGGAACTGACGACAAGAAGACCGCAGTCGGCAAGGTAGAGATGGTGTTCACAAGACCTGACGGCAAGATGTACGATTCCTCCATCACGTTCAACCCGGATAAGGTGCTGATAGACGCTGCAAAGAACGTCTATATCTGTATCAAGTCCATCACAAAGGGTGCCGTGGTATTCTCCAAGGAGGGCGACTTCACCGGCTACTTCGGTGCGAACCGAGTTGAGGCTACCGGCGAGGTTCTGATGAACGCTTTCTGGAAGCTCATCTTTAACCGTGAGCAGGCGAAGAGAATGAGAAGAAGCGTTCCTGTCGAGATATCCAACTTTGATATCGACGAGGACAACTTCATCTACACGGTAACAGAGTCCAAGACCGTTACCACCGACGTGCTGAAGAAGCTGAACTCCGCAGGTACCAATATCTTCACGAACCTCGGATATTCAGATTACACCTTCGGTGACGCGCTCACCAAGTATTACCGCAACAAGACCTACACTTCCCAGATCACCGATGTTGACATCGGCGAAAACGGCGTAATCAACCTGCTTGATGTCGCTACCGGACGTGTATTCCAGTACGATGACGAGTGTCAGCTCCTGTTCATCTTCGGCGGAATCGGTCAGCAGAAGGGTACATTCACAACTCCGAACGCTGTAGAGAGCCTGGGTGACAAAATATACGTTCTCGATGGACGTAAGGCGAGCGTCACGGTATTTAAGCAGACCGAGTTTGGTGCGATCGTGCACAACGCGATCACGCTGTTCAATAAGGGTAAGTACGAAGAAGCACGCGGTCCGTGGCAGGAAGCGATCCGCCGCGACAGCAACTACTGGCTGGCTTACATCGGTCTCGGTAACGCTTATCTGAACGAGGGCGATTACGACACCGCGATGAAGTACTTCTACTACAACTCCAAGAGCGGCTACAACGACGCGTTCAAGAGCTGGAGAATGAACTTCATCAGAGATAACTTCACACTGTTCGCAGTTATTATTATAGTATTGCTGATTGTGATCTACGTATTCTCCTCATGGAGGAACAAGGTCCGCATCAAGAAGCGTGCTGAACAGGAACGCCTGTTCAAGGAAAAGAATAAAGGAAAGGAGGACGTCTGATCTATGAGATTTGATCTTGATATGCCGGCATGGAAATGGCCGTTCTACATCATGCGTCATCCTTTTGAGGGCTTTGAGGACCTCAGATGGAAGAAAGCCTACAATATGAAAGTGGCTCTCGTTATTGTAGCGCTGCTGTTCATCGTCAGCGTATGCGGCGAGCTTATGACAGGCTTCCTGTTTGAGAACCGTACCGTTAAGGTATTCAATATCGTCCCTGTTATAATCAAGACGGTAGTCATCTTCTTCACCTGGGTAGTCGGAAACTGGGCACTGTGCACACTGTTCGATGGTGAGGGTACAATGAAAAACATCTGCGTAAACACCGCTTATGCTCTTGTACCGTACATCATTGGTCAGGTCATCAACATAATCCTCTCCAACTGCCTGCTCAGAACTGAGTCCGCATTCATGACCTTCGTTTCCTATGTAACGATCCTATGGACGGCGGTACTGCTCATATCTGGCATGAAGACCGTTCACCAGTACTCGATACCCAAGACCCTCCTGTTCATGCTCATCACCCTCCTCGCGATGGTGGTTATCCTGATACTGATCGTTCTTCTGGTATCCCTGTTCCAGCAGGTTTACGTATTTGTTTACTCGATCTACACTGAGATTCTATACAGAAACGCAAACCTCGAACCGACAGCACTTGTATTCATCTTTATCGGCGTGATCGCAGCTGTTATCGCCATCATTGTGGCAGCTTACACAGCTTTTGAAAAGCATCAGATCGCTAAGGAACGCAAGAAGCTTAATTCCTGATCGAAGCATTGAAACAGCCGCGGCGCTCCCGCAGGGGAACGCTGATGGCGCAAATATAGAAAATGGTGGTGTAAAAATGCTACAAATCCGCAAGAAAATACTTGTCGGGACGCTGTGTGCAAGCATGGTGCTTTCGGCGAGCCAGAGCGTTGCATGGTCTGAGAATACAAGCATGACAGCTGAAGCCGGTTCTTCCGAAGCGACTGTTGAGGCTGAAACCTCCGAGGCGGCTGATGAGACCTCCACAGCAGAATCTGAGGATACTGCCGCTGATGAGGAAGTTAGTGAGCCTATCACCGAGGATGGCGAGCTTGCAAAGTGCGAGCTTGCAGCTTCCAACGAGAATTTCGAGCTGTATGTAAATACCCAGACCGGTCTCTTCGCGTTTCGCACGAAGGACGGCAAGCACACATGGTGGAGCAATCCCTACAACGCTGACGAGGATCCCCGTGCCAACAACTCCAAGAAGGCAGATCTGAAGTCCACGCTTGTTGTGAACGCCGTTAAGGTAACTGATACCGACGCGCCGTCCACACCTCTGCGTTCTTACTCCGACGGCGAAGTTTCCGTTACGCTGACGGACAACGGCTTCCGCGCTGAGTACTACTTTGAGAACGAGGGTATATGGATCCCCTATTATGTATCGCTCGACGGCGACTACATTGAAGCGTCCATCGCAGTCGATGAGATCTACGAAATCGAAATGCAGGGTCCGAAGGACGGCAATACAACTGAGGTAAGCGGTGATAACGGTCTGCGTTCAGTTGTTGACGTAAACTTCCTCCAGGATCTCGGCGCTGCTTATTCCGATGAAGAGGGCTACATCATAACACCGGACGGCTCCGGCGCTGTGATCAACTTCAACAACGGTAAGAGCAACACGAACACATATTCACAGAAAATTTACGGCAGAGATCTTGCGAAGAACCAGGATATGGCTCCCGCAAAGACCGAGCAGGCTTACCTCCCGATAATGGGTATCGTAAGAAGCGATAACGCGCTGCTTGAGGTAGTCACCGAGGGCACCGCATACGCTACTGCAAACGCGGCCGTATCCGGACAGAAGTCCACGAGCTACAACTCCGCGTGGTTCAATTTCCAGCTGAGAGCTTCTGATACCTATTACATGGGCGGTCAGAACGCACAGCCGCTGACAGCTTATCAGGAGAGCAAGATCCCTGAGAGCCGCGTGACCGTAAGATACTATCCCATCGTAAAGGACGGCGTAAGCTACGTTGACGTGGCTAAGCGCTATCAGCAGTATCTCGTTGAGGAAAAGGGGCTGACCAAGGTTGACAAGGAAGAGGCTCCGCTTTACCTTGATGTTTACGGCGGTACAGTCAAGGAGCAGTCGATCCTGGGCTTCCCGGTAAATCTCCAGACTGCTGCTACCACATACGACCAGGCTAAGGAGATACTCCAGGAGCTGAATAACAACGGCGTCAAGAACATAATCCTCAGCTATGAGGATTTCAACACCGCCGGAATCACGAGCAGGATCTCAAATTCCGTTGACTATGCGGGAACGCTCGGCGGTAAGAACAAGTTCAAGGAGCTGAAGAGCTACTGCGAGGCAAACGGAATTATCCTGGCTCCCAGCGTTGACCTTATGAACTACGACCGCAGCGGCAACGGCTACACAAAGACCGGTGCTTCCGCGATCGCTATTACCAAGGCTTATGCTACGCAGGGCGTTTACGAGCTGGCGTTCGGAACTCCGCACGACACACGTACAGCATGGTATATCCTCTCACCGGCGTTCTTCACAAGAGTGTACGGCGAGGTAATTTCCAGCTATACTAAGGAAGGCATGCAGGCAATCTCCGTTGCTTCCGGCACTTCCGCTCTGTACAGCGACTTTACCAGCAACGCAGCAAGATCGACCTCCCGTCAGCAGGCTATTGAGAATCTCATCGCAGGCTACAAGATGATCAACCAGAGTGGTATGACCTTCGTTGCAGGTGCAGCGAACGATTACGTACTTCCTTATGTTGATTACCTCAAGGACGTTCCGCTCTACAGCAGCAACTTCGATGTATACGACTACGATATCCCGTTCTATGAGCTGGTTATCCACGGTTACATACCTTATACCACAAAGGCGAAGAACGCAAGCTCCAGTGCAGACGAGCTGTTCGTTTACTCTGTAGCTACAGGCACTCCGCTCCACTATGAGGTAATGTACGAGGATCCTAACGAGTTCACCGACAGCTCGTATGATGAGCTGTTCTACACTTACTACAGCGGTTGGGTAGATGATATCTGCGCTGAATATAAGTTCATGCAGCAGTATGTTCTTCCTCTCACCGATGAAACGATTGAGGATTTCCAGAGGATCGACAGATACAACTACAAGACGACATTCTCTGACGGAACTGTCATCGAGGTAGACCTCCAGAGCCTGAAGATCGTTATCAACGGCACTGAGGTAAAGCTTTCAGATTTCGAAACGAAAGGAGCGACAACTGACTGATGAATGATGAACTTGAATTCGGTACCGCTGGCAACAGCGAAACAACCGATACTTCAGTCGAGCTGAACAAGCAGACAGAGTCAGTGCCCGAAGCGCCAGTTCAGAGGGTGTCAGCTCACAACACTGCCGCAGCGGCTGCATTGAATGCAGCCAATGAGGAGGTAGATATCCGCCGTAAAGGTGGCGAAAAGGCTCAGATCAAGATCAAGACAACCAAGATACCCTACGAGAAGAAGAAGGGACTTTACGGCTACGGCTTCATAGCACTGTGGTTCATCGGAACCCTTTGGCTGTTCATTATCCCGGTTCTGACCTCACTGTGGTATTCACTCTGCGACACCAAGCTGCTCGCAAAGGCGGACGCACTTGAAATGGGAATGACCTCCGCCGGCATCTATACCGAGTGGAACGGCTTCAAGAACTTCATTAACGCATTCACCGTTGATACGGACTTCCTGCCGAAGCTCGGCTCATCACTTGGTGAGATACTCCCGAATACCATTGTAATCATGATATTCTCGCTGTTCATCGCCGTTATCCTGAACCAGAAGTTCAGAGGAAGAACCCTCGCGCGTGCGGTGTTCTTCCTGCCGGTGCTGATCGCGACTGGTCCGGTCATCAGCGTAATCAACGGTGACATGACCTCCCAGGGTATTTCCGACGCATCTCAGTTCAGCACACTGTTCAAGACAGACCTTGTAACTGAATTGATGGAGTTCATCGGTATCTACAATATCAACCAGACCTTTACGGACGTCATAAAGAACATAACTTCTGACGTACTGAACCTGGTTTGGAACTCCGGTATCCAGATACTGATATTCCTTTCCGCACTTCAGACCATTCCTCCTTCAGCGAAGGAAGCTGCAAGCATCGAGGGTGCTACGGCATGGGAGTTCTTCTGGAAGATCACTTTCCCGTATATCTCGCCGATGATCCTTTCGAACCTTGTTTATACCGTAATCGACGCATTCGTATCCACCGATAACGTGGTAATGGAATATGTACTTAAGCAGTCCAGAAACTGGGAGTACGGTTATGCAGCGGCTCTTGCATGGATCTACTTCGCGATAGTAGGCGCGTGTCTGGGTCTTATCTGCGTGATAATCAACAGGTTCGTATATTACGAGAATGATTAAGGAGGTCAGAGAAGTGACAGAAAACGAATTCGATATCAATAATGTTGCTGATCAGCCTGCTGAAAATGTAACAGAAACTGCTGAACCCACAGCAGAGGCTATTGCCGAGACCATCGCGGATATCAACGCCGACGCTGCCGTTGCGGTAACAGCAATGCCCACAAAGGCGCCCAAGAAGGCAAAGAAGAAAAAGGACGAGTATCGCGTAAGTAATTTCGACATCATCAAGAATTACCACAGATACACCGCCAAGGAAAAGAAGCACTACAGATATCTGTTCTGGCACAGAATCGCCGGATATGTTTGGCCATTCTTCCGTGCAGTTATCATCTTCGGTCTTTCTTTCGTAATCCTGTATCCTATCCTTTACATGATATCCACATCTCTCAGACCGCAGTCTGAGATGAACGACCCGTCCATCATGTGGATACCCAAGACTATCCGTATGGAGAACTTCGTAGAGGTATGGAACGCTATCAACTATCCCAGCACACTCTGGAACACGCTGATACTCAACATCGTGTCCTCAGTGCTCCAGGTAGGTACCTGCGCACTCACCGGCTACGGTTTCGCACGTTTCAAGTTCAAGGGCAAGAACTTCTTCTTCGCTCTGGTTCTGTTACAGATCATCGTTCCGGTACAGATCATACTTATTCCGCAGTACTCTCAGTTCAGATATTTTGATATCTTCGGATTGTTTAACGCACTGATGGGCGACTCCATCAATCTGGTAGGCACGAACTTCTCAATGTATATTCCGGCACTTATGTGTAACGGTATCAGAGCAGGTCTGTTCATCTACCTGTTCAGACAGTTCTTCAGGGGACTGCCTAAAGAGCTTGAGGACGCTGCGTATCTTGACGGATGCGGTCCGTTCAAGACTTTCATCAGCGTAATGATCCCGAATGCTGCAAGCTCCTTCCTGACTGTATTTATCTTCTCCATCGTCTGGTACTGGAACGACTACTATGTATCCTCCATGTACTTCAACGACCCGAACACCATCGCGCTGAAGATAAACAGTATTTCAGTCATTATCTCAATGTACCTCGATAATCAGGTCGGCGTCGCTACTGATTACGTCGTATGGATGGAAGCAGCCTGCCTGCTTGCGATCGCACCTATCGTCATCATGTACATCTTCTTACAGAAGTACTTCACCGAGGGTATCGCAAGAGCCGGTCTTGCAAACTGATTTTTCTCAGATCAACAATACAGCCCCGGGTTTACTCGGGGCTGTATTTTACCAAAGTATCTTTACCGCGGAGCGGAATTTGAAATACATTTTTTTACCCAGCTCTGCCGGGTCAAAAAATACTTCTATCTCAGCAAGTGTGCGCCGTAGTGGCGTGCATGCAGCTGAGATGCTTCATCAAAAGTGTCACTTTAGTGGCATTTTTGATGAGATAAAGCACCGGGTTTACTTGGGGCTGTTTCTGTGGCATGGAGGAAATATGAGATTTGTTGAGATCTACACCGACGGCGCGTGCAGTGGAAATCCCGGACCCGGCGGCTGGGGCGCGATACTCCGCTGCGATGGGCGCGAAAAGGAGATGTCCGGCGGGGAAGCGCACACAACGAACAACCGCATGGAGCTTTCCGGTGTTATAAACGCGCTTTCCGCGCTGAAATTCCCGTGTAAGGTGAAGCTCACCACCGACAGCAAGTACGTTGTGGACGGGGTAACAAAGGGTTGGGCGCAGGGCTGGAAGAAGCGTGGCTGGAAGAAATCAGACGGTAAGCCGGCACTCAATCCAGACCTCTGGGAGAAGCTGCTGGAGCTGCTGGCAGTGCACGACGTGGAATTCTGCTGGATAAAGGGGCACGCCGGTCACGAGGAAAACGAGCGCTGCGACAGGCTCGCAGTGGCACAGCGGGACATCTATTCCGCTAAGTAATGCAAAAAAACGGTGGCTGTTTCGCAGCCACCATTTTTGTTACATAAGCTCTTTCAGTTTGCCGAGAGTGACCACGCTGCCGTCCGGGGAATACGGAATACCCTGCACATAATAGGTGTTCCCATAGTAGATGCCTTTGACGCTCTTCATCATAAGGATGAAATTCCCGTGTATTGTTGTATCCACGAATTCAGTGCACAGCGGGAGAATATACGCATTTCCTTCTGCGAAGCTGAAGTACCGTCCATCGTCGGTGGGAGCAAGAAGGAACTGACCGTTCGCGTGCTCAGCGGGTTTATCGCCTTTCATCACTTCAAGCGTACGGAATGTGAATTCCTCGCCGGATTTTCCGGTGCATTCCGCAAGCACAACGCTGTCAGCGGACTTGAAAGTATCAGAGAGCCTGTCGGTCAGCGAGCTGCTCCACTCTGGGGAATTTTCGCCGAAATACGCCAGGAACAGCGCTTCGTCCTGTGCTCCGCGGCAGGTCGTGTAGATATCTCCGGTGGTTGAGCCGTCCTTTGCGCTGGTTGTCGTCAGTACCAGCAGTCCATCTTCGTGCACGCCGAACGCAAGCGGTTCGGGATACACAGAAACCGGCTCGGCAGTGATGTAGCGTCCGTCCATAAGGTCGCGAAGCTCGGAGTCCGGATCGGGATATTCCGCGCTGTGCATCGTCCGGTCGTATTTGTAGAGAACAGCTTCCGCAGAGCGTATCAGAGGTAGTTCGTTGAAGTTAGTGTATGCGGTTTCTCCGGTGTGTTCGTCGAATAATTTCATGTCGTTTCCGGCAAGCGATTCAAGCTCCTGGACGTAGTAAAGCGGAGCGCCGGAAAACTTCGTGCGTCCGCCGGAAATTCTGCCGCCGGAATACGAAAGCGGAGCGGCGGAGTACGCGAAAGTCCCGCGGCTGTAGTTTTTCAGCGTTCCCTTTACAGCGGTGCGCCCGGAGGACTGGAGATAACCGTAATTGCGCAGCTTACCGCCGCGGCTTATGGCAATATCGCCGTTAGCCACGGTGATGGAATTACGTCCGAGGAGCAGCGTACCTCCCCTGCGGACGTTGATTTTCGCGCCGTCGTGTACCGCAAGTGTACCCTTGACGGTGAGCTTTCCGGAGATTTTCAGAGTTGCGCCGTCCGTAACGACAAGCATTGAATCCTCCGGCACTGTGACGTCCGTCGTGATACTGGTGTTCCGGGTGATAAAACAGCAGTTACCGTCATTTATTGAGGAGTTACTCTGCCATTCTGTGACGCTGAACGGAGCTGCTCCGGTGCTGTCAGCCGCGGCGGGAATGCACATCAGTAGTCCGAGGGCAAGAGCTGTCAGTAATGAGATGAGTTTTTTCATAAAAATACCGCCTTTCTATAGCAATCCAAGGAATAAAGCGGCAGGTTTGGACGTGCAGAACTTCCTGCGGCATTTTATTGGATTGTTGTGATTAAAAGGCGGTAAAGCTATGTTCCGCCTTCTTACTAATAAAACAATGTAAGGGCGGGAAACGTTGCAAGTAATTTATGTGTTTTTCGCGGCTTCGCGGCGCTCGGCTTCCTGTTTTGAGAACACGCAGCCGCAGTAGTTCTGGCGGTACAGCCCGTATTTCCGGGAAAGCTCGATGGAACGCAGGTAGCCGCCCTTTTTCTTGAAATCAGACGGCAGGAGCTTCACGGGGTAGATCTCGGACAGCTCCGCGCCTATTTCGTTGAGCTTCGCGGCGTTCTTCATCGGGCTTATCGACAGCGTGGAGCAGAAGTAGTCAAATCCGTGCTCCGCCGCGTACTTCGCAGATCTTTCGAGCCGCAGGCGGTAGCAGACGAAGCAGCGCTCGCCGCCCTCCGGGAGATCCTCCATACCTCTGACGGCGCTGTAGAATTCCTCCGGGTGGTATTCCGGGACTACGACCTCCGCCGGGTACTTCATCGGTAGCTGGGACACAAGCCGACGCAGCTCTGCTGTGCGCTTGTCGAATTCCTCTTTCGGGGAAATGTTCGGATTGTAATAGAGCAGCGTTATCCGGAAGTACTGCGCGAGGTACTCCAGACAGTAGCTGGAGCAGGGGGCGCAGCAGCTGTGCAGCAGGAGCCGCGGGGCTTCGCCCTCCGGAATGGACGCGATGAGCTGTTCAAGCATGCGCTGGTAGTTCTGTTTCTGCATGATTTCTCCTTATTCTGCGGGGGACGTTTCAAGCTTCTTTTTCTCATAATTGACGATGAATATTCCAAGGCACACCAGTAATAGAGCGGCGAGGGAACGCAGGCTGAACGCCTGTCCCGCCTCGTCGAGCAGAAGCGCGGAAAGCAGCACGCCGCATACCGGGTTCAGAAATCCGAAAACCGCGACGCGGCTCACGGGGTTGTATTTCAGCAGTATCGCCCACAGGCTGTAGGCGGCCGCGGAAACGAACGCCAGCCACAGCAGAGTACCTATACCAGCGCCGGAAACTATCCAGCCCGGCTCAGAAGCGCCGCCCATGAAAAGTCCGATTACTGACAGGATAACACCGCCCATGACGAATTGAAGCGATGAGTACATCACCGGGTCCGCGCCCTCGCCGGTGAAACGTTTGATGAGCATTGTAGAGCCTGCGTAACTGAGTACGGTAAGGAATATGAATCCCTCGCCGTTCCAGGCAAATCCGCTCATATCGCCGCCGAGGTTTATCACGATTATCCCCGCGAAACCGAGAATGCAGCCGATGAGCTTGCGGGCGGTCAGTTTCTCCATTCGGAACACCAGTGTAGACAGGATTATCACCACGAACGCGCCGCTTCCGTTGATTATTGAGGATTTCACGCCGGTGCAGTTCGCAAGTCCAAGGTAGAAGAAAAAGTACTGTAGTACGGTCTGAAACATGCACAGAGCGAGAATGTGCTTCCAGTCGCCGCGGCGGGGGAGCATGGGGCTGCGCTTCACGGCGCTCCCGGCAAGCCACGCGAGTATGCCCGCCAGGACGAACCGCACTCCCGCGAAGAGTATCTTGGCTCCGGCGCCGCTTCCTGTTATCCCGAACTGTACATAGCCTATCTTTATCATCGGGAATGCGCTTCCCCACAGGGCGCAGCTAATGAATGCCAGAAGCACCACTGCCCATATTCTGTTAAGATATTTCGTCATTAAAAACTCCTGTTGACCAGTTGCATTTTCTGCAATTCTGGTATATAATTATTCCTGTAATAACTCTACAGGAGGTACATATGAAAGTATTATTAGTAAACGGAAGCCCGCATCAGCACGGCTGTACGGACATGGCGCTCCAGCAGACCGCAGAAGCGTTTGAGAAGCTAGGCGTTTCCACCGAGATATTCTGGGTAGGCAACAAGCCTATTTCCGGATGTATCGGCTGCGGCGCATGTAAGAAGGGCCTTGGCAGGTGCGCCATCGACGATGTTGTGAATGAATTCGTGCTCAGGGCTGCCGAAGCTGACGGCTATGTATTCGGTTCTCCGGTACACTATGCGGCTATAAGC
>CAKSHT010000022.1 GCA_934457235.1 uncultured Oscillospiraceae bacterium
GAACAGGAACGACGCAGTGCGCACCATATTGTATACGGTGCAGAACTCCTGGTCGTTGCTGCCGATGAAGTGCCCCTGTAAATGCGGGGGTACCCAGAATTCTCCGGCGTTCATTCCGGTGGTGGAGTACATTCCGCGGTCGGTTACTGCGAACTTCCAGAACAGCTTCATAACATCAAGCCAGTCGCTGTCGCCGGTGATCTCGTACATTCTCGCTGCGCCGTGAGTGAACGGAATGCTTGCGTTTGCGTGGCAGTTGGTCAGGCTGTCCCTGCCCTCCTTCAGCTTGCGGAAAAGTCCTGCGTCGGCATAGCGCTTTGCGAGGGTGAGGTACTTCTCGTCGTTAGTCAGCTGATAGAGCTGCGCCCATACCTCCAGCATTCCTGCTTCCTCGCCGGCGTAAACTGCGTGCGGGTTGGTCTCGGCAGCGCGCTCAGTCCAGCGGATATACCAGTCGGAGAGGTGCGCCAGGATATCTAGCGCCTGGGTGTTTCCAGTATAGATGTACGCGTCTGAAAGTCCCATGATGGTTTTATGCATAACGTACTGCGGGGACCAGATGTACTGGTTGTTTATAAGGCGAGCGAAGTACTTTTCGGGAATGGAGCCTACCCATTCGCCGCCGTTAAGCTCCTGGCAGCGTGCAAGCTCGCTGATTATCTTGTCCATCTTGACTTTAAGCTCTGCGTCGCCGTCGGAAGCGATGAGCCTGGCTGCGGCGCTTATCCAGTGACCCAGGAAGTGTCCGCGCAGCTGACACACTGGAGCCTCCCAGCCCCAGTGTATATTAGCGGTGGTGGGGTCGTCAACTACCTGTAATCCGGGCAGGATTATTCCGGCTTCAAGGTAGAAATTCTGAAGCAGGCAGTTGGTGTCAAGCTCCATAAGGTAGCGGCGGTTTACGTCCATTCTCTCGCGGAATACGCCGGGGAGTATCTTAACAGTTCCGTTTTTTGCATTGTTCAGCATGATAAGTACCTCGCAGAAGTGTTTTGTTTTGGTAGTTATATTGTAGCATAATCCGGTGATTTTTACAGTAGACAAAACCCTATATTTATTACACAAAACGCAGATAAAACGGTATATTCAGCAGATTCCGAAGTGTAACTATCCACATAATAAATAACCCCGGTCATCTGACCGGGGTCAGGCTGTCGATAAAGGCGCATCTGCGTTGTCAGTTCCTGTTCGGCAGGCAGAAAGCCTAGCCGAACAGAAACTTCCTAGCATCTGCACCTTTCTCGGCAGCCTGGGGCAATTACTTTTTCGACGGTTTTACCCCGGTCAGAATTGCTGACCGGGGTATTTTAAGGAGGATCTTATGAATTTTAAACTAACTGTTCGCCGTTGACGTAAAGATGATAGCCGTTGGCGGTTATCTGGGAAACGTCGCCGCTGAATTCAGTGATATAGCTGTCGCCGGTGAGCGTCCAGGTGGAGCTGCTGTCCATAGTCACCTTGACTGTGCCGCCCTCGCCGTCGGGATTTATTGCACCGTTGAATGTTGAATTATTCATGGTCATATCGAGCGTGGAAATGCTGTCCACAAGGATATTGCCCTCGATGATCTGATCCTCGGCAGTGAGTATCACATCGCCGCCGTTGGCGCCCTCGGTGCCCCAGCCGCGGGAGCTGGAGTTGCCCTCAACGCGCAGGAACGTATCGTTTGCCAGGGTGAACGCAACGTCCTTAAGTGAAATAGTGCAGTCGGTGTTCGTGATGTAGAACATATCGCCGGACAGACCTGTAATGCTGCCGCCCTCGGCGGTGAAGTACGCTTCGCCGATATCAGCGTCGCCGGACATGCTCTGATAAATCATGATGGTGTGGATATTCTCGTCGGAGTCACCGCCGTAGGTGTTATCCATGTTTCCGGTAAGTGTGCAGTTGTTCAGAGTTACGCTGTTCTTGCCCTCAACGACAACGCCCTCGCTGGCGTTCGCGGTAAGTTCGGCGTTGCTTGCGGTTATATCAGCAGTGCAGTAGATAGCGGGGCTTCCGGTGCCGTTGGTGACGTATTTGCCTCCCTCAACATTTACTGTTCCACCGCCTCGGTCCGTGCGGATAGCCGCGGATGAGTTGCCCTCGGTCTGCACGTCGAGGTTGGTCGCGTTCATAGTACCGCCGCCGGTTGTCTGGATACCGCCGGAATTGCGCTCCGTGGTGCGTATGGTGCTGTCGGAGATATTGACGGTGGTTCCCTCGCCGTAGCTGAATACTGCGTTTCCGTTCACAACTCCGGTGTTGAAAGTGGAGTCAGTGATAGTGACCTTGGCGCCGTTAAGTGCCAGGAATCCTGCATTCTGTCCGTAGAAATCGCCGTCCTCGGTATTGGAGGAGCTTCCGGCGCTCTTGTTGACGGTGATGTTGCTGAGAGTTGCTTCGGCGCTGTCAACGCGCAGGGCGTTCTCATCGTCGCCAGTGGACATATACTCGGTGTCGCTTTCGGCGGTGTTCTCGGTTATCGTATTGGCGGAGGTCCCGTTAGTCACTTCGCCGCTGCCGCCGAAGCCGCTTCCGGCGTTCATGTTCTTTACGACTATGGAAGCCGCTGTGCCGTCGTCATTAAGTGTAACTGCAAGTACGCTGCCGACTGCGATGTCGTCAATAGTTCCGTCGCTGCTTCCCTGGAGGAATTCCACGGATATCTTGGTATCATCAGTCACTGTGAATGTCACGCTGCTGCCGGAGGATTCAAAGGTGCTTCCGCCCATTCCGCCGGGAGCGTTTCCGCCAGGCTCACCGTCTGGCTTGTCGGGAGCGCCGTTGCCGGATCCGTCGGGTGCTTCTCCATCGGGCATGGAGGGAGCGTCGCCGGAGTTTTCTCCGTCCGGCTTTGCGGGAGGTTCGCCATCGGGCTTTGAGCTGTCGGAATTATCGTCGGCGGGCTTTTCCAGTGCGCCGGAGCTGCTGTCGGAGTTTCCGGAATTATCACCGGAATCGCCCGGCATTTCGGGCGCGGAGCCGTCACCGGGCTGTCCGGGAGCGCCGCCGGAAACTATGTCGCCCTCGTCGGCGGTTATGGTGTTTCCGTCGACCACAGTTACTTTCACGGTCTTGTAGTTTTCGGACTGCTTCACATCTTCTGTCCCTGCTTCGGAGGTCTTATGTGAATTCTCGTCCGTTGAAACTACGGAACTTGTGGAAGTATCGGAGCTGGT
Organism: uncultured Oscillospiraceae bacterium; assembly: GCA_934457235.1. Lineage (GTDB taxonomy): Bacteria > Bacillota > Clostridia > Oscillospirales > Ruminococcaceae > CAG-115. The sequence goes on from CAKSHT010000022.1 coordinate 3,162, forward strand.
GGAATTGTTCGAGCAGCCGGTAGAAGCCGCAGCCACGACCGCTGCGCAGATAAGTGCGAAATATTTATAGGTTTTCATAATATCACAAGCCTTTCTGTGTTGTTGGGGCTGCCGCCTCCCTGCGGCTTTCCGTTTACATTCACAGTATAAGCCCGTAGTGTGATGTTTTTGTGACACAAATCAATTGATAAAATGAACTTGCCGGGAAATAAATCTAAAATCCGGCCGAAAACAAAAGGGCGGATACAGGATCCGCTCCTAAATTAGGGCAACACCGCACAATTAACGGCTAAAGCCTTTACCGCACGCTTGCTTGCATATTTTCCGTCATCTCGCACAAATTTCGCTTGACGGGCGTCAGCCCGCCTGCGCTCAATTTGTACAATCTGACGAAAATCGAGTTTTGCCAATAAGCGAAGCGTAATATTGGCAAAACTGACTGCGCAATCGCACGACAATAATTATGCGGTATTGCCTTAGAATTTTTACAGCAGACTAAAAAGGACGGATTTAACTCCGTCCTTTTATCAGTTAAGTATTTTCGGCTTTTCGCTGTAAAGAAGCTCCTGGTCGAACTGGTGGAAATCAAAGTGATTTATCGCGTCGGTCATGTCCTGCATGATATCCTCCGGGATATCCTCTTCCTCGGCGAATTTCTGAAGCGCTGAAACGTACGTTTGACGGAGCATCATCTTGTCTTTCAGCGAAACATGCATCTTTACGCGCTCGCCGGTATCTGCGTTTATGAGGTTTGCGATATCAAAGTCTATGAGCCGCATTATCTCATTGATACGGTCGAGCGAACGTCCGCCGAATACTATATGATGCAGCAGCTCGGCGCGGCATAGCGCGGAAAGGCTCAGCTCCTTCGGCAGAGTGTCGTGTACCGTCATCAGTGAGAATGCGTAATCCTCCAGCGATGCGTAGTTCTTTGAACGTCCCATGCACATCGTAACGCTGTCAACGTCCGCCATGGAAGCCTTTATCGCCATATCCAGGGCGGTTTTCTTGGCGTTCATCGGGCAGAGGTCTATTGGCACCGTGACGGAATTCTTCGCGCGCCATATCATTTCACCGACTTCTCGTCCCTCCATCAGCGGATAGCTTCCGCGTATACGGACCATGGAAATAGGGGAGGATATCTGTCCCTGCGCCAGCTTCACGAGCTGCCTTGAAAGCCCGTTGATAGCCGGAAATTCGATTATCGCAGGAGTTCCGCCGAGATTCAGCCGCTCCTTGAGATCCTGTATCGTCACCAGGACATAGTTGAAATCGAACGCCTGGGTCAGCTCGGCGAACATCGGATCTCCCAGACGGAATATGTATCCGATGCCGTCCGGAAGCTCGTGCATTTTCATCACCGTGCGGAAATCCAATTCAACGTATTTCACGCCGGTCTCCGCCAGTGCGGTTATGTATCGGTAGATGAACTCCGGGCGTACGCGCTCGCTTATGGGAAGCGTACACAGGCTGTTGTCGATAATGACTGTTTTCATTATATCAGCCTTTCAGTCCGCGGGACTGTCTGTCCATGTCCTCAATAACGATGTCGTATATCTCGCCCAGGGATGCGCAGTACTCCAGGACCTTCCACGGCTCGTTGGTGTGGTAATGGAGCTTGATAAGCTCGTCGTCGCCAACTGCAAGCAGGCAGTCGCCCTTGAAGTTCGTGCGGATATATTCGTTGATTGCGTCCTCGTCAAGTCCCTCGCCCTCAATGAGAAGCTGCGTGTCGTACCTGAATTCTGTCATGTTATTGTTCCTCGCTTTCGGTATTGATTATTTCAATTCGTACCCTGTTCACGCGAAGCTCGGCGGCATCAAGAACAGTTACTTTAAAACAGCCGTTTGTTATTTCGTCGCCGCTTTTGGGAATGCTTCCGAATAATCCGAGCACCCAGCCTGCGACGGTGTGCGCCTCGCTCTCAATATCCGCCGGAATATCCCTGGATTCCAGAAACCTGCGCAGTGAATTCAGCGAAACATCGCCGTACACCTCAAATATATTGTTTCCCACCACGGTCACCGGGGATTTCACTTCATCGCTCTCGTCCCATATCTCGCCGACAAGCTCCTCCAGGATATCCTCCATTGTTACAATTCCCAGAGTACCGCCGTGCTGGTCGAGCACGACGCTCATATGGCACTTCTGCTTCTGCATGGTGCGGAAAACCTCAGAAAGCTTCTGCATCTGCGGAAGATATATCGTTTCCTGCATTATGCTGCGGATAGTGAAGTCACCGCTCTTTTCATACTGCTTGAAGAATTCCTTTTCGGTGATTATGCCGATTATGTTGTCAAGAGTACGCTCGTACACCGGCATTCTGGAATATTCCTCCTGGAGGAACTTACGGCGTACATCGTTTATGTTCTCACCGACCTCGACTGCGGTTATGCGCACGCGGGGGGTGATTATCTCATCTACTGTAATTTCGTCGAATTCAAGCGCACTGCGCACCAGGTCGCTTTCCTGGGTCTCAAGCACGCCCTCGTCCTCAATCTCGTCGATCATGACTTTAAGCTCTTCCTCGGTCATGCTGACGGATTCCTTGCGGTGGAATATCTTTGACATGCCCTTTTTCAGAAGAATGAAGAACGCTGAGAACGGCGTGAATATAACCATAAGAAACGATATGATTGCTGAAGAAAACATAGCCACAGGCTCCGCAAAGTCCTTTGCGATGCTCTTGGGCATTACCTCGCCGAAAATCAGCACGATAACAGTTGTCGCGATCGTGGACACCAGGGAGCCGTACTGCTCGCCGACCAGCTGTATCGCGAGTATCGTGGCTATGGAGGAGCATGCGATGTTTACGATGTTGTTGCCGATGAGTATCGTTGTGAGCGCCTTGTCATACTTCGCCAGAACATTCAGCGTACGCTGCGCTGCGTGGCTGCCATTGTCCGCCATGTTCTTCAGACGGATCTTGTTGGCGCTGCTCAGTGCGGTTTCAGTCGCAGAGAAAAACGCCGAGCACATTATAAGAATTATTATCAGAAAAATCTGCATAGTTTACTCCCAGTTCTTCCAGACATCGGGGCAGTAGCCGATTGTCGCCTGTCTGCCGTTGCGGACGATAGGCGTTTTGTATAGTTTCGGATTTTCTGCGAGCTTGTCTGGCTTTGCGTCGTCGAGGAGATATTTGATCTCCGCATAGTCCCTGGATTTATCATCAATAACGGCGTCAAGTCCGCCGAGCGCCCTGGTCACGCTGTCCAGTTCGCCGCGGCTCAGCCCCTTTGAAAGGATGTCTACGTACTGATATTTTATGCCGCGTTCCTTAAAATATCTCTCTGCCTTTTTCGTATCAAAGCACTTCGATTTGCCGAAGATCTGTATGTTCATAGTACCTCCAGGATTCACGCGTCCTCGCCCAGCGCGTATTTGCGGACCGCTCTGAGCACGCCGTTTTCGTTGTTGCTTCTTGCGAGATATCTTGCCATGCGCTTTACATCCGGGTGTCCGTTTTCCATTGCGAAGCTCCAGCCTGCGAAGCGCAGCATTTCCGCGTCGTTGTAGTAGTCCCCGAACGCCATGACTTCCTCGCGGTCAAGTCCCAGAAGAGCTGCCAGGCGCTCCAGCGCGCTTCCCTTATTCACGCCGGCGGACATTACGTCCATCCATATCGGACCGGATACCTGTACGTTCAGCTTATCTCCCATGATAGCGTCCAGGGCGGGTTTTGCGCGCTTTTCAGTGCCCTGCATGTCGCAGACTGCCACCTTGTAGATTATGTCGTCAACGGCGAGAAGATCGTCGCAGGGAATGTGGTTCTTGTAGTATTTCGCGATCTCTGCGGTGAACGTCGGGTCCGCTTTGAGGTGGTAGGTACCCCTGCCCGCGCAGACCAAAACGCGCAGCTCTCCTATCTGATCGCATGCCTTTATGAGCTGCTCGAACGTGGAGCGCTCCAGCGGAGTGAAATCCGCCTGCTTTCCGTCGTGGTAGATATTTGCGCCGTTGTCGCAGATAAAATCCAGCTTCCCGCGGTACTCCTCCGGGAACAGGTGTGCAACAGCGTCGTAGGAGCGACCGCTTGCCACTGTGAATCGGATCCCGTGTTGCTCCAGCTTGCCCAGCACCTCGAAGAAGTCACCGGGGAGCTCCTTTTTGTCGTTGAGCAGGGTGCCGTCCATGTCGCTTGCTATAAGCTTTATCATGTGTGTCCTCGCTTTTGTTCTGTGTCAGTTTATGTCTGTCCGGCGTCTTATGCGCCATATATCTGTATTATAGCATACTTTCCGCTTTCTTGCAATAGGAAAGTATGGCAGCGAACAGCAAAAATGCCGTACCTGTTGAATACGGCATTGATTTCGACATAAAAAGAAGAGTGCTTTAACTTGCGTTAAAACACTCAACTGGTGGGAGCTGGTGGATTCGAACCACCGAAGCATTACGCAGCAGATTTACAGTCTGTCCCCTTTGGCCACTCGGGAAAGCTCCCACATATTAAATTTTTGTTCCATTAAAAAATGGAGCTGGTGGACGGATTCGAACCCCCGACCTGCTGATTACAAATCAGCTGCTCTACCAGCTGAGCTACACCAGCGTAAAGCGTTATCAGTTCTTTGTTTCTTTGCTGTTCCCTGACGACTTGTATATTATATCACGTTTTTCTTCGTTTGTCAACACCTTTTTCAAAATTTTTCGGATTTTTTTAAAAATCTTTTTCCGGCTGAAAATACAGATAAAATGCGCCCCGCCGGAGGTAATGGCGGAGCGCGGTCGGATCATCATTCCTGTGCGGTGACTTCCTTGTAGAACTCGGAGTAGTCGCGGCGCTTGTCGTTAGTGAACTGGATAGCTGTGCGCGGGTGCTGGTTGAGCATACCGGTCAGCAGGTACTGAGTGTCGTAGCCCCAGACAACGCCCTCGTCCTTTAAGCGCTTCATGTGCTTCTCGATGAACTGGAGAGCAGGGTAGATGTTGTATTTCGGGTTCTTGAGGAAGCCAAGAAGCAGCTCCATTGCGCAGTTTCCGGCGCCTCTGCCCATTTCGGAGTAGGTTCCGTCCAGCCAGTCAACGCCGTCGCCGACTGCTTCAACAGTGTTCGCGAATGCCAGCTGCTGGTTGTTGTGCGCGTGGATTCCAAGCTTCTTTCCGTACTTGGCAGCGAATTCGCCGTACAGCGCTGCGATTCGCTCGATCTGTTCGGGGTACAGCGCGCCGAAGCTGTCAACGATGTAAATTACATCGACCGGGGATTTGCCCAGGATATCCAGCGCTACCTTAATGTCAGCGTCCTGCGCGTTGGAGATAGCCATGATGTTGCATGTTACTTCGTACCCCTTTGCGGCACAGTCCTCGATTACTTCAACTGCCGCGGGTATCTGGTTCAGATATGTAGCGACGCGGATAACGTCGATGGGGCTTTCGCTGCGTCTGTGGATATCGTTGCGGAAATCGCAGCGTCCTACGTCAGCCATTACAGCGATCTTGAGGTCGGTCTCGTTTTCGCCGACGATCGCACGGATATCCTCGTCGTCGCAGAACTTCCACTTGCCGAAGTCCTTTACGTCGAACATCTCCTTGGACGCTTTGTAGCCGAATTCCATTACGTCCACGCCTGCTTTTATGTTAGTCTGGTACAGATCCTTCACGAATTCGTCGGTAAATCTGAACGAATTTACAAGACCGCCGTCGCGCAGCGTTGCGTCCACGATCCTGATGTCTGATCTGTAATCCATGAGCTTTGATACTTCCTTCATTAGTAACACATTCCTTTCGTTGCTTTAACACTTTTATGCTTTTACGTTTTTATGCTTTTTGTTGCTAAAGCGATTCAATGATGATATTATACACCACTTGTTCAGATTTGTCAAGTGGTTTTACAAATTTTTTTATTTTTCGGGAATACTGCAACAATTCCGCATGCTGTTCTGTAATAATAGTAAAGGCGCGGTGAAAGCGCCTGCAATCCACCTATGATATAACGAAAGTGAGGTCGCACATGAAAAAGGGAACTACGAACAAACGCACCCGCAAGCCGCTTTGGATAACGATAGGCGCCGCCGCGACGTGCCTGGCGGTCGGAGGTATGATAGCAATGAACACGATGAACACCGGGATCACGGCGTATGCGCAGGCTGAATATCCGCAGATGGCGAAATACCCGAACGAAAGCAGCCTGTTCTTCGATAAGGAGTGGGACGCCTGGAACGACGCCCGTTCCAGGCAGTTGAACCAGCCGGAGGGATATTGCGAAAACCTGTGGAAATTCTACAAGGACAGCACCCGTACATTCCTGGACAGCGACAAGAACAGCTCGTTTTCTCCGCTGAACCTGTATATGGCGCTCTCGGCGCTTGCGGAGACCTGCGGCGGAAGCAGCCGCCAGCAGATACTTGATCTTCTCAACTCGGACAGTATCGAATCGCTGCGCACACAGGCGGGACAGGTCTGGAACGCGAACTATTGTAATGACGGAGCGGTAACCAGCGTTCTTGCAAATTCCATCTGGCTGAGCGACGATATAAAATTCAGCGAAGATACTCTTGGCAGCCTGGCGGATAATTACTATGCTTCTGCGTATTCCGGAAAATTCGGTACTGACACTATGAACCAGGCGATAAAGGACTGGCTCAACGAGCAGACTGACGGCTTTCTGGAGGACGCAGTGGATACCGTAAACCTGGACGCTTCCACGATATTTGCGTTGTATTCAACGGTGTACTTCCGCGGAAAGTGGGACGACGAGTTCCGGGCTGAGCGCAACAGCACCAGGACGTTCCACGCGCCGACCGGGGATATCAGCGCAGAATTCATGAACCGGACTGATACATTCGGCAGCTATTATTTCAGCGAGGATTACGGCGCGGTAAATCTGCCGTTCGATACCGGCTGCAGAATGTGGCTGATCCTGCCGGACGAGGACAAGGACATCGCCGCCGTCCTGGAATCTGGCGAATACATGGATATGATCGCGCATACCGATAAGTATTATGACAGCAGCAAGAGACTGGTAATAAATCTGTCAGTGCCGAAGTTCGACGTTTCCTCAACGGTTGATCTCCGCGACGGACTCAGTGAACTTGGCGTGACGGATATATTTGGCAGTTCCGCGGATTTCACGCCGATATGCGGCGATGAATGCTATGTCAACAAGGCAAGACAGTCCTCGCGGGTGGCTATCGATGAGGAGGGCTGCACCGCGGCTTCATTTGTTGAAATGGCTACATGTGGCGGCGCCATGCCGCCGGAGGACGAAATGGATTTTGTCCTTGACCGCCCGTTCGTCTTTGTCCTCACCGGCATGGACGGACAGCCTCTTTTCGCCGGGACTGTATGCCAGCCGTAGTGATCAAAAAAGCATAAAACCCTCATGTGAGCGAAAATGGGCAGTGCACACCATCTTCGATGGCTTTCCTAAAAGTTGGCGCACCCTGCCTGTTTTTTCGCACCGATTATGAAAAATTCCAAAAAAAATCAGACGGCTCATCACCGTCTGATCTTTTTGCGAGTTGATTAATAGTTCTATAAGAAATTTGCTCAAACTGCCTTGCGGCATTATGAAAATGCTAGTTTCCTGTGAGAAAATACCAACCAATCCGGGCGAAATTACTCGCCTCTCATCTTAGCAAAGCAGTCGCTGCAGTATACAGGTCTGTCTTCCTTCGGCTCGAAGGGAACTCTTGCAATACCGCCACAACCAGCGCAAGTAGCCTCGTAGAAGGTTCTGCCGCCCTTGCCTGCGTTCTTCTTGGCGTCACGGCAAGCCTTGCATCTCTGCGGCTGGTTTGTGAAGCCCTTTTCAGCGTAGAATTCCTGCTCGCCAGCGGTGAACACGAAGTCAGCTCCGCAGTCCTTGCACTTTAAAGTGATGTCTGTGTACATAGTCCATACCTCATAAAAAAATTTTTTGCCCTGGTCGGACTTACACCGACACCTTTGATAAACAACGCTCTGGTAATTAAGCTACCGGGTCATATATATCACAGCCTTGGGAAAAACTCCCTTAGCTTTGCGCGCGCCCTTGTCACGGCGTTGTCAACGGATTTCAAGCTGATCGACAGCCGTTCGGCAATTTCGGAATATGGCATACCGAGAATAACGCCCTCAATGCAGCGCAACTCCAGCGGGGAAAGCAGATCTTTCATTCTTTCGGTGATCTCGGCAGCATTTTCACGGCTGATGACAAGTTCTTCCGGCGTTGGGGAGTTGTCCGGGATATCCTCGCTGTCAAGTTCTGACAGCCTGGAATTCCGGCGATCCGCCCTTGTAACGGCGTTCTTCATACGGTTGGAAACGCACACGGAAGCGAACGCGGCGAAGCTCCCGCGCTCCGGATCGTATCCGGAAGCAGCGGCGATGAGCGCGTCAAGCCCCTCGCTGACAAGCTCCTCGTAATCGGCGCTGCCGCTGAATTTTCCGGCGAGTGCCAGTACCATTCCGGTATATCTTGACACCATCTCGGCGACGGCGTCACCGCTGTTTGCAGAAGATACGCAGCTGGCAAGCTGCTCGTCAGTCAACTTAGAATAATCAGCCATACACATTCCAAAATTACTTTTAATGTAAATGTCATCTGCTACGCATAATTATAACACCCGCTTATAGTTTTGTCAAGGAAAAATCGCAAATTTTCCAAAGACAAGCACTTTAGATGAAAAATTATGCCGTTGTTTATGCAAAAACACTACAGATTTTGTAATTCGTCGTTAAGGCAACACCGCACAAAGACCATTTATTGGATTTTGCGCGTGTCTTGCTTGCATTTTTTCCGTCATCTTGCACAATTCGTCCTAGCAAGGCGTCAGCCTTGCGTCGTCCTCATTGTACAATCTGACGAAAAATCTGACTGCGCAATACACGCACAATCTTTGTGCGGTATTGCCTTAAATCTCTTTACAATACTGCTTCCTGCCGGTTTTGAAGAGGTTGCCGCCAACACAGTCTATCGTCACGATAAGCGGAAATTTCTCGAAGTGCAGGCGCTTTACGCTCTCGCAGCCGAGATCCTCAAATGCGATAACGTCGCACTCGGATATGCACTTGCATGCCAATGCTCCGGCACCGCCTATAGCGCAGAAGTAAACCGCGCCGTTGCGCTCGATAGCGTCGCATACAGCCTGGGAGCGCTCTCCCTTTCCTATCATCGCGGAAAGCCCCATATCAAGAAGCATCGGTGAATATACGTCCATACGGCTTGATGTGGTTGGACCGCAGGAGCCGATAACCATGCCGTCCTTTGCCTGGGTGGGACCTGCGTAGTATATCGCAGCGCCGTCTATATCGTAGGGCAGGGGAGTTCCGCTGTCGATGCACTGCTTGATGCGCTTGTGCGCTGCGTCACGTGATGTGTATACAGTGCCGGAAAGAAGCACCTTGTCTCCGGCTCTGAGGGTCTTTGCCCTTTCTTTGAGTTCGCTTGTGTTCAGTTCAATTTCCATGTGTCAAGTCCTGCTTTAGTCTGAATTGCGGCAGCACAGGTCGTACTGCCGCATGATATTAAATTAAAACCCGAAATTAAAACCCGCCGAAGCCGCCGAAATCGGAACTCATGTCGTCATCGTCGCTGCTGCTGTTACCGAAGTTCCAGATGGAAGCGTCGTCAGCTGAGGGCGGTGTGGTCTGGGGTTCTTCCTCTTCCTGCTGGACAGGCTCCGGCTCGTCGTAGGTGACGTTGGAAGCTCCGCCGTTAGCGCTTTCCATTGCGGCGAGCTGCTTCTGGAGGTCAGCCCAGGGATCGTCGGATTCTGCGGAAGCTTCCTCCCCCGGCTCGTCATCGGACTGTACGGAAGAACCGCCGAACGCTGCTTCTGCCTCGCGCAGAGCCTTCATCAGGTCGTCCTCCTCGGAACCAGTGGAAACAGGCTCCGGCTCATCGTCCATATCAATATCAGAGGGCTTTACGGCTGCTGCTTCCTCGGCTGCCCTTACGGCTGCCAGAAGATCGTCGTCAGCGTCGCTGCCAAGAGCGCTGGAGGGCATCGTCTGAGCCAGGAGATCCTTGGTGAAGTCGTTGTCGAAGGACGCTTCGGAGTGGTCGGAAACGTCGAGCGGGGAAACTTCGTCTACCTGGTTATCTGCTTCCTCGTGCTTATCCATATCAAATCCGGACATTTCGTCGTTGTGTTCGTCCATGCTGAACAGATCCCCGCCGAACGGGTCAGAAGAAGCTTCCGGATTAACAAGCGGTATATCCTGTCTGTTCGCTTCTGCCATCTGCTTTTCTGCGGCTGCTACGGCGTCCGCCATCTCGTTGCCGCTCCAGTCATCGTTGAATACCGCGGGAGCGCTCTCGTCCTCGGCTTCGGTCTGTTCCGGCTCCTCGTAAACAGGCTCCTCTGCCGGCTCTTCAGGCTCGGTGAACTCCGGCTCTGCTGCTTCCGGCTCGGTCTGCCCTTCCTCGTCAGCTGCCTCTGGTACTGAGTCGAATACGGACATATCCGGCACCTCGGCAGGTTCTTCAGACTGTACGAATACGGGGGCAGGAGCGGGCGCTGCGACAGGCTCCTGCTCAGGGAGCGTTACCGCAGGAGCTACAGTGGTTCCAAGAAGCTCCGCTGCTGACTGGTTGACTGCGTTGTATCCGTCGTTCATAGCTTCAAGCTGTTCGCGCAGCTTCTGTAGGAACTCGCTCGTCTTGTCGGAAATCACATCGCGCTGCTGGTTTGCGGCTTCGATGATCTGCGCCGCCTGTTGCTTTGCATTTTCGATTATGCTTGCGGCTTCATCGTTCGCCTTTTCGAGGACCTCGTTGAATGCGCGGGTGGCCTCCTGCGATACTCCCTTGCCGTTCTTGAGCATATCGGTCATTTTCTTCTTTTCGCTGTCAAGACGCTCCTTCAGATTGCGTATCTCGACCATCTGGCGTGATGTGGTGGACTTTTCCTCCTCAAGCTGGGAGGAGATCTCCTCTACTTTCTTGTCAGCCTCTTCCTGGGCTGCCTTTATGCGGCTGTCAGCTTCCTCGGCAAGCTTTTCCGCCGCTTTTGTCTTTTCGTCGTTGGAGCGCATATCCGCTTCAAGAGCGCTCATTTTCTTGCGGAGATCGCTGATGTATGTATTTACTTCGTTCTTGTCAAACCCGAAAGGGACCTGCTTGAAACCATCGCCTGCTGCCATCTGTGATTCCTCCTGAATGAGAATTATTATTTAGGCGTCACCGCACAATTAGCGGCTAACGCCTTTTCCCGCACGCTTGCTCGCATATTTCTGGTTTGGCGCAAAAATCATATGATTGCTCAACAGATTTGTTTCGTGTTGTGCCAAACTTGCATATTGCACAATTCGTCCTGGCACAAGGCGAAAGCCTTGCGTCGCTAGTTTTTGACTTGAAAGCGCTGCCGCTTCCGTCAACAACTCATCATTATACGATCTGACGAAAAATCAAGTTTGCCAATAAGCGAAGCATGATATTGGCAAAACTGACTGCGCAATCGCGCGACAATAATTATGCGGTGTAGCCCTAGGTGTGACGTAAAATTACCATTACGTCATGCTACACTACTATAGAAACATTATATCACAAAAAAATGAAATATACAAGTGTTTTAGCAAAATTTATATATCATGCAGGATATGCCGCCGGTTTTTTGTGAGAATATCCAAACAGGGGAAAACCGTTTTGTGAAAAGTATAGATTTTCTATGGTAATTATGACTAAACCATTGAAACATGGTTGTAATTTTCCCTGAAAACGTGTATAATCAGTATTGTAACCGATTTGTAATATTTGGACAAGGAAGGATTGATGTTATGCACGACAAGACCATGACTTTTTCTGTACACGATGACAGAGAAAACGAGATGAAGGAGATCCTTACTACTGTCTATGACGCGCTCAAGCAGAAGGGCTATAACCCCATAAATCAGCTCGTCGGCTACATTCTCTCTGAGGATCCTACATACATCACGACGTTCAACAACGCCCGTGGGCTTATCCGTCACATCGACCGTGACGAGCTTCTCCAGGTGCTGGTGAAGTCCTATCTGTCAGACTAAAAACAGAAAACGGAACACACGACCCCACCCAAACAGTGGGGCTGTTTGCTGTTTACAGACAAAAGGAACGGAAGAACATGACTTACACAAAGAAAATGACCGAAGGCAGCGAGCTTCGGCATATCATACTTTTCACGCTGCCGCTGTTTGCCGGAAACGTATTCCAGCAGCTCTACAACATCGTTGATTCCATCATCGTCGGGAAGTTCCTTGGCTCCGACAAACTGGCGGCGGTGGGTACCACAGGCTCTCTGACGTACCTTTTCAGCACGCTGTGCATAGGACTTTCGGTCGGTGCCGGAATACTCATTTCACAGCGCTTCGGCGCGGGGCTTCACAAGGAAGTCAAGAAGCTGATAACCAACTCCGCGTACGTCATACTGGCGTTCGGCGCGCTTGTCACGGTGATCTCCGTGGCGTTCGCCGGGCTGCTGATGAAGATGATGAACACCCCGGACAACCTGCTCCAGGACGCTGCCAGCTACATGCGCGCCGCCTGCTCCGGAACTCTCTGCGTAGCTGCTTACAACTGGATTAACGCGGTCATGCGCTCCCTCGGAGATTCCCGCACGCCGCTGATATTTCTGGTAGTCGCGAGTCTGCTGAACGTCGGGCTGGATCTGCTGTTCGTCGTGGTATTCGGCTGGGGAGTTGTCGGCGCGGCGTATGCCACGGTGATATCCCAGGGTATCAGTGCGGCGGGAAGCATTATCGTGGGATTCCGCAGGAACCCTTATTTCAAGCTCAGCCGCGAGGACGCAAAACCCGCGTGGCAGGTCTGTGCCAAGTGTATTTCCACCGGTGTACCGATAGCATTACAGAATGCTATGATCTCGGTGTCCATGATATTCCTCCAGCGTACCGCGAACGGATTCGGAGAGACGGTCATGGCGGCGTATACCGCTACGATGCGCGTTGAACAGCTCGTCCAGCAGCCGTTTGCCTCCATGAACGCGGCGGTATCCACCTTTGCGGGACAGAATATCGGCGCGGGACTGCAAAAGCGCGTTATCCGCGGATATCACCGCAGCATGCTGGTCACAGTTGGCTTTGCGCTGTTTATCATGGGAATATTTCTGGCGCTTGGCGACCAGATCGTCGGAATGTTCGTGGACGATCCGCAGGTAATTGAGATCGGCGGTCAGGCTCTGCGCCTGTCCTGCCTGTTCTATGTGGCTCTGGGCACTATCCACACCACCCGCGGACTTCTCAACGGCGCCGGCGACGTGGTTTACGCGATGATAAACGGATTTGTGGAGGTTATCGGGCGTATCGGATTTGCGATAATCCTGGTGCATATTCCCGGAATGGGCTGGTGGGCAGTCTGGACGACGACCTGCCTTACCTGGGTGATAACCGCGCTTATGAGCCTTATCCGCTACTGGCAGGGTAAGTGGAAAGAAAAGTGCCGTCTTAATATGGAAAAAGCCGAAGCATAACGAATTGAGGCTGTCGATAAAGGCACATCTGCTTCGTCAATGGCTGTTCGGCAGGCACAAAGCCTAGCCGAACAGCCATTTTCTAGCATCTGTACCTTTCTCGGCAGCCTGGGACGGTTAATTTATTACTAAGCTGAGGGGCTGTCTACGGACAGCCCATTAGTTTTTGTAAATAAAGCTATTGACTATTGAAGTGAACTGTGATATAATACAGATAATACAGTTTGAGAAATGAGGTACAGACATGTACAGAATTTATATCGCAGAGGACGACGAGGGCATAGCACGGTCGGTGAGCAAGGGACTTTCGGGGTGGGAGCTTGACGTAAGGTGTGCGTCGGATTTCCGGCATATAACCGACGAAATCGCGGAGTATCAGCCGCACCTGGTACTGATGGACATAACCCTGCCGTTCTATAACGGGCTTTACTGGTGCGGGGAGCTGCGCAAGACGAGCAGCGTTCCGGTGATGTTCATATCCTCCGCGAGCGACAACATGAACATAATAATGGCGATGAACATGGGCGGCGACGATTTCATTTCAAAGCCGTTCGACATGCCGGTTCTAACCGCGAAGATACAGGCAATGCTGCGCAGGACGTACGATTTTGCTCAACAGGTGGGAGTCATCGAGCACCGCGGCGCCCGGCTGAATACTGCGGAAGCCGCGCTGTATGCCGGAGGAAGCCGGATAGATCTCACGAAGAACGAATACCGGATCCTGCAATCGCTGATGGAGAGCAAGGGGAAGATAGTCAGCCGCGAAAAGCTTATGAACCGTCTGTGGGAGACCGACTGCTTCGTTGACGAGAACACTCTGACGGTGAATGTCGCAAGGCTGCGCAAAAAGCTGGACGGCGCGGGACTTAACGGGTTCATCACAACGAAGGTCGGCATGGGGTACATCGTGGAATGAAGAATTATCTGTGGTGCAGGCGCCGCGTTATATCGGCGTTCCTGCTGTTCGCGGCGGTGTTCACGGTGGTCTTTGTGCTCGGCGGGATACCGCTTGGCGCCGTCGGCTATGCGGCGGTGATATGCGCTGTCCTGGGCATTGTCTACGGAGTTTATGATTATATGAAATTCCGGAGCAGGCAGGACACGCTTGAAAAGCTGGTAAATGACATAACCGTCAGCTGCGACGGGCTTCCGGAGCCGGAAAGTTCCATCGAATCCGGGTACGCAGAGCTTATCCGGATTCTTTTCAGAAGCCGCGCGGAATTGCAGGCGCACTATGAGGGAAGCATTGCGGATATGAGCGACTACTACACGATGTGGGCGCATCAGATAAAAACTCCGATAGCCTCCATGCGGCTTGCCCTCGCCGAGCAGGACACCCCCGAAAGCCGGGAGCTTTCTGTGGAGCTTCAGCGCATATCGCAGTATGTGGATATGGTGCTCTGCTATGTACGTCTGGAGAGCGGCGGGGACTATGTTTTCAGAGAGTGTGATCTTGACAGCATCGTCCGCCGGGCAGTGAAGAGCTTTTCCGGACAGTTCATACGCAAGCGCCTTTCGCTGAGCTACGAGCCGTTTGATCACGCCGTACTCACGGACGAAAAGTGGCTGCTGTTCGTGGTGGAGCAGGTACTTTCAAATGCCGTGAAGTACACTAGATCCGGTGGCATAGCGATAACCCTGGAAAACGAAGTGCTGAAGATCAGCGACACCGGTATCGGCATAGCTCCGGAGGATCTTCCCAGGGTGTTCGAAAAGGGCTACACCGGCTGCAACGGCAGGACGGATATGAAAGCGAGCGGCATAGGGCTTTATCTTTGCAGCAGGATATGTAAAGCATTAGGTCATGCCATCAGCCTGGATAGTAAGGAGCATGGCACGGTGGTTTCGATAGACCTGTCCAGGAAGCGCGTGGACACGCGGGAATAAAAAACAGCGGTCGGACTATAACATCCGGCCGTTCTTTCATATTGTTTCCTGTGCAAGCTGCTCCGGAGATGGCATTCTGTAGCCGATTCCGTTTTCAGTGATTATGTATCGCGGGTGAGCCGGGTCCTTTTCTATCTTCCGGCGTATATTCGCCATATTCACGCGGAGTATCTGGTTATTTCCGGTGGAGTTAGGTCCCCACAGCCTTGTGAGCAGCTTGTCATATGGCATTATGTGTCCGATATTCTGGGATAGCTGCGCCACGATACGGTATTCGTTCTGGGTCAGCTCCACAGGTTCACCGTTTATGGATATTGTATGGTTTTCCAGGTCTACCTCCATATCCCCGACCTTTATCAGTTCATCGCGGTGCAGGCTGGACTGATTCAGACAGCGCATGTGGCGCAGCGCAACGCGTATCCGTGCTATAAGCTCGTTGTTCTGGGGCGGCTTCTCGATATAATCATCGGCTCCCGTTTCCAGCGCCTTGACCTTTTCCTCTTCTGATTTCCGTGCAGACACCACGATCACAGGTATCGCCGACCAGCAGCGCAGGCTCTCAAGCACTGCCATTCCGTCCATATCCGGCAGACCGAGGTCAAGAAGGATAAGATCCGGACAGTGTGACTTTGCCATTTGCAGAGTATCATGCCCGGTAGCCGCGTGTATCATCTCGTAATCGTTCATTTCAAGCACAGCAGCGATCTGAAGTTTGATGCTTTCGTCATCTTCTGCCAGAAGTACTTTGTAGCGAAATTCCATGGTGTGACATCTCCTAATAGCTTTTAACAAATGCTAATATTATTGTATCACAATTCGTTGGCTGTGTGCATAAATATTCTGTTAAGAATGATGTTATTACACACAATATGTGAATTGTGTGTAATAAAATGCGTCATAAACTCGTCCGGGCGATAATAAGAATGAGCATAAGCTTTGTCCGGGGGTGTGCTGATGGATATCATCAATATTATGATCAATGGGGTGAATGGCGTGCTCTGGGGCGCGCCGATGCTGGTACTGATGCTGTTTTCCGGGGCGTATTTTTCGGTGCGCACCGGATTTTTTCAGGTGCGCCACATAGGAAAATGGCTGCGGTGCACGGTGTTCTCAAAGTCCCGCGGGAGCAGCGCAGAAGGCTCAGTAACGCCGTTCCAGGCGATGTCGTCGGCGCTTGCCGCTACTTTAGGCACTGGAAACATCGCCGGAGTTGCCGCGGCGTTAGTCACCGGAGGCGCCGGAGCGGTGTTCTGGATGTGGGTATCCGCAGTTCTCGGAATGATGACAGGATACGCTGAGAATCTGCTCGGATGCCTTTACCGCCGGAAAAACACGGACGGAAGCTGGCAGGGCGGCGCAATGATGTACATTCGCGGCGGACTGTCCGAAAAATGCTTCACAAAGCGCCTGGGAAAGCCGCTGGCGGCGGTTTTCGCCGGAGCGTGCGTGCTTTCTGCATTCGGCATGGGCAATATCGTGCAGATGAACTGCGCAGCACAGGCGATAAACGCGGGCTTCGGAGTTCCGGGGACAGTCACCGGGGTGGTTCTCGCCGGAATTACCGGAGCGGCGTTCTTCTGCGGAAAAGGGAAGAGCGGTGCACAGCGTACGGCGGCGGTGACGTCACGCGTGGTTCCGGTGATGTCGGCACTTTATATCGCGGCGGCGGTGTATATGATCGCTGTGAACATCACGCGTATTCCGGAGGTCATGGGACTGATATTCCGCAGTGCGTTCGGGCTTGAGGCTGCGGCGGGCGGAGTAAGCGGGTATATGGTCAGGCAGGCGGTAAGCATGGGATTCCGCCGGGGAGTTTTCTCGAATGAAGCGGGGCTTGGCTCATCGGTTGCGGCACATGCGGCTTCGGATGTCACGGAGCCTTGCGTGCAGGGCATGTGGAGCATTTTTGAGGTGTTCTTCGATACGATAGTTATGTGCTCCATGACCGCATTCGTGCTCCTTGCAAGTCCGTGCCGTGAGCTTCCGGCACATGAGGTGTTCCGTAACATAACGACCCAGCCGCAGTATTTCAGACTCACGGACGCTGAGGGACTGATAACCTCCGGTGCTCCGCTGCTCACCACAGGCACAGGGGAGCGCACCGTCATGCGTACCGCTTCCGGGGAAGAATTCACCGTGCGTATCTCCGGCGGCGGAATCACCTGCACTAACGTCATGAAAGTCACCGGAGTACAGTCCCGGAGCGCCGGCGGGGAACTTCTGTGGGAGGACGGAGCGCCGGTGATACGCGATATCCGCCTGGAGGAAGTGACCGGCGCGGAGCTTATGACTGTCGCGTTTTCGTCGGTGTTCGGCGGCGCGGCTGGGAAGCTGCTCTCGGCGGCGGTGGCGCTTTTCGCATTCACAACGGTCATCGGCTGGGGGAGCTTCGGCTCTCAGGCGGCGGAGTACCTCGCGGGAACCCGTGCAGTACTGCCGTTCCGGCTGGTATACACGGCACTTGCAGCCGTCGGCGGAGTTATCGACCTTTCGGCGGCGTGGGGCATCGCGGACATGTTCAACGGCGTGATGGCTGCGGTCAACCTCCCGGTGATCCTGGTGCTTTCCGGAACAGTTTTCCGGGAAACGCGGCGGTATCTTTCTCAGGAGCGCGGGTAGCTATCTCAGCATGCGCAGGTACATTTTCTGTTCGTCGGTTATGCGGAAGCTCTCGATGGATTTCTGTATTGCGCGGCGGTGGGTCGCGGGGTCAAGGCGGCGCTGCTCGATGTACGGGATCACGGCGTCGTAATGCTTGGCAAGGGCGGTCGCGAAATACCACGCGACCATCATGCTGACGTAATATTCATCGCATTTCACGGCGGATACCATTTCAAGGTACTCCGCGTCAAAATTATCGTCCAGATAGAAATTCATCAGACAGCCAACGGCGTATCTTACCGTATAAGTTCTGCCGGAGCTGAGCCAGCGGCGGATATGCGGCAGAAGCTCCGCCGTGTGCTTCCTGAACAGCTTCACGGTCATTATATCGGTAGCCGCCCAGTTGTCCGCATACGGCAGGAATTCGTCCAGGCGGGAGATACAGCCGCTGAAATCGGTCA
>CAKSHT010000023.1 GCA_934457235.1 uncultured Oscillospiraceae bacterium
GGTAACGGAGAAGATCGTGCCGATAATGGTCGTCGTCTATCTGATAGGTACCCTGGCGGTATGCGTAAAGAACATCGGGCAGTTCGGCGCTGTGTTCAGCGCGATCTTCCACAGTGCGTTCGGTATTGAAGCAGTCGTCGGCGGACTTGTCGGTCAGGGCGTCAAGATGGCTATTGAAATGGGTATGAAGCGCGGCGTGTTTTCCAACGAAGCGGGACTTGGCTCGTCGGTAATGGTTCACTGCAACTCCAACGTCAAGGAGCCGGTAAGCCAGGGAATGTGGGGCATTTTCAGCGTGTTCACCGATACTATCGTGGTATGCACGCTGACCGCGTTCACGGTGCTCTCCTCCGGGCTTTTTGACCTTGAAACCGGCAGACTCGCGGCGGAATTTGCCTACCTGAACAACCAGACCGGCTCTATCGTTGGTCTGGCATTCGAGCAGAACTTCGGTATCATCGGACGTTATTTCGTGGCTATCGCGCTGCTGCTGTTCGCGTTCTCAACGTCCCTCGGCTGGAGCCACTACGGAACCAAGGCATTTGAGTATCTGTTCGGTACAAAGGCGACTATATTCTACAAGATAGTGTTCGTACTTGCGATATTCGGCGGCGCTACGATGGGCGAGAACCTGGCGTGGGAGCTTTCCGATACGTTCAACGGAATGATGATGATCCCGAATCTTATAGGCGTCCTGGTGCTTTCGCCGATGGTCTACAAGTGCACGAAGAACTACATAGACAGGCACGTGCGGCATATGAACGTCGAGCCAATGCTGTCGGTTCATGAGAATATACAGCGTGAGCAGGCGATGGCGCTTGAGGCAGAGCAGGCGGAGCTTGTCAGGGCTGGCATTGATTCGGATTACGCGGAGTGATCAGATAACTGAAGCGTTTGAGCTGTGTTTTGTAGATACCAACAATTTTTATAAGCAAATGTGCCCGGTGTTTCACCGGGCACATTTTATTTTACACGAACACAAGCTGCACCAGAAGCATATAAACCACAGTACCCGCAGCTATCGAAAGCAGCATATTTCTTTTCCACAGGTGAAGTCCCACGGTCACGCCGCCGGCGATAAGCTCCGGAAGTCCCCAGCTGAACGACGTCACGTCCAACTTGCGCAGGCAGTAGACCACCAGCATTGCGAATATCGCGCCAGGAAGCATTTTTCCAAGATACTGCACGTACTTCGGCGTGGGCTTGTCCGAGCGGAATATCAGAAACGGCAGAAACCGCGTCGCCATCGTGCCCAGCGTGCACATCGCGATGGTTATTACCTGTTCCGTCATTGGCATCGTCGTCATGTCTTTTCCTCCCTGCGTTCAATGGGCTTACGGAATGCGGTCAGCAGTACGAGTATGCTTATCATCGTCGGTATCAGGAAGTTGTCCGCGCCGAATATCAGCAGGCACGCGACGCTTGAGAGCATACCCGCCCAGGCGCTGTAATGGTGCTTCTCCTTGAGCCACTGTTCAAGAAAGATCACAATGAACATCGCGGTCATGACGAAATCCAGTCCGTTGGTGTTGAAGTGTATCAGATTGCCGAGCAGTCCGCCGAGCGTCGCGCCGCCCACCCAGTACATCTGATTCAGCGCCGTCACGAAGAAATAGAACCAACCGCGGTCGCAGTCCTCCGGGATCTTCGCGGTGTAGTTCACGCTGAACGTTTCATCGCACATACCGTATATAAGGTAGAACTTCTTCCAGCTCATGCCCTTGAATTCGTCTAGCATGGAGATCCCGTAGAACAGGTGCCGCGCCTGTATCATCAGCGACACCAGCAGCACCTGCACCGGTGCGAACGGCGAGAGCAGCATTTCCACCGCCAGGAACTCCAGGCTTCCGCCGAATATGACCAGCGCCATTATCATCGGATAAACGAAGCTGAACCCCTGGACGTTCATGTAGATACCGTACGCCATGCCCAGGAACAGGAATCCCGCGAGTATCGGTATAGTCTGCGGGAACGCCGCCCGGAACGAGCGCCATACCACCGCTTTGTCTGTATTTTTCAAGAGATCACCTCATAATTCGAAAATAATCTGAAAATATCATACCATAGCGCTCCAATAAAATGCCGCAGCAAGTTCAGCAGCGCAGAACGCATATAGCGTTGTCGTTCGCCCTGACGGGCATACAGCCCGCCGGCGGGTTCACTCCTAGCTCTATGCGCTCTGCCCTTGCTTCCTTTTGCTGCTTTATTTTCTTGGATCGCTATAATTCTACTACTTTTCTCGGATTTTTTCAACAGATAGTTCCTGAACAGAATTGAACGATTGTTGACTGAATTGCACACATTGGGAATTGGATCTTCACAGGTTTTCCAGATTAGATGTGAAATGTGCACAATAAGAATCAACAAAACGTGTGCAAATCTACAAAAGTGCGCTTGGAATGAATAAATTTGAGCGAAACTACTTGAAAATGAACGATATATGTGCTATTATATATTCAGGACAGAGCAAATGAGTTCAAAACAGTCCAAAGATGATCATGATCAAGAGGAACAAAAATGCTTACAGAAGAACGTCTACAGATAATCACCGAAACAGTGAACAACCGCAGCAGCGTAACGATAGCGGAGCTTTCAAAGATACTTGATGTGTCTCCCTCGACCGTCAAGAGAGATCTGAATATTCTCGCAGAAGCGGGTAAAATAACAAAGGTCAGGGGCGGCGCGATAGCGCTCGGCGAAAGCTTTTCCGCTGTTGAAAAGAACGTCGAGGAGAAATCCGCGATGTTCACCGCTGAAAAGGCGGCGATCGCAGAGTACGCGGCTTCGCTCGTAGAGAACGGCGACTTCGTTTTCATTGACGCCGGAACCACCACCGAAAAGATGATCGACCACCTGCCGCAGAAGGACGTGAGCTTCGTCACCAACGGATTTATCCACGCGAAGAAACTGGCGCAGCGCGGCTTCCGGGTTTACATCACCGGCGGCGAGATAAAGGCGGCTACCGAAGCGATAGTCGGCGCGGAATGCGTCCTCACCCTCAGAAACTACAATTTCACGAAGTGCTTCATGG
Organism: uncultured Oscillospiraceae bacterium; assembly: GCA_934457235.1. Taxonomy (GTDB): domain Bacteria; phylum Bacillota; class Clostridia; order Oscillospirales; family Ruminococcaceae; genus CAG-115. Next base: position 3,032 of record CAKSHT010000023.1, read on the forward strand.
GCACCAACGGAATTTCGATCACTGCGGGCTTCACCACGCCGGACGTCAACGAGGCGCGGGTAAAGGCGGCGGCGATAGAGAGCAGCAGAAAGGCGTATATCCTGGCGGATCACTCAAAGTTCGACGATATCAGCTCAGCGACGTTCGCACAGCTCAGCAGGGCGGAGATAATCACCGACATGCTGACAAAGCGCAAATACGCAGAATACACAGTCATCAAGGAGGTGCTGTAAATGGTCTATACAGTTACATTCAATCCCGCAGTAGACTACATCGTACACACAAAGGAGCTTAAGGCGGGAGCTACCAACCGCTCCGACAGCGAGGAAATATATTTCGGCGGCAAGGGAATAAACGTTTCGATAGTGCTCAGCGAGCTTGGCGTGAAGTCAAAGGCGCTCGGATTCGTGGCGGGCTTCACCGGCGCGGCTATCGAGAACGGAGTTTCTGAAAAGGGCATCGACGCGGAGTTCGTGCACCTTGCCGAGGGATTTTCCCGCATTAACGTCAAGATCAAATCCGGCGAGGAGACCGAGCTTAACGGACAGGGACCGAAGATCCCGGACGAAGCCGTTGAGCAGCTCTTCACGAAGCTCGACGAACTTAAGGACGGCGACACTCTGGTGCTCGCGGGAAGCATTCCGTCGTCGCTGCCGTCGGATATTTACGAGCGTATCCTCGCAAGGCTGGACGGAAAGGATATCCGCACCGTCGTTGACGCGACAAAGGATCTGCTGGTCAAGGTGCTCAAGTACAGGCCGTTCCTCATCAAGCCCAATAACTTCGAGCTTGGCGAGATTTTCGGCGTGGAGCTGCACACCACCGGCGAGATAGTCGAGTACGCCGGAAAGCTTCATGAGATGGGCGCTCGGAACGTGCTTGTTTCCATGGCGGGGGACGGCGCGGTGCTCCTGGACGAAAACGGAAAGACCCACATCTGCGGAGTCTGCAAGGGTACGGTCAGAAACTCCGTCGGAGCGGGAGATTCGATGGTAGCCGGATTCATAGCGGGCTGCGAGAAGGTAGGCTATGAATATGCGCTGAAGCTCGGCACCGCGGCAGGCGGCGCAACGGCATTCTCAGAGGGACTTGCAACAAAGGAAAAGATAAACGAGCTGCTCAGTCAGCTTGTATAACGGACTGACGAGAGGAAAATACTATGAGGATAGTTGACCTGTTAAATAAGGAGAGCATTCTCCTGGGCGCATCGCCCAAGAGCAAATCCGAAGCGATAGACATTCTGGTAGACCTCCAGGTAAAGGGCGGGAACATCGCCGACCGCGAGGAATACAAGAAGGGCATACTGGCAAGAGAAGCAATGAGCAGCACGGCGGTAGGCGAGGGGATCGCAATCCCGCATGCAAAGAGCGAAGCGGTAAAGGCTCCGTCCCTGGCTGCGATGACAGTCCCGGAGGGCGTGGACTACGAAGCGATGGACGACGAGCCGTCGAATCTGCTGTTCATGATAGCCGCTCCGAACAACGGCAACGTACATCTTGAGGTGCTTTCACGCCTTATGACGCTGCTGATGGACGAGGATTTCCGCGCAAAGCTGATGGCGGCAAAGGACGTGGACGAATTCCTGGCGGCGGTGGACGCGGCTGAAAAGGAGAAGTACCCCGACGAGCCGAAAATCGAGAAGCCCGCAGACAATGGAACATACAAGGTACTCGCGGTTACTGCGTGCCCTACCGGTATCGCGCACACCTACATGGCGGCGGAAGCACTGGAAAAGGCGGGCAAGCGCCTGGGTATCTCCATCAAGGTGGAGACCAACGGCTCCGGCGGCGCAAAGAATATCCTCACTCCTGAGGAAATAGCGGCATGCGACGGTATCATCGTCGCGGCGGATAAATCTGTTGAGATGGCGCGCTTCGACGGCAGGAAAGTCATCACAACAAAGGTCGCTAACGGCATAAAGATACCCGACGAGCTGATTCAGCGCATAGAAAAGGGCGACGCCCCGGTCTACCATCACGAGGGCGGAAGCTCCGCGGCGGTTTCCTCCGGCGAAAAGGAGAGCTTCGGCAGAAAGCTGTATAAGCATCTGATGAACGGCGTTTCCAACATGCTTCCGTTCACTGTTGCGGGCGGTATATTCATCGCACTGGCGTTCCTTATTGACACCATCGCTGGCGCTCCGCAGGACGACAGCTTTGGTACGTTTACCGAAGCCGCAAGGTTCTTCAAGACTATCGGCGGTTTCGCGTTCAACTTCATGATCCCGGTGCTAGCGGGCTACATCGGAAAGAGTATCGCTGACCGCCCCGGATTCCTGGTAGGTCTTGTCGGCGGTTATCTCGCTTCCACTGGCTCAACGTTCGCAAATATCAGCGGTCAGGGCGCTATCCCCTCCGGATTCCTGGGCGCGCTGTTCGCGGGATTCGTCGGCGGATTCTTCATGCTCGGTCTTGAGAAGCTCTGCGACCGCATGCCAAAGGCGCTCAACGGTATCAAGCCAGTGCTCATTTATCCTCTGGCTGGACTTGGCATAATTGCAGTCGTAATGTGCGCGGTAAATCCGTTCATGGGCATGATAAATACCGGTATCTCCGATCTGCTCAGCTCCATGGGTGAGAGCAGCAAGATCATCCTCGGCGCTGTGCTCGGTGCAATGATGTCCATCGACATGGGCGGTCCGTTCAACAAGGCGGCGTATGTATTCGGTACAGCGGCTATCGCAAGCGGTAATTACGACATCATGGCGGCGGTAATGGTCGGCGGCATGGTTCCTCCGATAGCTATCGCGCTTTCCACCACGTTCTTCAAGAACAGATGGACCGAGGAGGAGCGCAAGAGCGGTCCTGTGAACTACATCATGGGTCTGGGCTTCATCACTGAAGGCGCTATCCCGTATGCGGCGGCTGATCCGCTGAGAGTTATCCCGGCGTGCATGGTCGGCGCGGCAGTCGCAGGCGGTCTTTCAATGGCGTTCGGGTGCACGCTGATGGCTCCACATGGCGGTATCTTCGTATTCGCTGTTGTCGGCAACTGGGCTATGTACCTGGTTTCCCTTGTGGCAGGCTCCCTGGTCGGAATGCTTCTGCTGGCGCTGCTGAAAAAGAAAAAGACGGCTGCAAAGTAACTGGTCATTATTACTGAACAAAAAAAAGATGTATCGGCAGGAGTGCACGGCGCTCCGGAAATTAATAACGAATAAGGAGAGTATCACCATGGTAACAAAGACAGTAACAGTAAAGAACGAGCAGGGTTTACACATGCGTCCGGCAGGAATCCTCGCGGCTGAGATGAAGAAATTCGCAGGCTGCACCGTAATGCTCAAGACCGCTGAGAAATCCGCAAAGGCTACCGCAGTTATGCAGATCATGGCGGCGGGTATCAAGTGCGGCACTCAGGTGGAGATCACCGCAGACGGTGAGAACGAGCAGGCGGCTCTTGACAAGGCAGCAGAGCTTTTTGAGAGCGGTTTCGGCGAGTAAAAAAAAGTCGCGATTCCAGACGGCGGGCAGAAGTTTATTGCCCCGGCAAGAGCCGGGGCAATAAACGGATTTCAAAAGCCCGCTTCGCGGACAAGACCAATTTTTCGACAAGCTGAGTTTATATTTTAGGGCAATACCGCACAAAGATTGTGCGCATATTGCGCAGTCAGATTTTTCGTCAGATTGTACAATGAGGACGCAGCAAGGCTGACGCCTTGCAAGGACGAATTGTGCAAAATGACGGAAAAATGCAAGCAAGATGCGTACAAAATACAAAATATGGTCTTTGTGCGGTGTTGCCTTAGAACAGGCTCAAAGTCCGCTTGCGGACGAGATGATCACGAATTTTGTGGGGTGTGTTATGAAAAAGTACACAGGCAAGGGCGTATATGGCGCGGTGGCTATCGGTAAAATATCGGTATTCCGCAAGAACGATGTAACTGTCACCCGCAGGCATATAGAGGACGCAGAGGCTGAAAAGGCGCGCGTTGCAAAGGCAAAGGAAGCCGCTGCGGCGCAGCTCCAGGCGATTTACGAAAAGGCTCTGAAAGAGGTCGGCGAAACAAACGCGCAGATCTTCGAGATACACATGATGATGCTGGAGGACGAGGACTACAACGAATCCATCGAAAACATCATCGATACGCAGCACGTCAACGCCGAATACGCGGTCGCAGTTACTGCCGATAACTTCGCGGAGATGTTCGCGGCAATGGAGGATACCTACATGCAGGCGCGTTCTGCGGACGTACGGGACATCTCCAACCGGCTCATCGCCGTGCTTTCCGGCGCGGGACAGGGCGGCGCGGAGAGTTCCGACAGCATGATAGTATGCGCCGAGGATCTGGCTCCAAGTGAAACCGTTTCACTGGACAAGGACAAGGTACTTGCGTTCGTCACGGCGCATGGTTCCTCAAATTCGCATACTGCGATACTGGCAAGAAACATGAATATTCCGGCTGTTATCGGTGTTGGGAGCGGGTTCCTGGGCGAGATTTCCGCAGGTCAGACCGCGATAGTAGACGGCTACACCGGAGAGATTTACGTTGACCCGGACGAAGCCACCATCGCGGAATACACTAAAAAACGCTCGGCGGACGAGGAAAAAAAGCGCCTGCTCCAGGAGCTCAAAGGCAAGGAGAACGTCACAAAGGACGGCAGGAAGATCAATATCTATGCGAACATCAGTGGCGTTGACAACATCGGCGCTGTACTGCTGAACGACGCGGGCGGGATAGGGCTGTTCCGCAGCGAGTTCCTGTACCTCGGCAGCGATGAGCTTCCGACGGAGGATCAGCAGTTCCAGGCTTACAAGCGTGTTCTGGAGAGCATGGCGGGCAAGAAGGTCATAATCCGTACAATGGATATCGGAGCGGACAAGCAGGTGGATTACCTCGGGCTTAAAAAGGAGGAAAACCCCGCGCTCGGCTACCGCGCTATCCGTATCTGCCTGACCCGTCCGGAGATTTTCCGCACACAGCTCAGAGCGTTGTTCCGGGCTTCGGTTTACGGTAATCTCGGAATCATGTTCCCGATGATAACCAGCGTTTGGGAGGTCGAGAAGATACTCTCCATCTGCGAGGACGTCAAGTCCGAACTCAGGGCGGAGGGCATAGGCTATTCCGACAATGTGGAACTTGGCATTATGATAGAAACTCCTGCGGCGGCTCTTATCAGCGACAAGCTTGCTCCGCTGGTGGATTTCTTCAGCGTAGGTACCAACGACCTTACGCAGTACACGCTGGCATGCGACCGTCAGAACCCGGACATTGATCAGTTCATCGACACCCATCACGAAGCGATTCTGCGGCTCATCGGGATGAGCGCCGAGAACGCGCACAGGCACGGCGCGTGGATAGGAATATGCGGCGAACTCGCGGCGGATACATCTCTTACGGAGGAGTTCCTCCGCATGGGAATCGACGAGCTTTCCGTTTCGCCGACATTCGTGCTCAAGGTTCGCGAGGCGGTAAGGAACATCGGATAAATCTACGGCTGAATATTAAAAACGCAGGGGCGGTTATAACCGTTCCTGCGTTTTCGTGTGTGAAGAACGGGCGGATATAGAATCCGCCCCTACATTTTAATTGTATTCTGCCTGTCGTCAAGCCAGCAGTACCTCGTCGCCGACCGGGATATCACCTGCGGTCTGCGGTACGCTCTCCGATGTGTCAACGCTTCTTCCCTCGTTCCATGCGACAAGCTCCATCATGCGCTTGTCCATGAGGGTGTATCCGTGGCGGTACAGCTCCATTATCTTGCGGCTGTCCTGCTCGAACTTGGATATGGACGGTATCTGCGGGCGGATAACGAACGCCCTGCCCTCTTTCTGAAGCTTATCCATAAGCGCGGCGGTCCTGTTGTAGTTCTCCACACGCTCCATGCATGCGTCGATGAACGCCGGATAATCCTTGTACATATGGTTTATCACCTTGCGGAACTTTGCATAATTTGTCGGCGCAACGTTGCTTTCCGGCTTTGTGAGGACTATGACCACGCGGTCGCAGCCCATCTCCATTGCATGCTCTATAGGGATAGAATCCGCGATACTTCCGTCAAGGTAGTGCTTTCCGTCTATATCAACGGGGTCGCACAGCATGGGGACCGAGCAGGTCGCCTTGACTATCGTCAGCAGGCGCTGTTCGTCGCTGGTCTCCGAGAAGAAATCCGCCTTGCCGGTCTCGCAGCAGGTGCAGGCGTATTCAACGTCAATGCCGCTCTTGAAATATGTATCAAAATCGAATGGGAACTGCTTGTAGGGATATTCGAACGCCATCTTGTCGAGGTTGATTATCTTGTGTACCTCCATGAACTGCTTCAGCCCGAAATAGGATTCGGATTTCGGCGCGTTTATCTGGCGTGCGGTACGCCCGATCTGACGCGAAACGTAGCTCATCGCGTTACCACCGCCGGCGGAAACGCCGACAACGTAGGGGTAATATATCCCGTTTTCCATCAGACGATCGAGCACTCCCGCCGTGAAAATACCTCTTACGGCGCCGCCTTCAAGTATAAGTCCTGTTTTCATATCGTTCACCACCATGTTTCCGCTAGTCTGTCATGATAGTATTTTACCACCTAAAAATCAACTTTTTGTAAACTTCCTGAATAATACAGTTCGCATTTTAGACAAATAGTTTCGACTAACTCCGGCTTTTTTCGGCAAAACCATGAAAACGCGGGGGTACTGGCTTAATTATCCGGTGGGTTGTGATTATAGTACGGGGAACATGTGTTTTTCCTGGCGCATGTATTATGCAGGGCGGGAAATCTACATAAAATACCGGGCGGATCTTATACCCGCCCGGTCATGTTTATACGCACAGTGCACGGATTCAGTTCATCGTAAGTCCTACGGCGCGCCAGCCGTCTGCTGTATTTACGGCGAACACCGTGTTATCCGCCGGGTATGAGTAGGTGTCGCCGTAGTACACGTTATGCACGTAGCTCACGCGCACCGCATAGCAGGTTTCGGAGTACTGCGTGATACGCAGCGTCTTTTCCTCCGAAAAATCATAGCCGGTATGGTAGGTGTAGAACTGTCCCTCGTAGGTTTGCAGGTCATGATACAGCTTCGTGTCCGGCGGGATATATCCGGAGATGGACGAAAAATACGCGTCGTTCGCGATGTACTTTGAATAAAGCTCCGAGAATTCCAGCGCGAAACGCGCAGCTTCCTCCGCAGTTTCTCCGGTGGCTTCCGGGAGTACGCAGGAATACGCGCCGTTCCCGGTTTCCTCAGGAGTTATTTCGTTCCCCGAACCGTCACGGAACGTCACCGATGGCGGGTACATCAGACCGGATATCGTACAGGTCTGCATCTCCGGCGCGTCCGTCAGATAATCGCCGAAATTCGCCGCTTCCTCTATCGGCGCGGAAGTATACTGTGTATCCGGGAGCAGCGTTATTCCGTTCAGCTCCGCAGTGCATATCGTCGGGAACGTCAGCTTTACGCGCTCGTTCCTTATCGGCTCGATTGGCGTTATGCTGCCCGCGCCGTAAATCTCCAGCCCGTACAGCGGGTCGGTGCCGGTCTGCTCAAGCGTGACGAACGCGATGGCGTCATCGCCGCACATCAGCGTATATACCGGGGCGGTTTTCGTGCTTTTTTTGATGTTCTTTTTCAGCGAGAACTCCCCGGTGAAACGCTCGTTTATCTGGCGGTTCAGCAGTTCTCCGTTCTCGTAGGGGGAAATGTCTGCACTGGAAGCGTTGTACAGCAGGTTGAGCTTACCGGAATTCAGTTCGTCGGCGATGGCGTCGGTCACGTGGTATATCTGGCTTGCTTCGTAGTGCTGGAGGAACTGCCACAGCTGTCCCAGTCCAACGACCGCCGCGGAAAGCACCGCCGCCAGAAGCACGAAATATATCACATAGAACACCACGGTGCCGGTCTGGCTGCGGGTATTTGTCGGGCGTTTCTTCACTGCGCGTCACCGTCCCTGCCGCGCACCAGGACAGCCGTGCACATCTTTCGCAGACCGATAAGGCTGGCGCTCTGATTGATTATCTCGCCGTTGTATATCATATTGGTCGAAGAGCCTCCGTCAAGGTTCGCGGCGTTGACCGCGCCGAAATCCAGCATCACGTCCCGGACATCCGTAAGGCTGGCGCCCAGGGAGTTCGACTGACGTCCGTCTATCGTCAGGAGCAGCATCGCGCCGTCCGAACGCTGTCCTATCGCCGTACGCGGATTCAGTCCGCTTCCGTCGCCGAGGGCTTCCACAGGCTCGCCGTTCACTATGAGTATCGGCCCGAATTTCACGGCGTCGCGTACGCCCATGTCTACGGCTTCCTGCACGGTCATCTTGCCGACTACAAGCTTGTTGTCGTAGGTTATGCCGATGGTGTCCCAGGAATAGTACATCGGCGTACCCCACAGCACTTCTCCCTCGGACATGACTATGCCCCATGGCTCGCCGCCGGTCATGTGACCGGGGCGGTCGTCGAATCCGCCGCCGTTGACCGCGCCGATTATGTTGTCATAAGACGCGTATATCTCCGGGAGCGTCTTTCCGGATTCCGTCTGACCGAATTTTCCGGAGATACCCACGAACACCCGGGACGGGTCGTAAACCACCATCATCTTTCCTTTGAATGTCGAGCCGGCGACGTCGATTATATCCACTCCGTCGCCGTCCGGGTCGATGTCCGGGTCTGCTTCCGCCGCGCTCTGGACTTCGTCGGGAGTCGGTATCTTCACAAGGTCGGGGTCGGTGATGTCCGTCGTTTCCTTTATGGCGTTCCGGGATACGATCTCGTTTACAGTTTCGTCCGACAGGAATATGTGCGGCACCCACTTTATCGCAGAGGTTTCCTTGCAGGAAATCACGAACAGGTTACGAGCGGTTTCGGAAGGCCCCCGCTCCATGACGTATATCACTCCGACCAGCGCCGCCAGGACGGAAAGCAGTGCGGTCACGAATATCAGTATTATCCGACGCACGACGCGCCACACCGTTTTCGGCTTCTTTTTCTTGAAGCGCGGGCGGGTGCGCTGCGGCTCCCTTGCAGAAACTTCAGTCACGTGGTATCTCCTTTCGGTCGGTGTTCGAATACACCCAGTCGCGCTGGATACCGAAGCTGATGAAGAACAGCAGAGTATCCGTAACTATCTTTATGACGCTCTGCCACAGCCCGGCTTCCGCACCGAACAGCGCCGATATTCCCCGGACGCACAGCGCCGATACTATCATCTGAGCGGCGCAGAGTATGTAATACCGCAGTGCGGAGCGCTTTGCGTTATTCCCGGAGCGGAACACGCGGCTCCTGTTCACCAGAAAATTCACCAGGGACGAAACTAACCGGGCGCCCGCGGTGGCAATGAATATCCGCACTCCCTCGTCCAGCGCGGATATCTGCGACATCAGCAGATTGAACAGCGTAAAAAGCCCGATGTCTATGAGCGAGCAAATCCCGGAGCTCAGCATAAAGCGGAATATCACGGCGTATATCTTGATGGAATCCGTCAGCGGATTGAAGTGCGTGCCCTTGTTATTGTTATCGTATATCGTGCGTATTTTCAGCTCGTCGAAGGGCAGGGAAAGCCGTTTCATTTCGAGCAGCATGTTCGTTTCGTACTCGAAGCGCTCCCCGCTCAGCTCCGCAAGCGGCTTCAGATAGGACAGCGGCAGGGCACGCAGCCCGGTCTGGGTGTCGGTTATCCTGATACCGCACAGCAGCCGGAACACTATCCGCGTCGCGGTGTTTCCGAAACGGCTTTTCGGAGGGACGTCAGTTCCCGTGAAATCCCGGACACCCAGCACCGCCCTGCCGGTTTCCGACATTTTCTGCGCACAGCGGCGTATGTCGGCGGGGTCGTGCTGTCCGTCGTCGTCAGTCGTGACGACTCCGTCACAATCCGGCATGTGCTCCAGGACGTATGTGAATCCGGTTTTCAGACCGCGTCCCTTTCCGCGGTTCACGCCGTGGTGGAGCACTATGCACTGCGGTATCCCGGAAAGCTGAGCGAATATCTCGCCGCAGGCGCTCCTGCTGCCGTCGTCGATTATAACTATCCTGGCAAAGCCCTCGGCTATAAGCCCGCGGACCACTGTGAATATGCGGTCGGAGGGATTGAAAGTAGGAATTATCACAGGCACTTTCATATATTATACCATTTCCCTTTTTCAGCCGGAATTTCCCGGTTTTCTCTTTTCTATGATTATATCATAACACTAACTATTTGTAAACGGTTTTGGGAAAACTGTAACTGTTTTGTAATAATAAAAGGTCACCTCTAAAAATTAACGCCAACTTAACACCGACCTGTAAAATTTAGGTTGACACGACTCTCCATCTTGTGCTATAATAAATCAGTAATATAATAGCAGCTGTACGCGCCGATCGTATTTCCGGACGGAATTGGATTAAGCCCAGTGATTGAAGATAACAAGCTGACCATCAGCCGGGCAGAGGAAGAAATGAAGATCCTCAGAAAGCTATGGCTTCTTGTTATGAGCGTGAACACCGGCGGGAGGCTTCAACAAGCCGTGCGATGACGGGATGCAGCTGGTCTTCATCGCGGACGTTTACGACGCACTGGTGAGCGAAAGAGTGTATAAAAAGGCGTTCCCGCACGATAAAGCGGTGAAGATGATACCTGACGGCGAGTGCGGCGCATTCGATCCGGCGCTGCTCAGGTGCTTCACGGATATCCAGGAGGAGATCCGGGCGCGGTTCAGCAAATGATTCTGGTTTTATAGTGGTAATGGTATGAAAGCATTGTTTTGGTTAGGAAAGGTAATTGCGGGAGCTACGGCGCTCGCGGTTTCTGCGGCGCTCGTTTCCGGCTGTTCGGGCAGGGAGGAAGGATCCGCGCCGGAGCTGCCGGAGATCATCGTTGGCAGCGACGAGTACGCGCCGTTCAACTACGTAGGTTCTGACGGGCAGCCGGAGGGCATAGACGTAGAGCTGGCAAGGGAAGCGTTCTCGCGAATGGGATACAGCGTTGTGTTCCAGAATATAGTCTGGGACGAAAAGGACAATTACCTCGCTGACGGCTCTGTGGACTGTCTGTGGGGCTGCTTTTCAATGAACGGCAGGGAGGACGACTACGCCTGGGCGGGTCCTTACATGAAAAGCCGCCAGGTGGTGGCGGTCCGGGCGGACAGCGATATCAGCAGTTTTTCCGACCTGGAGGGCAGGCGCGTTGCGGTCCTTTCCAGCACACAGCCGGAGAAGCTGCTTCTGGAGCGTATCTCCGGAGATCTCCCGCATGTCGCGGAGGTCTACTGCTTTGAGGAGATGGACATGGTGTTCGCGGCGCTCCGCAAGAAATACGTCCACGCGATGGCGGGTCACGAAAGCGCGCTGCGGGAGCTTATCAGCGGCGCTGCGAACGAATACCGCATCCTTGATGAGAGCATGATGGAAGCCAGCCTTGGCGTTGCATTCAGCAAGGATAACGGCATTCTTGCCGGGGAGCTTGAGCAGACGCTCATTGATATGAAGCAGGAGGGCTTCACTGCTTCCGTCCTCGAAAAATACGGCATGGACACCGCCGTACTGGAGGTGGACGAGCTTGGCTGACCAGACGAAAAGACGCTTTCCTGTCAAGCCGCTCCTGGCGGTGATGTGCGGGGTGTTCCTGCTGCTGGCGGTCGCGCTGCTGACCGTCAACTCCGATCTGCTGGACGTGTATCGTACGATGAATATGACCATGCAGTACCTGGAGCGCCAGTGCACCACATATGACGATTTCACCTGCTCCGACACGGTGAAGAGCCTTGTGTGGCTGACGGATAAGGCAAACTACATAAATTACGACATCAGCGACAAGGCAGCAAACGGAGTGTGCATAGACAGCGGCGTCCTCATGGACTACACCGACGCCCAGCGCCTTACCGGGATAATCCTTATGGGAGCCGACAACGAGCCGGAGTGCTGGTACCTTGGCGACGGCGGCGAGTATGAGATGTGGAAGGAGCTTTGTACCAACAGCAAGTCGGCTGATATCGCGGAATATCCCGAAAAGAAGCTGATGGCGCGCATTCACCCGGAGGGTGGGTTCTACTACGACTACACGATAGTTTCCCGGAAGGACAGACCCGGTATAATGCTATGCTACTTCCGGCAGGCGGAAAACCTGGTGGAGGAGAATCAGCTTTCCATCGGCAGCATATTCTCAGGGTCCGGGCTGCCTCTGGACGGCGTGGCGGCGGTCACGGACGGAAACAACGTGCTCGGCTCCAACGACGTGGAGCTTGTCGGGAACAGCGTGCTTTCCTGCGGCGTGCTGAATTCCTTTGCGACCAATGGCGTCACGGAGGGCATTCAGTGGGAATCCAGCGGCAACCGCCTGTGGATAGGCGGGCAGACGAATACGAAGAACTACTTTATATATGTGTATTTCCCGGCGGAGGCTGTGCTGCTGAGGCGAGTCCCGGTGCTTATATATGCTCTTCTCGGATACCTGCTGTTACTGGCTGTGATGTTCGCGGTGCGATATGGCGGAAAGAACGAACTCCCTGAGCGGCGCGGATATTCCGCGTTTGTTCATAAGCAGAGGGCGATGGCTTCCGCCAGGAGGTCAAGGCACTTCAATGCGAAAAAGACCGATCTCATGCGGAAGATGAACCACGATATACGCACGCCTATAAACGGTATCCGCGGAATGGTTGAGATCGCCGGGCATTATCCCGACGACCCGGAAAAGCTCCGGGAATATCTAGGCAAGATATGGCAGGCTTCCAATTATATGCTCGACCTGGTGAACAACTTCGCGGATATCGAGGAGCTTGAACACGGCACCGTGGTACCGGATGTAAGGACGTTCTCGCTGAATTCGCTGTTCGACGAGATAAGGTCGCTGACAACGCCCAGGGCGCAGGAACTCGGCGTAAAGCTGGATATTGCGAGGATAAGCGGCAGGTACGACCTGCTGATAGGAAGTCCCGCGCTGCTGAAGCGCCTGTTTGTCAGCCTGATATCCAATGCTGTGAAGTTCAACCGCAGTGGCGGGAACGTCGTGGTGGGCTGCCGCGAGGTCAGCGGCTCCAACGACCGCGTGGTACTGGAGTTCTCGGTGATGGACACCGGAAAGGGCATGTCGCTGGAATTCCAGAAGCACATGTTCGAGCTTTTCGCGCAGGAGGATTCCTCGTCCGACGATCCGTACGGCGGCACCGGCCTGGGACTTCCCATCTGCCGGAGGATAGTCGCGCTGATGAAGGGCACGATCGACTGCACGAGCGTACAGAACGAGGGTACCACGGTGTTCGTGACTATCCCGTTCAGAATAGCGCAGGAGAGATCCGGCAGAAGCTCCGGACAGGGAGCGGCTTCGCTCCGGGGGCGCCTTGTGCTTGTCGCGGAGGACAACGACCTGAACATGGAGGTCGCGGATTTTGCGCTGAGACACGCCGGTGCGAATGTGCTTAAGGCTTACAACGGCAGGGAAGCCGTGGAGATATTCCGGGCTTCCGATCCGGGCAGCATAGATGTTATACTAATGGACCTTGTTATGCCGGAAATGGACGGGTTCGAGGCTGCAAGGAATATCCGGGCGCTTGACCGCAGCGACGCGGCGGCAGTCCCGATAATCGCACTGACGGCGAATGTGTTCCGGGAGGACCTGGAAAAGGCGCTGGCGGCAGGAATGAACGCCCGTGTTACAAAGCCAGTAGAGATCTCCGTTATTGCGGAGGTCGTTGCGAAATACACTGATCAAACCAAAGAGAAATCAAAACAATGACTATCAGAGAATGCTATGAGAAGATGGGTTCGGATTACAGCGGACTTCTCGGAAGACTTGGCAGCGAAAAGATCATCGCGAAATTCGCAGTCAGGTTCCTTGGCGACCCTAGTTTCAGCCAGCTGGAGAGCGCAGAGGCTGAGGGCAGGGCAGAGGACGCATTCCGCGCGGCGCATACGCTCAAGGGCGTGTGTCTGAATCTTGGCTTCGACAAGCTGTACGAGGTCAGCTCGGCGCTCACCGAAAAGCTCAGGGGATGTCAGCTCGTGGATTACGAGGAGCTGCTCCGCCAGGTGGAAGAGCAGTACAAGATGACCACGGATGTCCTTAAGGAATACATGGGGTAATTACATACTTTACGGGCGGATTTTTATTCGCCCGTTTCCTTTTACCGGGGAATTGAAAACGGAGAACGGGGTATACGCGATTATCGGGTGGATTGTGATTATAACGCAGGGTGCGTGTATGATTATGTAGGAGTTTTGCTTGAAAACACCACATCAAAAAGTTGTATATGTAAATTTACGCTCTGCAAGACATCTGACTATATCATAATTGTATGGACAACATTTCAAATTAAGATTTTAAATTTCCCAGAAAAAGTATTATAATAGACCCGGAAATAAAAAAGAGCAGTATGAAAAGAGGTTTCCCAATGATATACAGCTCATTATCCGCCGGGCAGCTGTCCGGCGAAATTCAGCAGGCTTCCCTGGAGCTGGAAAAGTTCCGCGGAATGTCGCTCGACCTTTCCCGCGGCAATCCGTCCAGGGAACAGCTCGCGCTGTCCCTCAAGATGCTGGACGTCCTGGATCATCACAGCGTCCTCGACAGTGAGAGCGGTCAGGACTGCCGCACCTACGGCGGGCTTGACGGTATCCCCGAAGCCAAGCGGCTCCTGGCGCATATGATGGGTACGCACTCCGTACATACCCTCGTTGGCGGCAACAGCAGCCTTACCCTCATGTTCCAGCTTATAAGCCACGGAATGACTGACGGTATATGCGGAAATACCCCGTGGCAGCAGGTCAGCGGCAGAAAGTTCCTCTGCCCAGTGCCCGGCTACGACAGGCATTTTGCTATCACCGAGCACTTCGGATTTGAAATGATCCCCGTCCCGATGAACGACGATGGCCCGGATATGGACATGGTCGAACGCCTGGTAAGCTCCGACGCTTCTGTTAAAGGTATCTGGTGCGTTCCGAAATACCAGAACCCCACCGGCATAGTCTACAGCGCCGATACAGTCCGCAGGTTCGCGGCGCTCCGTCCCGCGGCTCCGGATTTCCGGATATTCTGGGACAACGCGTACTGCGTGCATAACTTCTCCGGCGAATGCGCGGAGATACCCGACATAATCAGTGAATGCGAAAAAGCCGGAAACGCGGATCTTGTGTATGAGTTCTGCTCCACAAGCAAGATAACGTTCCCAGGCGCGGGTATCTCGGCGGTGGCTGCAAGTTCCGCCAATCTCATTGATATCAAGGCGTTCATGAAGTTCGCGACGATAGGTCCGGATAAGCTCAATCAGCTCCGTCACGCGCGGTTCTTCCGGAACAGCGCCGGTATCCGGGCGCATATGAAAAAGCACGCCGCAATCCTCCGCCCGAAGTTCGAAAAGGTACTTGACGTACTTGAACAGCAGCTCGGCGGTCTTGATATCGCCGAATGGACGAAGCCCCAGGGCGGGTACTTCATTTCGTTCAACACGCTTCCCGGTTGCGCAAGGGCGGTCGTCAGCAAGTGCGCTGAATACGGAGTGAAATTCACTCCCGCCGGCGCGACATTCCCCGGAGGCTATGACCCGGAGGACAGGAACATACGCATAGCGCCGTCTTTCGCAGCTCTGGAGGACGCGGAGAATGCGGTGAAAGTCCTGGCGCTCTGCACAAGAGTGGTCAGTGCCGAAAAGCTTCTCAGGGGCATACAGTAAGAAAAAGCAGGTGACGTCATGAAATACAGCGGATTTCACGGGCAGATGTCTGATAAATTCCGGTCGGCGGTGTTCATAATCCTCTCCGGCGGATTTCAGGACGCATATACGTACTTCTGCCGCGGCGGCGTTTTCGCGAACGCCCAGACTGGAAACATCGTTCTGATGTCCGCAGCGCTCTTCAAAGGGGAATTGAGCACGGTCACAAAATACCTCGTGCCGGTGCTTTCGTTCCTGCTGGGAATTGCGGTCGCGGAGCTGGTGCACGTTCATTACCGCAGGCAGGAGAAGATACACTGGCGGCAGATAGTTCTGATAGAGGAGATAGTCC
>CAKSHT010000024.1 GCA_934457235.1 uncultured Oscillospiraceae bacterium
ATGTACGCTGCGGAACGGTCAACCTTTGTCGGATCCTTTCCGGAGAATGCGCCGCCGCCGTGGCGTGAATATCCGCCGTAGGTGTCAACGATGATCTTTCTGCCGGTGAGTCCGCTGTCGCCCATAGGACCGCCTACAACGAAACGTCCGGTGGGGTTGATGTAGTACTTGGTCTCGGCGTCCAGAAGCTCTGCGGGAACGGTGGTCTTGATGATCTTTTCGATGATGTCAGCACGTATCTGCTCAAGCGTAGCGGAAGCCATGTGCTGGGAGGATACAACTATGGTATCAACGCGGAACGGCTTTCCGTCGCGGTATTCGATAGTCACCTGGGTCTTTCCGTCGGGGAGAAGATATGGAATAGTGCCGTCCTTGCGTACCGCGGTGAGCTTCTTTGCGAGTTTGTGTGCAAGGCTTATTGGCATAGGCATAAGTTCGGGAGTTTCTGTGCACGCATAGCCGAACATCATGCCCTGGTCGCCGGCGCCGGTGTCGTGTGCGTTCTGCTCACGACCTTCAAGCGCGTTGTTTACGCCCATTGCGATATCCGGGGACTGCTTGTCGATGGTGGTGAAAACCGCGCAGCTGTTTGCGTCAAATCCGTACTCGGAGCTGGTGTAGCCGATTTCGCGTACGGTGTCACGGACGATCTTCGGGATATCTACCTGTGCTGTTGTGGTGATCTCGCCCATTACCGTTACCATACCGGTGGTGGTGAGAGTTTCGCAGGCAACTCTGCCCATGGGATCCTGCTCAAGGATAGCGTCCAGAATAGCGTCGGAGATGTTGTCGCAGATCTTGTCGGGGTGGCCTTCGGTTACGCTCTCGGAGGTGAAGAGATATTTGCTCATTGTTTTTCCTTTCTACAGTACATACCTTTCTTATAAACAAAAAACTCACTCTGTAGGAGTGAGCCGAATTTCGTATCACTCCTCATCTTTCGGCAGTTATACCGCCGCAGGAAGTAGCACCTTTTCCCTCCGTGCGAAACGCACATCAACAGGAGAGGTTGCCGGGCTTCATAGGGACCAGTCCCCCGCTTTACGCCAGAAGCCGCTCTTGATAAGGTTTTTTGTCGATATTAAGTATAGCATATACTAACGCCTTTGTCAATAGGGAATAACATATAAATTCTTATGTATTCCGGTGCCGGAATTTGGCGCTTTAGGAATAAAACAGCGGCTTTGATTCCGAAACCGCTCAGGCTGTCGATAAAGGCACATCTGCGTCGTCAGTTGCCGTTCGGCAGGCACTAAGCCTAGCCAAACAGCAACTTCCTAGCATCTGCACCTTTCTCGGCAGCCTGGGATAGTTACTTTTTCAACAAGCAGGGCGGCTCCGCTTCCGGAACCGCCGTATATTTATTTATGCCGCGCTCTTTCTGAGCTTTTCCGGGATATCCTCCGACCCGCACCGTGTTTTCCGCAGTGCGATAAAGAAGTAGATTATTTCCGCGATGGCGGTGATCGACCAGGAGAAGCTGTACAGCAGGTACAGCGAGGTTATCGTCTGAAACCACTCGAAAACCGTATACACCCATATCACGCGGAAAACGCATGAGCCTATCAGTACGATTATCGTCGGTGCAATGGTTTTTCCGATACCGCGGGAGGCGGCGATGGTGCAGTCCATGAACGCGCCCAGGGCGTAGCTCCAGCCCATGATGCAGATACGCTCCATTCCCGCGTCGATTACCTCCTGCTTGTCGGCGAACAGCGAAAGAAACTCCCTGCCGAAGATCATCAGCAGTCCGCCGAGCAGCGCCCCGACAGCCACGGAGTATGTCAGGCTGACGAAGTAGCTGCGTTTCATGCGGGATTTGTTTCCGGCGCCTCGATTCCGGCTGACGAAGCTTGCGCACGCCGTGTAGATCGCCGCCTGTACATTGAATATTATGGCGTCCGCATTTGCGGCGGCGGAGTTTCCGGAAACGGTCATCGCGTCGAAGTGGTTCACGCCGGTCTGCACAAAAAGATTCGCGATTGCAAACACCGCGTTCTGTATCCCGGCTGGAATGCCGAGCATAAGCACGTCGGCACAGGCGATGCGGCTTATGTAGCGGCGCGCCGGCTTTACGGCGCAGCAGTCCCGGCGCCTGCAAAGATGTATCATTATCAGCGCGGCGGAAAGATACTGCGCGATAACGCTGGCGATGGCGACGCCCTCCGCTGCCATTCCGCAGACTATCACGAAAAACAGGTTCAGTGCGACGTTCAGCACTCCGGCGATGGAGAGGTAGACGAGCGGACGGCGGGTCTCGCCGCAAGCGCTGAGAATTCCGTTACCGAAGTTGTATATCGCCATCGCGGGCATTCCAATGGAGTATATCCTCAGATACGCCACGGCGCTTGGCATAAGCTCGTCCTTTGTTTTCAGCAGGGAGAGCACAGGCTCGGCGAGTACCATGCATAAAAGGCACATGACAAATCCGATGATGGTGCACACCAGCAGCGAGGAGTGTACCGTCATGCGGACGCCCTCGTCGTCCGCGGCGCCAAGCCTGTGTGCGGTGCGGACGTTCACTCCCGCGCCCATACCGATAAGAAAGCCGGTGAACAGCGATACAAGCAGCGTTGTGGAGCCTACCGCCCCTAGCGCTATGTAATCCGCAAATTTCCCGGCAATTGCGACGTCGCTGAGGTTGAACAGCACCTCCAGCACCTGCGTCAGCATCAGCGGCAGGCTGAACAGAAGTACATTCTTCCACAGCGAGTCTGAGTTCATATCTATAGAACACGTCTTTGTATTCATTTGTCTGCTTCCTTGCCCCTTGAATTATCCTGAATCAATATCTTTATAGACCGTTGAACCGACAACATATCATATCACTTTCTGCAGGAATTGTCAAGCAGGGTGCTGTGCCCCGGCACATGAATTCTGGTGCAGGGTGATATAAAAACTGTATTGACAAACTTCCGGCGCGGATATATAATGAAGTAACAGAAAGAACAAAACGGGAGAATTTATGGATACATCAGAATTATTCGGCAAGGAAAAGATCAGCAGGGTACTGTTGAAGCTGGCGCCGCCGGTCATGCTGGCGCAGCTTATCCAGGCGCTTTATAACATCGTTGACAGCCTGTTCGTCGCGAATTATTCGCAGTCCGGGCTGACGGCGCTTTCGATAATCTACCCGATACAGCTTCTTATGATAGCGCTGGCGGTGGGCACCGGAGTTGGAATAAATACGGTCATGGCGGCAAGACTAGGCTCCGGCAGACGCGCGGAGGCCGATGAATACGCCGGGGTAGGCACTCCGCTTGCAGTGGCCTTATGGGCTGTTTTCGCGGCGGTCTGCTGGGCGATAATGCCGGCGTATGCAAAGATGTCCACCTCAACGCCGGAGGTCATAGAGGATGTCGTGGCTTACGGAAGGATAGTGTGCGTATTCAGCTTCGGTCTGTTCCTGGAGAGCGTATGGACTAAGATTCACCAGGCGGACGGAAATATGAAGCGCCCGATGATAGCGCAGATAGTCGGAGCGCTGACGAATATTGCGCTTGACCCGCTGCTCATTTTCGGATTGTTCGGGCTTCCGGAGATGGGGATCTCCGGCGCGGCGGTTGCTACTGTTATCGGGCAGATAGTCGCGGCGCTGGTGGTCATGAAGAAAGGCGTCAGAAAGCCGCCGGAGCTGAACAAATTCCCCAAGCATATCGGAACTATCTACCGTCTGGGCACGCCGAATATCCTTATGCAGTCGGCGTATACCCTGTACATTTTCGGATTGAATCTGATACTCGCCACATTCTCCGACCAGGCGGTGACAGTTCTTGGATTGTACTACAAGTGGCAGACGATAATCTTCATTCCGCTCGGTTCGATGCAGACTTGTATAGTCCCGGTGATAAGCTTCAATTATGCCGCCCGGAACATCGACCGCTGCCGTAAAACGCTTTCCACATCGATGATATTCGGCATGGCGCTGCTTTCAATCGGCACGCTGTGCTTTGAGTTCATTCCGAGCGAGCTGCTGCACGTGTTTTCTCAGGACGAGCTGGTCATAAGCATCGGTATCAACGCGTTCAGAATTATCGGCATAAGCTTTATTCCACTGGTTTCGTCGCTGACGTTCCCGGTGTTTTTCCAGGCGGTGGGGTCAAGCGCCAAAAGCTCCATGCTTACGGTGATAAGAACGGTGTTCCTGTTCGTTCCGCTGGCGTTCCTGTTCTCGCGGTTCGGTCTGGATTACTTCTGGCTGACGTTCCCGGTGACTGACTCCATCACAAGTATCGTGGGTTTTGTACTTTACCGGAAGTTCCTTAAAAAGCCGTACGTTACGCATGCCAAGAGACCGGAGGACGTGCAGGCTGTCATAAAGCCGTCCCACCCCGGCGTTATTGTGACCATCGCGAGGGAACACGGCTCCTCCGGAAAGCAGATAGGAAAGCTCGTCAGCGAGAAGCTCGGCATTCCGTTCTACTACAAGGAAATGACCGCGCTTGCTGCGCAGGAGAGCAGGCTTGACAAGGAGTTCATCTCGGATATCAACCGCAATTCTCCGGAGCGCCACCAGGAGCTTTATCTGAGCACGAAAGTAGTTCAGCACGCGGTGCAGGCACAGAACAAGGTGATTTGCAGGATCGCGGAAAACGGAAGCTGCGTTATCGTGGGAAGGGCCGCAGACCATATTTTACAGGGTCACAAGGACGTTGTAAGGGTGTTTATATACGCCCCGGAGGAATACCGTATCGGGCGTGTGATGGAGGTCTATGGTGACAGCCGCCAGCAGGCGGAGCAGAATGTCCGGCGCTCGGACGAAGCGCGCGGAGCGTATTACCGCAGTATGTCCGGCAGGGAGTGGGGAGATCACCGGAATTACGACCTCATGCTTGATTCGTCGATAGGCGTAGAGGAAACGGCGAAGCTCATCACGGAGTACATACACGCAAAGGAGCACCATAAGGTGCAGAAGTGACGGAGGTTACACATGAAACTGGCAGTAGCATTATCGGAGCGCGCGGATATCCAGCGCCGTCTGTCGGAGCTTTCGGAAAGGCTCGCAAATAACGCAAAGGTGCAGGAGGGCGACGTTCCGGCGGAGGAGCCGAAGAAGCTCCTCGCAGAAATGGACATACTCATAAACCGACTGGAAACGCTGATATTCCAGATAAACATAACGAACAGCCAGACCTGCGCTGACGGAAATTCAATGACTCTGCTTCTTGCCAGACGCGACTGCATGAAAAAGCGCCTGGCAATGCTGCGCGGATTTCTGGACTGTGCCAGCAGCAAGGTAGACCGATATTCCCGGACAGAGATAGCTGTGCACAGCACGGTGGACGTTGCGGAACTCCAGAAGGAAGCGGACAGGCTCTCAAAGGAGCTGCGAAACCTGGACGAAAAGATACAGGAGCTGAACTGGACGACGGATCTTATCGAAGCGTGAGCGTTTATACGCAGGTAATCCGGCGGTAGTGGGCGAGATCTCAGCGGTTGAGAATGAGCCGCACTCACATTGGGTATGTTCGGGCGCATACTCTTATTCAAACAGTGCAAGCCCAGTATTGTTACAAATGCACACAAATATCGCATTTTTACTACCAGATCGTCAGATCGCCGGGTGAGGGAGGGAACGGGGAAGCGCAGGCTGCTGATAAAGGCGCGTCTGCGGCGTTGGCAGTAGTTCGGCAGGCACAAAGCTTAGCCGAACTACTGTTTTCTAGCATCTGCATTTTTCTCAGAAGCCTGGGATAGTTGCTTTTTGAAAAAACAATGGGCTGTGCATTTCTGCACAGCCCATGATTTTATTCTTCAACATGCTGGACGTAAGAGGTAAGCTCTCCGTTCTGCTCGTCGATGGTGATGGTATCGCCCTGGCGTACCTCATCGCGGAGTATCTCCTTAGCGACCATAGTTTCTACATTACGCTGAATGTATCTCTTGAGCGGACGTGCGCCGAAGCTCGGATCGTAGCTTGCGTCTACGATAGCCTGCTTTGCGGAATCTGTAATCTCAAGGGATATCTGCTTGTCCCTGAGTCTCTGCTTGAGGGAAGCAGCCAGCAGGTCGATTATCTTGAATATCTCTTCCTTACGCAGCGGCTTGTAGAATATTATCTCGTCAAGACGGTTAAGGAATTCCGGTCTGAACGACTGCTTCAGCAGTGCGTCAACGGATTTCTTGGCTTCGTCGGATATCTCGCCAGCGTCGTTTATGCCGTCAAGAATGAACTGAGAGCCAAGGTTGGACGTAAGGATTATTATTGTATTGCGGAAATCCACAGTACGACCCTGACCGTCGGTGATACGTCCGTCGTCAAGCACCTGGAGAAGAACGTTGAATACGTCCGGGTGAGCCTTTTCGACCTCGTCGAACAGAACAACGGAATAGGGCTTGCGGCGTACTGCCTCAGTGAGCTGACCACCCTCCTCATAGCCGACATATCCCGGAGGCGCGCCTATAAGTCTGGACACGCTGTACTTCTCCATATACTCGCTCATATCAAGACGGACGATACTGTGCTCGTCATCGAACAGAGCCTCTGCAAGCGCCTTTGCAAGCTCAGTCTTGCCGACGCCGGTAGGTCCGAGGAACAGGAACGAGCCGAGCGGTTTCTTCGGGTCGTTGATACCCGCACGGGAGCGCATGATAGCTTCGGTCACGCGGTCAACCGCTTCGTCCTGACCGATTACTCTCTTGTGAAGCGTGTCGCCCAGGGCAAGTATCTTCTCACGCTCACCCTCCACCAGCTTGGATACCGGAATGCCGGTCCATCTGGAAACTATGCGCGCTATCTCGTCCTCGCCGACCTTGTCGCGCAGCAGGCTGTCATTCTTCGCCTGCTCTGCAAGCTCTTCCTCCCTGGCAAGCTCCGCCTGGAGTTTAGGCAGCGTGCCGTACTGGAGTTCAGCCGCCTTGTTCAGATTGTATTCGCGCTTTGCCTTTTCTATCTCGCCGTTGGTGTTTTCGATCTCCTTACGCAGATCCTGCACCTTTGAAATCGCATTTTTTTCGTTCTGCCACTTTGCTTTCATGGCATTGAATTTCTCGCGCTTCTCGGCGAGCTCCTTCTGGATATCAACAAGATGCTCCTGGGACAGCTTGTCGGTTTCCTTCTTGAGCGCCGCTTCCTCGATCTCGTCCTGCATGATGGAACGGCTGATCTCATCAAGTTCCTGCGGCATGCTGTCCATTTCAGTGCGTATCATAGCGCAGGCTTCATCAATAAGGTCGATAGCCTTATCCGGCAGGAAACGGTCGGTGATATATCTGTTTGAAAGCGTAGCCGCAGCGATTATCGCGCTGTCGTGTATCTGAACGCCGTGGAACACCTCGTAACGCTCTTTCAGACCTCTCAGAATTGATATGGTATCCTCAACGGACGGCTCGTTCGCCATTACCGTCTGGAAACGACGTTCGAGCGCCGGATCCTTTTCGATATACTTGCTGTACTCGTCGAGAGTCGTCGCGCCGATGCAGTGCAGCTCGCCGCGCGCCAGCATAGGCTTCAGCAGGTTGCCGGCGTCCATTGCACCGCCGTTCTTGCCAGCGCCGACGATAAGGTGTATCTCATCAATGAACAGCAGGATACGTCCCTCGCTCTTCTTGACCTCGTTAAGGACTGCTTTCAGACGCTCCTCAAATTCACCCTGGTACTTCGCGCCGGCTATCAGAGCACCCATATCCAGTGAGAACAGCTTTCTGTCTTTCAGGTTGGAGGGAACGTCGCCGCGTACGATACGCAGTGCCAGACCCTCGACGATAGCTGTTTTTCCGACGCCGGGTTCGCCGATAAGGCAGGGGTTATTCTTCGTCTTTCTGGAAAGGATACGGATAACGCTTCTTATTTCGCTGTCACGGCCGATTACCGGGTCGAGCTTGTTCTGACGTGCGAGTTCAACGAGATCCTGACCGTATTTGTTCAGCACGTCGTAGGTTTCCTCCGGCTCCTGGGAAGTTACCCTTGCGGAGCCGCGGATCTCGGAAATTGCTTTCAGCAGCTTGTCTTTAGTCACACCGAAGCTGCGGAAAATTCCCGCAACACCGCTGGAGGGCTTTTCAGCCAGCGCCAGGAGCAGATGCTCTACGCTGACGTATTCGTCTTTCATGCGGTCCGCCTGAGCCTGCGCCTCGGTGAGCGCCTTGTCAAGGTCGGGAGAAACGTAAATTTTACCCGCTTCTCTGCCGCTGCCGGAAACTCTCGGCATGCCCTCGATGAAATGAAGCGCCGCCTGCTGTACAGCATTGGCGTCCACGTTCATCTTTGTGAGCACCTGGGAAGCAAGGCTGCCGTCCTGGGTGAGCAGGGCATACAGCAGGTGCTCCTGTTCGACGCAGTTGTTCTGATAGCTTACAGAAACGTCCTGCGCGGACTGAATGGCTTCAAGTGATTTTTTTGTGAACTTGTTCGGATCCATAAAAATGCCTCCTTTATATCAATGTTCATTGTTCGTTGAATTCTGTCAGATTATTACCTGCTGGCGGACTATAGACGCGGCGTAGCTCTTTTCGGCTGCCGCTTCCGCCTTTCGGCTGTCGGGGAGCTGTGCGAAGTAGTGTTTCATAGCCTCGTCCAGCATCGCCATGTAGTCTGCAACCGCTTGTCCCAGATCTTCATCCGAGATACCCAGCGGCGGCATGTTTAGCGTCCGCGTGAATCGCCCCGGCTCTATCGCGAACATGATGTCCTGCGATATCTTCCCGGCGATGTACTTCTGCTCAAGCGATGTCCAGCAGGTGAAAAAACCGCTGAGGTCTGAAAACAGCTGCTCACTCTGGGTGCGCACCGTCACGCGGAGTTCTCCCGCGCGTTTGTTTCCGGCGCCGTAGACCTCCACCGAATAGCGCAGCGTGGGCTTGTAGCGGTATTTTAACGCGGTTTTGCATGCGACTGTCGCGGCGGAGGGCTGCTCGGTCAGATAAAAACCGGAGCCTACGGCGCTTCGTATCGCGGCGGTTATGCTTTTCAGCCGCATTTCCGGCGTGACGCAGCGGACTTTTTCGGCGAGAAGCTGATTGACCATCGCCGAGCGGCTCAGCCCAGATGCCGCCGCCAGGCTGTCCACGGCTTCTACAACGTCGTCCGACAGCACCAGGCTGTATATACTCTTGCTCGTTTTTTTCACCCCCCCGGCATTACCGATAGACTGGAGTATTTACATTTTCTTCTATCGGTTATGATCATATTATACACCCTGATTATTAATTTGTCAAGAGATTTTAATAAAATTCTTTGCAAATTTCAAAAATTTTTTTTGTTTTTTGGACTTTAGTGCAAAAAATTACGCCATCCCCCTTGACAAACTGCCATGTTATATGATAAAATTTAGTTAGTGGGGAATAACTCGGCGTAAGGCCGCACATCCTCACATCCAAACGATACTTACGGAACAGCCGGTGATCCGGCGCCCGGAATAATACTGTCACCATAAGCGGTGCTGTACGATTGAGTTAGTTACAACTAATCAGAAAGGATGACCACATGAGCGTAGTAGTAATAGGAGGCAACGACAGAATGGCAACCAGATACAAGGATATCTGCGAAAGCTATCGCTGCAAGGCAAAGGTATTCACTCAGATGCCTGCGGATTTTGCCGCGAAGCTCGGCACACCGGATCTGATGGTAGTGTTCACGAATACATGTTCGCATAAGATGGTGAACTCCGTGAACCAGAAATCCGAGAAGCATGGGATACCGGTAGCACGAATCCACAACGCCAGCGTGAACGCGCTGAAATCTGTACTGGAGCAGTACACAAAGCAGTAACAGCCTGATAATTCTGTGAAATAGTCGTAAATCCCCCGCTAAAGGTTGCATTTTCGTGTGAAGTATGCTATAATTATTATAAGTGTAGAAAATTCCTGACTTATTATCAGTCAAAATAACGGAGATGTGACAATGACTTCAGAAAAAACAGCAGATACCGCCGTAATGTCCGTGTCAGACAGGATATCGGACCTCGGCGAGTATCTGTTTACTGTATTGATGCTGATGCTGACCGCAGTCGGCAGTGCGCTGTCGCGGCTGCTAACTGCCCTCGGCAGACGTCTGGCGTGGGTCGGCGACAAGATACTTGTATTATTGAAAATGCTCGGTGAAAAGCTCCGTGCGCCGTTTATCCGATACATAAAGGCGTTCAGAATGGGTAATACCGAGATTCGCCGCGCCAGGGAGGATGGAGTTGTCCCGGCATGCAAGGCGGGCTTTCGTATGGTCGGAAGAATACTTTTCGGAAAACGCGGTATGCTGGTGACGCTCTGTAACTGGGCGCTGCCGATAGTGAGCTGTGTATTCCTGTTCAGCGTGGTGAGCTATGCAAACAGCATGACCTATGCGCTGAGATTATCAGTAAATGGCGATTTCATGGGCTACGTCAGCGATGAATCCGTATTTAACGACGCTGAGAAGATAGTCCAGCAGCGTATAACGTACCTCGACAGCGACACCGAGATGTTCAGCTTCGACAGTGCGTACGAGGTCGAGATGGTGGGCTATGGCTCGACGCTGACCAAGTATCAGCTGGCGGATAAAATGCTGTCCTCCGTGGACGCAGAGATCTCCTTCGCTTACGGTATGTACATCGGCGGCTCGTTCTATGGAGCGCTTGAAAGCAAGGATCGTGTCGAACAGACGCTTGACGATCTGCTTGACGTTTACCGCGAGGGCGGCGATGAGACCGTCGAATTTGAGAGTAAGATAACCTACGAACCCGGATTGTATCTCACTGAGAGTATAGTCAGCGAGGATTCGATAATCAAGCTGATAACGACCAAAAAGACCGTTGCGGCATATTACACCGTGGTGGACGGAGATTCTCCGCTTGGCGTCATCAAGAAGCTTGGAATGAGCGAAGAGGAGCTTGCGAAGCTCAATCCGGATTTCTCGCTGGAAGCTTCTCTGTTCATCGGCGATAAGCTGCTTATCACGCAGGAAGAGCCGTTCCTTGCCGTCGCTGTCACAAGAACGGAGACATACGAGGAAAGGACATCGTATGACACCGAGTACATAGACGACTCTACGCATTACCAGGGTTCCTCAACGATAATCCAGGATGGCGAAAAGGGCGTAGAGCGCGTGACTGCGAACGTATCGTACATCAATGGCGTTGAAACGCGCCGCAAGGTGCTTTCACGTGAAACGGTATCCGACCCCACGCCGGAGATAATCGCGCTTGGTACAAAGGAGATACCTACGGGAGTAACCGCAACCATACCGCAGAACAGACCTGTCGGGCAGTTCATCTGGCCGGTCGGCGGATCCGACGGCGGTCAGATCAGCGAGATGATGTATGGCTACGGTGGATACTACAACCACGGCGGTATAGATATTGTCGCACCGTATGGCACGCCGATATTCGCGGCGGAATCCGGTACGGTAATTCTGGCACAGTGGTATTACGGTTACGGCAACTGCGTAATGATACAGCATGACAGCGGTATCGTCACGGTCTACGGACATTCCAGCTACCTGCATGTTACGCAGGGACAGCGCGTCACCGCCGGTGAGCTTATCGCGGACGTCGGCTCTACCGGACAGTCCACGGCAAACCACTGCCACTTTGAGGTAAGAATAAACGGCGTTCAGATGAATCCGATAAATTATCTGCCATATCACAAGAGAGCGGCATGGTGCGTGGAATATTAAAATAAACCAAACGGGGAAGCGGAAGCTTCCCCGTTTTTTCTTCCTAAATGGATCAATACGCAGGATTTTGTGCAAAAATAACAAAAAAAGTTCCGGGTTTGCTTATCCTAACTTAATTAGTCACAAAATACTCAGATACACAGAGATTTTTTCGGAAAAAAACTTGACAAATCGGGAGCAAGGTAGTATCATATAACTGGGTTAGAAAAATCTAACTTTTTTTAAAACTTAATGATTAGCTCGCACTAATATATGGAGGATTGCTTATGATGCCGCTTACACTTGCTTCAGTTGGCGAGGAAAACATGATAAAGAAGGTCGGCGGAAATCCTGAAACACGCAAGTTTCTGGAGAGTCTGGGATTTGTAGCAGGCGGTGCCGTAACGGTAGTCAGTGAGATATCTGGCAACGTGATAGTGAAGATCAAGGATTCCAGGGTAGCCGTTTCAAAGGAAATGGCAGCCAGGATCATGGTATGACAGAACGGACAAGTTCATATATTTTCAAAGGAGGAAGGTTCAATGGCAACACTGAAAGAAGCACAGGTCGGAGAAACCGTCACCGTCAAGAAGCTGAACGGTGCAGGCGCGATCAAGCGCAGAATAATGGATATGGGTATCACAAAGGGTACTGAGATCTATATCCGCAAGGTCGCTCCGCTTGGAGATCCGATTGAGGTCACTGTAAGAGGCTACGAGCTGTCGCTCCGCAAGGCGGACGCTGAGATGGTCGAGATCTGAGTGATCCGTACAGCCGCACTGATGTACGGCTGTACTGCGGAATCAGCAATTTCTGAATTTCTGAATAAAATCGAGAGGAGAAACACTAATGGACATCAGAATAGCGCTGGCAGGTAATCCTAACTGCGGTAAAACAACGCTTTTCAACGCACTGACCGGTTCCAACCAGTTCGTAGGAAACTGGCCCGGAGTTACGGTAGAGAAAAAGGAAGGTAAGCTGAAAGGCAGAAAGGACGTTATAATTACTGACCTGCCTGGTATCTACTCCCTTTCCCCCTACACACTTGAGGAAGTTGTGGCAAGAAACTACCTCGTAGGCGAGCGTCCTGACGCGATACTCAATATCATCGACGGTACTAACCTTGAGCGTAACCTTTACCTCACCACTCAGCTGGTTGAGCTTGGTATCCCGGTAGTTGCAGCCGTAAACATGATGGACGTCGTTAAGAAGAACGGCGACAAGATCAACACAGAACAGCTTGCCAAGGAGCTTGGCTGCGAAGTCTGCGAGATATCTGCGCTGAAGGGCACCGGTATCACCGAGGCGGCTGAAAAGGCTATCAAGGCTGCCGAGGCTAAGGAAAAGATGATCCCGCAGCACACATTCAGCGGAGCTGTCGAGCATGCGATCGCTCATATTGAGGAGGCTGCACTGCATGACCTGCCCGAGGCACAGCAGCGCTGGTACGCTATCAAAATCTTCGAGCGTGACGAAAAGGTTCTTGATATGATCAAGATACCGAAAGACAAGATGGAGCACATCGAAAAGGATATCCAGGCTGCCGAGGCAGAACTGGACGACGATGCAGAGTCCATCATCACCAACGAGCGTTACGTTTACATATCCACGATAATCAAGGGCTGCCTTACCAAGAAGAACAAGAACGGTCTGACAGTTTCCGATAAGATCGATAAGATCGTAACCAATCGCTGGCTGGGTCTGCCGATATTCGCGTTAGTTATGTGGATCGTTTACTATGTATCAATGGTAACGGTCGGCGCCAGCGCTACCGACTGGGCTAACGACGGTCTGTTCGGTGACGGCTGGTTCGCACTTGGAATAGGCAGAGGCGCATACGACGAGGCTTCTGAGGAGTACGGCGACGCAATGAGCGCTCTGGACGCATTCGGCGTTGCTCCCGACCTTGAGGACGAGGAGTTCGACGCTGACGCTGCGCTTGCTGACATTACTGCATTCACACCGTCTGAGAAGTCCGTGCCCTATGAGGTAGAGGACGAGGAAACGCTGGCAGTAAGCGAGATCACAGTATACGCTTCTGAGATCCCCGCAGACGCTGACGATGAAGAAACCCTCGGCACCACATATGCTGACGCAGTGGCTTACTTCACTGAGAATGGCTTTGACGAGCCTGATCCTGCTTCATATGGTCCGTGGGTACCCGGTATCCCGGTTCTGGTTGAGAATGGTCTTGACGCTATCAACTGCGTTGACTGGCTGAAGGGTCTGATCCTTGACGGTATCGTAGCCGGTGTTGGCGCGGTACTCGGCTTCGTTCCGCAGATGCTCGTACTGTTCATCTTCCTGGCATTCCTTGAGGCTTGCGGTTACATGGCGCGTGTTGCATTCGTACTCGACCGTGTATTCAGAAAGTTCGGTCTTTCCGGTAAGTCCTTTATCCCGATACTCATCGGTACAGGCTGCGGTATCCCTGGTATCATGGCTTCTCGTACCATTGAGAATGAGCGTGACCGCCGCATGACAGTAATGACCACTACATTTATCCCCTGCGGCGCTAAGGTCCCGTTCATCTCGATGATCGCGGGCGCTATCTTCGGCGGTTCTCCGTGGGTATCCACCGGCGCTTACTTCATCGGCATCGCAGCGATCATCGTTTCCGGTATCATTCTTAAGAAGACAAAGATGTTTGCAGGCGACCCTGCTCCGTTCGTTATGGAGCTTCCTGCTTACCATCTGCCTACAGTAGGCAATGTGCTCCGCTCAATGTGGGAGCGCGGCTGGTCCTTCATCAAGAAGGCTGGTACCATCATCACGCTCTCTACCATCTTCGTATGGTTCACCTCTTATTTCGGATTTGTTGACGGCACATTCCAGATGCTCGATGAGAGCCAGATGGAGTTCTCCATACTCGCTACCATCGGCGGCGCAATCTGCTGGATATTCGCTCCTCTTGGCTGGGGCAACTGGCAGGCTACCGTTGCTGCGGTTACAGGACTTGTTGCTAAGGAGAACATCGTCGGCACTCTTGGCGTACTCTACGGCGGCGGAGATCAGTCCGTATATGCGGCAATGAGCGCAGCATTCACCGGAGTAAGCGGTATGTCATTCCTGATATTCAACCTGCTGTGCGCACCGTGCTTCGCAGCAATGGGCGCTATCAAGCGTGAGATGAACAACAGAAAGTGGTTCTGGTTCGCTATCGGTTACGAGTGCGGCTTCGCTTATGTGATCGCCCTTATCGTAAATCAGCTCGGCAACCTGTTCACTGGCAGACTGATGACTGCCGGCGCTGGCGCGGTTTGCAACATCATCAGCCTGGTATTTGCAGTAGCATTACTGGCTGGTCTGGTTTACATGCTGTTCAGACCGTACAAGGAATCTACCAAGCTCACTACAAAGGTTAAGGTAAAGTAAACAAAAGAAATCAATGGGCGGTCGGGGGAACTTGACCGCCCTGTGTTTTTGGGGGAGATGCTCATTATGCTGGAATTTCTGCAAAATAACTGGGGCAGCCTGTTAGTCGGCACTATTGTTCTGGCTGTTGTTGTGCTCATAATCGTAAAGCTTGTCCGTGATAAAAAGGCGGGCAAGTACACTTGCGGCGGCAACTGCGGTTCCTGTGGCGCGTGCAGCGGTAAATGCTCCGGCTGCGACGCCTGTTCCCGTGGGCACACTCCAGGCGCTTCCGGGACAAAGAAATAAAAACCGCATGACGCGGCAATGGGAGGACGCAACAATTGACCTACGCACAGAAAAAGTACCTATTCGCTATCTACAGACTGGGCATCAATGGAGGAGTTATAAGCTCCTCGGACGTGTCGCGGCTGGTGGGAGTGACCAAAGCCAGCACGGTGAAAATGACACAGAGGCTCACGGACGAAGGGTATATCCTCAAGGAGCCATACGGAAAGATCTCGCTTACGGACGAGGGCGTAAAAGCCGCGTCATCGCTGTTTGCAAACAGCCTTATTCTTTGTGATTTTCTGAAAGACAAAGTGGGCATAGACGAGATCAACGCCGACAACGACTCTGTGAAGATCGTGGCACAGGTATCCGAGGATACCGTCGAGAAGCTTGTGAAATATGCTTTAGGAGATGTTGCAAATGCCTGATCATCTGATAATGATACTTATAATCGCAGTGCTTGCTGTGATCTGCGTGATCGCGGTACTGAGTATAATAAAGCGCGGAAAGCAGGGTTGCTGCGGAGCCGGCGGCGGAGACATCGTGGAAAAGATAGTCAAGGACACCACTGGCTACAACCACAGCCGCACTGTTAAGATCGGTGGAATGCACTGTGATAAGTGCGCGTCCCGAATTTCTGCGGCATTCAACCGGCAGGACGGAGTTTTTGCGGAGGTAAGCTGGAAGGACGGCACTGCGGTTATAAAATCCAGAGAGCTGGTTCCGGAGGTAATGATCCGCAGCACCATCATGGGTCTGGATTACACGGTCGAGGAGATATCCGAGGACACTGAGAGCAGTACCTGAGTATCATAGGCAATTAGCAGGAGGTTTAAATTCCTCCTGCTTTTTATTCACAGTTGACAATTTTCCTAAATGGAGTTATAATAAAAACACCTGTGTAAAAAATAAAAACCGGCTACATAATATCATATGTATGAAAAAGGTGAGAAAATGAACAAATACTATAAGAAGCTGGAACTAGACAAGATACTGGAGCTTCTGGCGGAGCAGACATACAGCGACTCCTGCCGCGATAAGGCGCTGAAGCTTTCCCCGTCCTTTGACGAAGCTGAGATACGCCGTGAACTGCAGAAAACAAACGACGCATTCAGCCTGTCCGCGAAGTTCGGAACTCCGCGATTCCGTAAGATAAAGGACATTTCGTTTTCGCTGCGCCGCTCCAGGAGCGGTTCAGCGCTCTCGTTCCGCGAGCTGC
Organism: uncultured Oscillospiraceae bacterium; assembly: GCA_934457235.1. Taxonomy (GTDB): domain Bacteria; phylum Bacillota; class Clostridia; order Oscillospirales; family Ruminococcaceae; genus CAG-115. The sequence goes on from CAKSHT010000024.1 coordinate 16,431, forward strand.
TGGACGTTGCGGATATCCTTCGCGAAACGAATATGCTCTGCGACTGGTTCGGTCAGTGCGAGAGCATGGAAAACTCCCTCTCGGAGTATTTCCGCGAATTGTATCCCATAAAGGACCTGGAGCAGCGTATCTCCGAGAGCATAATCTCTGAGGAGGAGATGTCCGATGCCGCCAGTCCGGAGCTTGCTTCCATCAGAAAGCGCATAGTGCGCCAGGGAATGAATATCCGCGAGCAGCTTGACAAGCTTATCAAGAGCCGCAGTACCCAGAAGTTCCTCCAGGAAGCCATCGTTACAATGCGTGACGGACGTTACGTAGTACCTGTCCGCAGCGAGTATAAGAACGAAATTTCCGGACTTGTACACGATACCTCTGCCACCGGTCAGACGTTCTTCATCGAGCCTATGAGCGTTGTCGAGGCTAATAACGAAATACGCGTGCTGAAATCACGCGAGCAGGCGGAAATAGAGCGTATCACCCAGGAACTTTCCGCGATGGTAGGGGAGAACGCTGACAGCATTGCGAACAATTTCCGCGTGGCTCAGATACTTGAGCTGTACTTCGCAAAAGCCAATCTCGGCGCGAAAATGCGCGGTGTTGCTGCGAATATCGTTTCAGAACCCCGGATATCCCTGCGCCAGGCGCGTCACCCGCTCATCGACCAGAATTCCGTTGTTCCGATAACCGTGGAGCTTGGCGGAGCGTACTCAAGCCTTATGATAACCGGACCTAACACCGGCGGTAAGACAGTAGCTATCAAGACGATAGGACTTCTCACGCTGATGACGATGTGCGGACTTATGATACCCGCCGGCGACGGTTCCGAGGTCGGAATATTCGGCGGTATCTACGTTGATATCGGCGATGAGCAGAGTATCGAGCAGAGTCTTTCCACGTTCTCGTCGCATATGGTGAATGTGGTCAGGATACTGTCCAAAGCCGACGACCGCAGCCTTGTGCTAATAGACGAGCTTGGCAGCGGTACCGATCCGGTAGAGGGCGCGGCGCTTGCTGTGTCTATACTGAGTACTCTGCGGGAGCAGGGCGCAAAGGTAGCGGCGACAACGCATTACCAGGAGGTCAAGATGTACGCCCTTCAGACCGACGGCGTGGAGAATGCTTCCTGTGAATTTGATGTAAATACCCTAAAGCCGACGTACCGCCTTATTGTCGGAGTTCCCGGCAAATCCAATGCATTCGCGATATCCCAGCGGCTTGGAATGCCGGATTACGTCATCGACCGCGCCAAGGAGCTTGTCAGTACCGAAAACCAGCGTTTCGAGCAGGTCGTTGACGCCCTTGAGAAATCCCGCCAGGAGCTGGAGGCGCTCAAGGAGAGCGCGGCTATATCCGAGCGCAATGCGAAAATGAACGAGAGTGAATTGAAGCAGAAGCTTTCCGACCTGGAGCAGCAGAAAGAAAAGGAACTTGAAAGCGCACGTCAGCGCGCCCTGTCCATCGTGGAGGAAACACGTTTCCGTTCCAATCAGCTGCTGAACGAGCTTGAGGAACTGAAAAAGGTCAAGGACAAGGAAGCGCTCCGCCAGGGACTGAGCAATGCAAAGGGCAAGACCAACAGCACTCTCAACAAGATGCAGGACGATGCGAACCCCGTTGTACAGCGGCATCTGGATACCTATGTGCTGCCGCGTCCGCTCAAGGCAGGTGATACGGTAATGCTCGCAGATACCAGGAAAGAGGGCGTGCTGATGACTGTTCCGAATATGTCCGGCACATGCTACGTCCAGGTCGGCATGATGAAGATAAAGACCAATCAGAAGAATCTGCGGCTCATCGACAACAAGAAGAAGCAGGCACCGCAGAAATCAGTCGGCGGCAGCGTTAAGAAGC
>CAKSHT010000025.1 GCA_934457235.1 uncultured Oscillospiraceae bacterium
GAACCCGCTCCAGAGCCTGCGCCGGAAGCGCCCGCAAGTTCCGGCGGTAAGATGAGCCAGGAGGATATCGAGAAACTCCTCGCCGCTAACGCCGCTCCGCTTGAAGCTGAACCCGCTCCAGAGCCTGCGCCGGAAGCGCCCGCAAATTCCGGCAGTAAGATGAGCCAGGAGGATATTGAAGCACTGCTGAACAGCATGCAGGAGGAAGCCAACAAGTAATTGTCGGGTTTCACAACAATTTCACACACTTGTCCGGAAATTTATCACAATTGACTGATATAATAAAGATACACAATTGTGAAAGGATAAAACTATGCCCAAAGAAAAAACCAAAAGCTTCGAACTGGAACCCGTACAGAAACTGCTTCCGGAGGACGCGCAGCAGCGCGTGATGGATCAGCTGTACCAGTTCATGGAGCTTGAGCACTTATACGAATCCGCGATACGCGAGGTCAAGACGAAGCTTGAGATACTCGACAGCGAATTCAAGACGAAATACGACCACAATCCCATACATCACCTGGAGGACCGCGTGAAGTCCCCGCAGAGCATACTTGAGAAGCTGAACCGCAAGGGAATTCCGTTCAGCTGCGAGAATGCACGGACGGCGCTCAACGACATCGGCGGCGTGCGGGTTGTGTGCAATTACATCGACGATATCTACACGGTGGCGGATCTGCTGACATCGCAGGACGACGTGAAGCTCATCAAGCGCAAGGACTACATAAAAAATCCGAAGCCGAACGGCTACCGCAGCCTGCACCTGGTGATAGAAACGCCGGTGTACCTCTCCGATAAAAAGGAGCTTGTGCACGTTGAAGTGCAGATACGCACCATCGCAATGAATTTCTGGGCGACGCTGGAGCACGACCTCAAATACAAGACGGACAGCGTTGTTTCCGCGGATCTCGCGGCGCAGCTCAAGGACTGCGCGGAGACCATCGCCGCGACAGACAAGCAAATGCAGGACATCTACAAGGCGTTACACACGATAGATTAATATAGATTAATAATGAAAGGGCGGATATAGAATCCGCCCTTTTTGCGTATTACGTACACACTGTACACGAAATCCATACGCGCTCCCATCCCGCAGATCTCCGGCACGTCTTAAGGCAACACCGCACAAAGACCATTTATTGGATTTTGCACGTGTCTTGCTTGCATCTTTTCCGTCATCTTGCACAATTCGTCCTAGCAAGGCGTCAGCCTTGCGTCGTCCTCATTGTACAATCTGACGAAAAATCTGACTACGCAATACACGCACAATCTTTGTGCGGTGTTGCCTTAAATCCATCACGTACGCCCAGGGAGGATACAGGCACGCGGAAACCGACAGAATCCGCGTATCATGCGGAGCACAGCATTTATTTCATGCCCTGATTGACAAATCATCGTCCAGGGTGTATAATAAAGGATGTATCGTTATTTTGCCGGGCGCGTCCATTTTTAACCAGAAGCGCCTTAAATTATCCGAAATTGTCAGATACGGCAAAAAAAGAATATAAAAATTTGCTGAAATGCTGAAACTTTTTTCAAACCGGGCGTGACTTCAGTATTGCAGGCGGTAAGAGCGAGGTGAGCACTGCGTGGGTAATCCAGACTTAGACAGCTATTTTGACGCCGTTTACGCCGAAACCATCGGCTCCATATCCAGGTTCGTCGTGAGCCACGCAGCACGCTTCCAGGATACCGAGGATATCATTCAGAATATCTACACGCGCTTCTATAAGCGGATATCCGACAAGGGCTACAGCGATATCGAATCCGCTGAGGCTTTCCTTATCAACATCGCAAAGTTTGAGTGCCGCAGCATGTTCGCGGGCTTCAAGCGCCGCAAGGAACGCGATGTCATGCTCTCCGAATTCGACGAGGAGCAGTCCGCCGCCATCGAAGCCGATATGTCCCGCGACCAGAAGCTTCTTGAGGACGTAATGTCCGACAAGATACTCGCGAAACAGATTTTCGACGACATAATGTCCGGCGACGAAACCGTCGGAAAGATATTCTACCTGCACTTCGTATGCGATATGAAGCTTGAGGAGGTCGCGAACAGGCTCGATCTGAAGCTGTCCACCGTCAAGACCAAGCTCTACCGCACCATCGAAAAGCAGAAAAAGAAATACGGCATTTGACCCGCGCCGGTTAGTCCGCTGATGTGTTACATCACTTAGGACGTGGACATTACTCCCGTGCCACTGTCAGAAACCGTTATGCTGGCAAAAAATTCTCACACATCTTTATGGTAACGGGGTGTCCCGTAATATGTCTATAAAGGAGATTTTAGCACATGGGTAAATATGGTTATAAATTTATAGGAAATGCAGGCTTTGCTTCGCAATGTTATCATAAGGCAGATGAATCCTTATCGAGCGAACGAAACCAAAGTAGTGAGAGTATTGATGAAGCGAAAAACGAGCGCCAGCCAATGTCCGCCAACAGTGGTCAGCTCCAAAATGAAGTATCTTCAACGGAAAAAGATATAGCTGATTGCCTCTCTAACCTAATGATTGCTCTTGCAAAGCACAGCAACGCAAACACAGGAAAAAACAATCATTAATATAATATAGTACCGATAACAATGAAAGGAGGTCTGCCGAATGAACAGGAACGAGTTCTACAAACAGCTCATGAGCGAATACACGTTCGACGCTGAAAAGATACGCGAAAACGCAAAGCGCGGTAAGAAACGGCAGAAGCTCCAGCCAATGTACATCGGTATGACCGCCGCGGCCGCCGCATGCGTGGTGACTGTCGGCACGATAGCCGCGACAAATCTCGGCAGAAACGACGGCGTTAGCCTTACGGACTCCGGACTTACGACCCTGTCCGCCAGCGACCGTCTGAACCACGCCCTCGCTCAGCTTGAGGAGGAGCGCAGCAGCACCGAATCGAAGGATTTCCTCGTGACATTCTCCGCGGCTCTCTCCCCCGCCCAGGCACAGCAGGTGCTCACGGCTGAGGGAAACATTCCAGTTAAGCAGCTCTATCTCGCGGACGGCTCCAGGATTTCGGACGCCACGCAGATAGGCAGGATATTCACCGAGGGCACGCAGCTCATCTCCGGCGCAGCGGTCTACTGTTCCGGCTCCGTTGCGGCGCAGCTCCAGGACGACCCGGCAGTATTCCTGATAGAAGCCATGCAGGAGAGCGACTTTGAAAACGCCGCTCCCGTAAATATCGACGATATCCAGACCAGCGAAGTTACTCTGCCGGAGCCGGCAGTCACCGACCCGGTCATCTCCGAACCCTCCGTAAGCACCGACCCCGTTCAGGAGCCGTCGCTTGACGGAACCTCCGAGCCTACTGCGGATACCTCCGAAATGGACGGCACCGCAGAGACGGACGACGCTTCCGACCCGCTGACCGAGGAGGACGAGGGACTTCCCACCGAGGAAGTTACTACACCGGTCCCGGAGGAAACTACCCCCGCAGAGCCGGACAACACCACGCCGCCCTCTGATACCTCAGCTTCCAACGCAGGAAGCGCGACAGACGAACCTGCCGAGCGTGTTCCGGAGCTTCCCGCAGGCGTAACGCTCCCCGCAGATATCGCGCCGGAGTACACAAATACGTATATTACAGCGGATACTGCATTCTTCATCAACAGTGATGTGTTCCTCAGCAAGGACGAGAACGGAATATCGCTGTACCGCTGGGACGGCTATAACCAGACCCTCCTCTGCTGCGAGGACCTTGAGGACGCGAAGATCGCCTGGGTATCCGAAAACGGAAGGAGCCTTATGCTCACCGGTTCCGGAGAACACGGCACCAGAAGCCGCACGCTGCTGGTCAGCGCGGATAACGAGTCCATCACCGACCTCCACACCGAGGATATCGTGATGAGCGGTACGCTCACCGGATTCGGCTTCAACTCCGCAAACGGCGTGCTCACGCTGTCCATAAAGGACGACGGTGTTTACTACATCACAACTTCCCGCCTGAACGGCGATTCGCTTGATTTCATCGACACCATAGTCCAGTCAGAGAGCAAGGTATCCCTGGCGGCAGCTAACGGCGATACGATATACTACGCAGAAACAGTTTCCGGAGTGACCTCCATCTACTCGGCTGACGCTTACAGCGGCAGCGGCAGGCTGGTGATCTCACTCGACGATTCCGCAAAGCTCACAAGGAATCTCGCGTTCACTCATGCGGTGTTCACTATGGGCAGCGGAACAACCGAGATATTCGACCCGGTTTCCGAGAAGCTCATTCCAGTCAGCGCGGAAAGCATAAGCTTCGGCGCAGGCAGGCACAGCTTCCTTGCGGATAACATGTGCTACGTTGTCGCAAACGGCACGGTTTCCGCAGACGGCTCGATAAGCTCCCTGGCTTCCGTGGAGTACCGCAGGAGCGGCTCGGAAAAGTGGTACGCCTATGTTTCCGGAAATGCGGTCAAGATAACCAGCAGCGTTTATTCCGCGCAGAACAAGTCCGGAATGCTCTCGTTCAGCACCGTTACCGAAAACGCCGGCTCCGGTCTTAAAACCGCCCTCCGCAACGCCATCGGAATGAACAACGCACTGGCGCTCGGTACCTGCCGCGATAACGGAATAACAACACAGCAGGAGCTTATAGACAGCATCAACGTATGCTATTCCGCGAACGCCGCGCAGAAGCTGATGACCCGCTGCGGAATTACCCCCGGCGGCGCGCTCGACTACAGCTCCGGCGAACTTGAAGCGATCGACGCGGGCAGCGTGATACTCGTGATAAGCGAGAAGAACGAAGGCTCAGCAGCCGGAATGATGTACGTTGAAGCCGGAAGCTTCGGCGGCAGAACAGCCTACAGATGCGTCAGCGTTTCCTTTGTCAAGGAAAACGGCGGCTGGCGGCTGAACAATATTCTTTAAACAATATCGGCCGTCCGGTTATACGGGCGGTCGCGTTTTTGACTGGGGCGTATCTGCGTCGCTCCGGAAAGGGGTTCGATGAAAGCAGGCATCATCACCGGAATCGCGCTTGCCGCCGTCGCGGCGGGCGGTATCGTCACGTTCATGCTCATGAGATCCGCGGAAGTCACCGACCCGGTAGCCGAAATACGCGTCGGCGGCGAGGTAATCCGGCGGGTACCGCTTTCGGAGGACTGCGAATTCACCATCGAATGCCCCTCCGGAAGCAATACTATAACCGTCGCGGACGGCGCGGTAAGCGTTACCGACGCGGACTGCCCCGATCGTATCTGCGTTAAAACCGGCGCGATTTCCGGCGGCAAAATACCGATAATCTGCCTGCCGCACCAGCTCGAAATAATCGTAGTTTCCGGCAACAGCGCCGACGACGCGGACGACGCGGCGTACTGATATCCTCCAAAAGTAATGCAGATCTGCACACCAAATCAGCATTGATATGTGCTATAATTATTGTATCACGACCAATGTAATGGTGAAGGAGGAATTATCATGAAACTGAAAAAACTGACGTCCCTGCTGCTTGCGGCGGCTGTCTGCCTTACATCGCTGATGTTCGGTGGAATCACGGCTTCCGCGGCGGCGGGGATCTCCGTTTCCGGCGAATACCAGGGCGGATTTTATGTTCTCCAGGTCTACGGCATGTCCAAAAAGCAGTACACCACGTTCATCAACGGCGATGACGGATTCCGCGTGAACGTTTACAGCGCGGACGGCAAGGCAAACATCTTCCTCGCCCAGGATACGCTGAAAAAGACGGCAGAAACCACCGTAAAGGGCTACAAGGGCGGATACCTCGTTTATGGCGGTATCCTCGGAAACAAGATATCCATGTTCTCCACGATAAGCGATATCATCAGCGTCGAGGGACTTTACGGCACTGCTCCGGGCAAATCATACGGCTTCCGCTGGAAGCTCGATTACGGCGATGAATCAGTCCGCAGCTTCCTGCCCGCGATGACAAAGAACCCGAATTTTACAGTAACGTTCGAGGACCTCTACCACAACGCCGTGAAGCCCGCGGGTCTTAAATCGAAGTACTCCGTTGCCGCTTCCCTCGGCGACGCTCCGCTTGAATTCACCCGCAGCGGAAGCTCCGTACAGCTCACCATACCCACCGAGAATTACTACAAATACTCCAATACCTCCGGCGCTGGAATGGATATCAAGCTGAAATGCTCCGGCTACACCATATCTACCGTTTTCAGCGGAGGTACCAGCTATACCAGTACCGCAGACTTTAACGGCGCGGACTTCATCGACAGCGTTTCCGTCAAGGGAAAGGCTCTGGAGCACGGCGGTATAACCCTAACCTATACATTCAGCGACAGTACCGCGGCAAAGGCGTTCGCTTCGGAGAAAGTGACCGCAATGTACCGCGTGACCTCCGGCGGTAAGATCATCAGCGGCAGTGGTGACTTCACGTCCGTTGCGCGCGCCGGAAAAGGCAACATCAAGTCAATGAACATCAGCGACATCGAAACCCAGGTCTACACAGGAAAGGCGCTGACTCCCGCGCCAGTTATCCGCGACGGCTACATAAAGCTTAAATCCGGCACTGACTACACACTCGCCTACAAGAAAAACACGAAAGTCGGCACGGCTTCCGTGACCATCAAAGGCAAGGGGAACTACACCGGTACGCTGACTGTCAAGTTCAAAATAATCCCCGGAAGCACCAGCCTCAGCGCACGCGTGAACGACGATGGACGCGTTATCTCCTGGAGGCGCGTGACCGGCGCGGAGAAGTACCAGATATACCGCCTTGAGGACGGAAAGTTCGTCAGCTGGAAAAGCCCCGACGGCTCAGCCTACAGCGTGACTATCCCGGCGGAGGAAACCGGAAGCTTCAGGATACGCGCGCTGATAAAGTCGGGAAAGAAATACATTCCCGGCGCATGGTCGGAGGTTCTGGTCATTGAATGACGTAACAGCCTGGAATCCACGGCGGTAAACTCGGTTTATTGAATTTCACATCATGCATGTGTGGATTTTATCCGCCCATGCAATCGGAACGGCACCCGGTAAATCTGCGGTAATACGCACTGCAACCGCTGGAGCGTATGTCAACGAAAGAAACCGGGCGGATACAGGATCCGCCCCTGCGTCCTGGTCTGATCAAGATCCACGCATAAAAAAACTGGCGCCTCAGCGGTGCCAGTTTTTTTATTATCTCAGATTTGCAGCGTCGATACGGTTCAGGGCGCGCTTGAGCTTCGCTTCTGCGAGCTTCAGTTCGTTGTCGCTCGCCGCCGCCTTTATGCGCTCCTCCGCGACCTGCTTCGCGTGCTCCGCGCGGTCAAGGTCGATATCCTCAGCCCATTCGCAGGACTGCACCAGAATTACCGTCTTTTCCTTGGAAACCTTGATAACTCCGCCGGAAGTCGCCGCACGTCTGAACTGCCCGTCGATCATCACGCGCATCTGCCCGATGCCAAGCGCCGCGCAGTACGGCTCGTGACCGTTCAGAATTCCGACGTCGCCGACGGTCGTCCGGGCAATTATCTGCTCGGTCTCGCCGTCAAAGAACATCTTCTCCGGCGTGATTATTTGTAACTTGAACGGTGTCATTCTCTACCTCCGTCTCAGCCCTGTTTTGCCTTCTCGATAACCTCGTCGATAGTGCCAGCGAACAGGAATGCAGACTCCGGCAGATCGTCGTGCTTGCCCTCGATTATCTCCTTGAAGCCGCGTATGGTTTCCTTCAGCGGAACGTACTTGCCCTCCATGCCGGTGAACGCCTCCGCAACGGAGAACGGCTGGGACAGGAAGCGCTGTATCTTTCTCGCGCGGGATACGGTCAGCTTATCCTCGTCGGAAAGCTCGTCCATACCGAGGATCGCGATGATATCCTGCAGCTCGTTGTAGCGCTGGAGAATGGACTGCACGGCTCTCGCTACCTCGTAGTGCTCCTTGCCCACGATGTCCGGGGTAAGGATACGGGAGGTGGATTCCAGCGGGTCAACCGCCGGGTAGATACCCATTGAAGCGATGTTTCTGGAAAGAACCGTCGTAGCGTCCAGATGTGCAAATGTTGTAGCCGGAGCCGGGTCGGTCAGGTCGTCCGCAGGAACGTATACCGCCTGCACAGACGTGATGGAGCCCTTCTTCGTGGAGGTGATACGCTCCTGGAGCGCACCCATCTCAGTTGCCAGGGTCGGCTGATAACCAACGGCGGACGGCATACGGCCGAGCAGCGCGGAAACCTCCGAACCTGCCTGAGTGAAACGGAAGATGTTGTCGATGAACAGCAGAACGTCCTGACCTTCCTTGTCACGGAAGTACTCAGCCATGGTCAGACCGGAGAGCGCAACTCTCATTCTTGCTCCCGGCGGCTCATTCATCTGACCGTAAACCAGCGCGGTCTTGCTGATAACGCCGGACTCGGTCATCTCGTTGTACAGGTCGTTACCCTCACGGGTACGCTCGCCGACGCCGGTGAATACCGAGATACCGCCGTGCTGCTTTGCGATGTTGTTGATAAGCTCCATGATAAGGACGGTCTTACCAACGCCGGCACCGCCGAACAGACCGATCTTACCGCCCTTGAGGTACGGCGCGATGAGGTCAACGACCTTGATGCCGGTCTCAAGTACCTGGTTGGAAGCCTCCTGCTCCTCGAACTTCGGAGCGGGACGGTGTATCTCCCACTTCTCCTCGGTTTCGGGCTGGGGCTTGTTGTCAACTGCTTCGCCGAGCAGGTTGAACACGCGTCCCAGGGTCTCCTTTCCGACAGGCACCTTTATGGAAGCGCCGGTATCGACAGCCTCCATACCTCTGACAAGACCGTCCGTAGAGCCCATCGCGATGCAGCGAACCACATCGTCGCCGATATGCTGTGCGACCTCAACGACCAGCTTCTGACCGTTGTTGTCGATCTCTATGGCATTCAGCAGATTGGGCAGGTGATCGGGGTGGAACTTGATATCAAGAACCGCACCGATGACCGTCACGATCGTGCCAATGTTCTGATTTGTCATTTCTGATTTTTCCTTTCCAATAGAATGTTTGGAAATGCTTTGCGAAAGTCATATCCCCGCGGGACATAACTGATTTTGATTACTCAAGCGCATTCGCGCCGGATACGATCTCGGTGATCTCCTGCGTGATGCTTGCCTGGCGCGCTCTGTTGTACAGCAGCGAGAGGCTCTCCGTCATGGCGTCTGCGTTGTCGGTCGCAGATTCCATAGCGGTACGCCGCGCGCCCTGCTCGGAGGCGTATGCCTCGACGATGGCGCACATAACAAGGCTCGCCATGAACTTCGGCACGATACGGTCGAAAACCGCCTCCGGGGAGGGGTCGTAGGTCATGGTGCCGTAATTCTCAAGCTTCTGCGTCTGCATGGGGAGCACCGCCATCTGCTGTGCCTCCTGGGTCAGCTGTGAAACGAACATGGTGAAGAATATCTGCACGTCGTCCACCTCGCCCTTTCTGAACAGCTCTATCGCGGTATCCGCGATGTCCTGAGCCTGCGCGGGCTTGATGTTCTCTGCGACGGTGGGATACGCGCCCACTATGTCGTAATCGCGCTTGGCGAAGTACTCGATGGCTTTCTTGCCTATCGCGATTATCTTCGGCTTCTCCGGGTCGGAGGCGTGGGCAGCCGCCGCCAGTTTCAGGATATTCGAGTTATATCCTCCGGCAAGACCTCTGTCGCCCGCCACAACGATGAACAGGCGGTGCTTGACCTCCCTCTTCACCGTGAACACGGTGGAGAAATCGGTGTTCGCAGAAACGATCTCGCACATGGACTTATACAGCTCGTTGAAGTACGGACGCGCCTGCTCAGCGCGCTGCTTCGCCTTGCGGAGCTTACTAGAGGACACCAGCTCCATCGCCTTGGTTATCTGCCGTGTGGAGCCGACGGACTTTATGCGCCGCTTGATGTCCTTCATGTTTCCTGATGCTATAATATCACCCCCGGTAGCTTCCGCACTCCCCGGCGCTCACCGGGGAAGCGGAAAGTGATCACTGAACGTTATCGTCCGTTGTGATATATCTTACTTTCTTTTCAATGTAGAGCCATGCAACGCCGAGTGTGGCGATCACGGACAGTATTGTGGCAACGATGCCGAGTACAAAAGCAGCCTGCTTCATAAAATGCTCCTTTCGTTATGCGGTGTAGCCCTTTGCGAACTCAGTGAGGACGCTCTTCAGCTTCTCCTCGTTATCGGGGGTTATCACCTTTTCGGTCTTTATGCTTGTGAGTATCTCAGGGTCGGTGGACTTGATGTGATCCAGCAGGTCAGCCTGATACTGCTTGATCTTCTCGACCGGGATCTCCTTGAGGAAGTTGTGAACGACAGCGTAGATGATAACTACCTGCTCCTCTACCTCCAGCGGGGAATTCTGATCCTGCTTGAGCACCTCAACGATACGCTCGCCCTTTGCCAGACGGTCCTTGGTGTCCTTATCCAGGTCGGAACCGAACTGCGCGAAGCTCTGCAGCTCTCTGTACTGGGAGTAATCCAGCTTGAGGGTACCTGCTACCTTCTTCATTGCCTTTATCTGTGCGTTGCCGCCGACACGGGATACGGAGATGCCCGGATTTACTGCGGGGCGTACGCCGGCGTTGAACAGTTCGCTCTCAAGGTATATCTGACCATCGGTGATGGAAATTACGTTGGTCGGGATATACGCGGATACGTCGCCTGCCTGGGTCTCGATAATCGGGAGCGCAGTCAGCGAGCCGCCGCCGTAGTTCTCATTGAGTCTTGCGGCACGCTCAAGAAGTCTTGAATGCAGATAGAATACATCGCCGGGGTACGCTTCGCGTCCTGGCGGTCTTTTCAGCAGCAGCGAGAGGGTACGGTAAGCCACGGCGTGCTTGGACAGGTCGTCGTATACCACGAGGACGTCCTTGCCCTGGTCCATGAAGTACTCGCCCATGGTGCAGCCGGAATAGGGCGCGATATACTGCAGCGGCGCAAGCTCGGAAGCGGTAGCGGAAACGACGATGGAATAATCCAGCGCGCCGCCTGCGCGGAGCTGCTCAACAACGCCGGCAACAGTGGAGTTCTTCTGACCTATGGCGACATAGATGCAGATAACGTCCTTTCCCTTCTGGTTGATTATGGTGTCGATAGCGATGGCAGTCTTACCGGTCTGGCGGTCGCCGATTATAAGCTCACGCTGACCTCTGCCTATCGGGATCATGCTGTCAATTGCCTTGATACCGGTCTGGAGCGGCACGGTAACAGGCTTTCTGGTGATGATACCAGACGCGATCTTTTCGATGGGGCGTGTTTCCTTTGCGAGAATTGCGCCCTTGCCGTCGATGGGCTGTCCCAGGGAATTTACAACTCTGCCGAGAAGCTCCTCGCCGACCGGCACGGACATGATGTGTCCGGTACGCTTTACGGTGGAGCCTTCCTTGATGTCCTCGTCGGAGCCGAGCATTACGGCGCCTACGAAGTCCTGCTCAAGGTTCATCGCCATGCACTGAACGCCGTTCTCGAATTCGAGAAGCTCGTTGAGCATGCACTTCTCAAGCCCGTGGATACGCACGATACCGTCGCCGACGGTAACTACCGTGCCCACGTCCGCAAGCTGGAGCTTTGAGTTGTAATTCTTTATCCGGGACTTGATGAGACCCGTTATTTCATCGGGGCGTAGATCCATTAAATCAATCCCTTTCTATTAGTTATACTGCCGGGCCTGCCCGGCGTGCTGTCAGGCGATCACGCCGCCTAGCTCCCTGCGTAAACCAGCGAGCCTTGAGCGGATACTGCCGTCCCAGCGGGTGCTGCCGTAGTCGATAACGACGCCGCCTATGAGCGCCGGGTCTACCTTTTCGCGTATGGAAACGGTCCTTCCGGTGACTTCGGTCATCTTCGCCTTTATCTTTCCGATAACAGCCTCCGACAGCGGAGCGCTGCTGGTTACGGTTATTTCTGCGATCCTGAAATGATCGTTGTACGACGCGCGGAAATCCTTGAGGATGCCGCTGAAGCAGTTCATTCTGCCGCGCTCGGTGAGCACGCACAGAAGATTTCCCGTAAGCTCCGAAACATCGCCGCCGGAAATTATATCCCGTATCATGGCGAGCTTCTCGTCCATGGGGACCGTCGGCGTGCCAAGCAGCTTGATGAATTCCGGATTTTCGGTGAACACCCTGTCCAGCGCGTCAAGCTCGCCGAGAATGTCGCTCAGCCTGTCCGGAGCTTCCTCCGTACATAGCTCAAAGAACGCCCCGGCGTATACCTTTTCAGCCTTGTCGTTCATAAAATCCTCCCTCCGGCGGTCACTTGGCAGCGCCGACGTTTTCGAGGAAGCTGTTTATGAGCGCCTCGTTATCCTTCGCGGAAATTTCCTTTTCAACAACGCTGGACGCCGCCATGATGACGATATCGGATATCTCGTCCTTTATCTCGTTCACGGCGCGCTGTCTGTCGCGCTCGATGTTCTCCTCCGCCTTTGTCCGGATCTCCGCAGCCTTCTGATTGGCCTCGGTGATTATCTCCTCCTCGCGGCGCTGTGCGCGGGCGGTAGCCTGCTTCATGATCTCAGCGGCTTCCTCTTTCGCCTTTGCGAGCTTCTCAAGGTATTCCTGCTCGGTCTTTGCTGCGGACTCCTTGGCGCGCTTTGCTTCGGCTATCTCAGCCGCCGCCATTTCGTTGCGCTTGTCCAGCACCTTTCCGACCGGCTTGAACAGGAATATCCTGAACAGGATAAAGATGATCAGCGTGTTGATCAGTGTGAAAACGATAGTTCCGGGGTCGATGGTAACGAGCGGCAGTACTTCCTGCGCTGCGCTTTCACTGATAAGTGTCAGCATAGGTTCCAACTCCTCCCTTTATGCGATATGCCTTCCGTTATTACTTGTTGAACAGAGCGGTAAGGTTGCTGAACAGCGGGTTTGCATAAAGGAGAAGCAGAGCGATAACCAGTGCGTAAAGACCTGTGGTCTCTGCGAGCGCGTCGCCGATGATCATGGTTCTTGTAACTGCACCGGAAGCTTCGGGCTGTCTGCCGATAGCCTCAACTGCCTTACTTGCGCAGATACCCTCGCCGATACCAGGGCCAAGACCTGCGATCATTGCTGTGCCTGCGCCGAGTGCGGACGCACCGAGTACGATGGCGCTGGATAAAAGCTGCATATCTTCCATTGTTGTTTCCTCCATTTAGTTATAAATACTATCCGCGGGAATGCCCGTGGAATATTTGCCGAAAGATGTCACTCACACTCTGCGCCGGAGATGTACGCCATTGTCAGGGTGGTGAAGATGTAAGCCTGGATAACCGCCGAGAACAGATCGAAATACAGCGAGGTTATCGCGGGGATCAGAATCGCGAAGTTGCCGAGCGCGAAGTAGATCAGACCGCCGATAACCATACCTGCGACCATGTTGCCGAAGATACGCAGCGCCTGTGAAAGCGGGTTTGCGATCTCGCCGATGATGTTGAACGGCAGCATGAAAGGCATAGGTTCGATGAATGCGTGGAGATAACCCTTGAACTTACCGGTCTTTGCACGGTTTATCTGCGTCAGTGCAAACGTGATGAGTGCGATGGCGCCGGTCACCGAGATATCGGAGGTAGGGTTCTTGAGCCCGAAAAGGCTCATAAGGTTGTTCAGCAGAAGGAAGCAGAGAAGTGCGCCGATATATGTGGTGTATCCCTTGTACTTGGGACCCATAGTGGTATCCACCATATTTCTGGCGAAGGTCACGATCCATTCTGCCGCCGCCTGTCGCTTTGTCCGGGGTATCACCTCGAGTTTGTGCGTCAGTATCAGCATGACTATCAGCAGGATAAGCATGACTATCCACTGAATGAAAACTGTTTCGGTGAGGTTCCACTTTATACCGAACAGCTCAAAGCTCGTGATGACCTTTGGTCCGGTGACGGTGAAGCCGCCCTCTGACGCCAATAGCAAAGCTGCTGGCATAGCTTATCATTCCTCCTTTGGATTATTCGTCGGCATGCCGTGGGACGGTATGCCGCGGCGCTCCGCAGAGCGCCTGTGGACGTCCTGGCTCGGCCGCGGCGGTGACGCCGCACGGGACGGGAAGTCCTGTGGCAATACCGCACAAAGGTCGTGCGTGTATTACCTGTATCTATTTCCGCCTTGTGCGCATTTCCCAGAGGGACTTCACGGTAATAACTGCCCTCGGAAAGAACAGCGGCACCGCGGCGGAAAGAAGATCGACGAAAGGCAGCAGCGCTGCGGCGGTCATCACCAGGAAAAGACCCAGATACCTGACGCAGTACAGCGTGTTCATGTATCGCTGAGCGGACTTGCTGCCGTGCCGCAGAGCGTTTTCAGCGGAAACTCCCATCAGCCAGAAGTTCCCTATTCCTGCGATGTTCCCCCACACGCCGCCGATGAGCAGCGTATAATCGGATCCGCACGCGAAGAAAAGCACGATGAGCAGCGCAAAATACACTGCGTTGATTGCCAGGAGCCAGGGGCGCATATCGCGCAGCTCCTGCCGTATGACGTTGTATCTTTTTGCGGACATTCGCACCTCACTGATGGCTGTGGTCGTCGTAGTAGTCGTTGTCGCTGCGGTCGCTGTAGTAGCGGCGGTACCTGGACTTGTCGTCCTTTGCGTAGAGCCTTATCATCTTCATGAGGTGGTTCACAGCGCCGCCAATCATGAAGAGAACGCCCAGTATTATGCAGACCACCATCACCCAGTCCGGCAGGCCGTAGCGCTCGACAAGGTAATGCCCGCCGACGATGAACACCAGCAGCGGCGCCAGTATCACGAACGCGAACTGGCTTGCGACCGCGTAAGCCGCGAAGGGGCTTTTCTTATCGCTCATTATCTGGTGACGAACTTGTCAAGGCGCCAGCCGTCCTCGGTCTTTACCATGTTCATGGTGACGGTGGCGTCCGGCTCACTGACAGTCTGACCTGCCTCGGAGGTACCCGGTATCGCGGTGTCCTGGCGCTGGTCGTAAAGACCGACGGTAAGCTCGCACTTGCCCTCCTCGACGTACTCGATGGAGATGGAGCAGCTCACCCAGCTCTTGGAGGGATCAGCCGTGAAATCAGAGCTTATGCCAAGCACCTCGACGGTTTCGTATCTTACGGTATCGTCCAGCTCAGCCGTGGAGCCTTCGGGAGCGGCGGTAGTTTCCGCGCGCTGCTGTATCCTGCGGTTCGCATAGACTGTCAGTCCGTTGCCGTCTATATTGGTGAGGACTCTCTCCGCCTCGTCCTCCGTGTATACGGAGCGCACGAGGTCCTGTATCTTCTGAAGGTCGTAGTCAACGTTGTTTACGGTGTAGTAACCGTCCTCCGGCAGGTTGCCGTAAGGCTCGTCGTTGTGGTGCAGACCCTCGGTCACGAACAGTCTGAGTATCTCATGGCTGTCGTCCAGCAGGTCATGCGCCGCAAGTCCGGCTTCGTCGCGGTACTCCTGCGTGAGGTAGGAGGTATCCACGTTTGAATTGACTGTATGCGGTACGCTCTCCCCGCCGCCGTTCCCGGACGGAAGATTGAGCATGATGACCGCGCCGATGGCGGCCGCCGCGGCGAGTGCCGCAATTACTATTGTCGCGATAAGCGGTGCGTTGTTCTGGTTCTTTTTAGTGCTCATTCAGTGCTGCTGCCTTTCCCGGAAATAACTCAAGCCTTGTCCGCGGTATTCTTGCTGTCGAAGGAAATAGCCTCTGGGAATACGCTGCGGCTGTCCTCCTTGGAAAGGAAGGTCGTGTTGACATAACCCTGGATTATTGCTCCGTCCGTTACTGCGATGGTGGAAGCGTTGATGTCGCCGAAAACGATGGCGTCGCGCTTCAGCTCCGCCTTTCCGCCGATCTCAAGCTTTCCTCTTATTCTGCCGTTCACGTCGGCGTACTGCGACGTGAGGTCGCCGATAAGTATTGTATCCCGATCCATGCGTATCTTACCCTTGAGATTGAGATTTCCCTGCATGGCGGCGGAATTCATGTTGGCGTTGTTGCACTTGATGTCGCCGACCACCTTGCCGGACATCTCTATGTCGCGCGTGGTCTCGACGTTGCCCTTTATGTTGCCGTCGACCTGCATATTCGCAAGGCTGCGCACGTTGCCGTCGATGATGGTGTTCCTGGATATCACGGTGACTTCATCCGTGTCGCTGGGAGCGTCTACCGATCTTCCCGCAGATGAGGGAGGAACATAGCCGCCGTTGCCGCCGTTCCCTCCGCCAAAATTATTCCCGCCAAATCCGGCGTTATTATTCCCCGCAAATCCGGAATTCTGCGCTTCTGCCGCGCCGGGATATGCAGTCCCTGCGTTATTCTGGGTCTGCTGGCGGTAGTACGGAGTTTCCAGCGGTACGCCGGCGTTATCCGCCGCGCCCTGCTGTCCGCCGCTGAACTGGTAGCCGTTGTCCGGCCGGGGCTGCTGAACGCCCTGCGCATTCTGCGCGGCCTGGGAGGGCTGTGCGGGCTGCGCCGGCTGAACAGGCTGCTCCGGCTGCGCTGGAGCCTGCTGCGGAGCGGGCTGCTGCGCTCCCTCCGAAAGGTACTTGTCAAGCTCAGTGGGCTGAGCGCTCCTGTCGGTCTTGTTTTCCCCGTTTTCCTCAAGACCGTCCTTTTTCCACAGTTCCTTTACCGCCTGTGAAAAGTTGTCCTTGATACCCATTTTTAATTCCTTTCTTTTCAGCCGGAGCCTCTCCGGTCATTACGCGTACGGCCCGGTGAACTGTACCGGACGTGTGTCGTTATTTATCTTATCGAATTTATATCCCTCGTTGACCAGCACCTGGAGCACATCGCCCAGCACCAGCACCGTATTCGGCGTGGAAGCGGAGTCGTGCATCAGTACGACGGAGCGGTAATTCCCGGCGATATCCTTGGGAACTGAATTATACATATCCGTCCAGTTTGCGCCGCCTGCGTCGTTGCTGTCAACGTTCCAGTCGAAATAATGGAAGCCGCGGCGGGTCATTTCCTGGATAATATGGTCGCGGGTGTCGGCGTTGAAATCGTTCACACTGCCGCCCGGAAACCGGAATATGCTGGTCTTTATGCCGGTAGCTTCGTAGATCATATCCCACGCCTCATGGAAATCCTCAAGATAGTCCTCCACGGAAGCGTAAATATCCTTGTAAACATGAGAAGCGCTGTGCACGCCGATGGAATGCCCTGCGTCCGCGATGGCCCTGAGCTTGGCATAGCAGCCCTCGGTGCGGGAGGGAACGACAAAGAACGTCGCCTTTATGTTATACTGCTCAAGATAGCTGAGGATGCTGTAGGTATGGTCGGACGGACCGTCGTCGAACGTGAGGTACACAGTGTTCTCCTCGCGCACGAGATCCTCGTCAGCAACGGGAATTACGGTCATTTCCGGGTAGATATCGGCGTAAGGACTGGCAGGCTCTGCGGTTTCCGGAGCGCCGGCGGATTCCGATGTTTCCTCCGTTGAGGGAGCCTGCTCGGTATCGGGCTGCGGCTCTGACGCGGGAGCGCTGGAATTATCCCCGGAAGCCGGAGCACCGGCGTTCACCTGGGTATCCTTACCGTTCTGGATATAGTCTATAAGCTCCTGGTCGGAAAGCCCGCTGCGGGCGTAGATATCATAGAACCCGCTGACTGTAGGCTCACGCTCGCCGCTGAGGATAGCGGCGTAGTATTCAAGCTTCTGGTTATCCTCGGCTAATGCAGCCTGCCTTGCGTTGCTGTTCCAGAGGAGCACAGCGAGCACGACGCACGTCACCAGCGGAGCGAAGAAAATGATGCAGAGTACTGTTTTTATCAGCACCTTGAAGAATTCGACACTGCCAAAGCGCATTTAAAGACCTCTTTTACGACGCGCGGTACAGGCGCGTGCGACATATCGTTAAGCGGGGAACTGGCAAAAAACTGCTTATACCCCTATTATTTAATGATACTATAAAACGTCGTTTTTGTCAATAGCAACTGCGGGGAAAAGTCAAATTATACCCGGATTATGGACAAAATACGATTATTTTGTGCGGGAAAACTGGACAAATTGAACAAATCAAAAAACAACGCAAGGGCATTTAATTACTACCTGCCCGATGCTCATGCAGGTATCCCGCATTTATTTTCTATGCACAAGCGCGGAAAGAAACAGGGCGGATATTGAATCCGCCCGCGAGACCGTCGAAAAAGTCACTAAAGTGACTTTTCCGACGAACATCCGCCCTGCGCGCACGGTCTG
>CAKSHT010000026.1 GCA_934457235.1 uncultured Oscillospiraceae bacterium
CAGCTCCTCGCTGCCGTTAAGATCCGGTATAAGTCCGTTAGAAATACAGATCACTTCCTCTGAACACGCAGTTCTTGTAATATTATTTATGTTTTATACTCTCAGTTATCAGAAATCCAGATTCTGAACCAGAGTTGCATTCTGTTCAATGAATTCTCTTCTCGGCTCAACCTTGTCGCCCATGAGAATGGTCATTATCTCGTCGGCCTTTGCGGCGTCCTCAACAGTGATACGTACCATCGTACGGGTTTCGGGGTTCATTGTAGTCTCCCAGAGCTGCTCAGGATCCATCTCACCAAGACCTTTGTATCGCTGAACATCGACCTTGGCGCCGCTTTCGCCGGAAAGCTCGCGGATATACTTGTCGCGCTCATCATCGGAGAACGCATAGCGCACATTCTTGCCCTTTGAAACCTTGAAAAGCGGAGGCTGTGCGATATATACATGACCCTGCTCGATAAGCGGTCTCATGAACCGGAAGAAAAACGTCAGCATAAGCGTAGAGATATGCGCACCATCGACATCGGCATCTGCCATGATGATAACGCGTCCGTATCTGAGCTTGGTTATGTCGAAATCCTCGGCAATGCCGGTACCCAGCGCCTTGACCACCGGAGAAAGCTTATCGTTGTTGTAAACCTTGTCCGCACGCGCCTTTTCGACGTTCAGCATCTTTCCCCACAGGGAAAGTATAGCCTGGAAGCGTCTGTCGCGTCCGCTCTTTGCAGAGCCGCCCGCAGAGTCTCCCTCGACGATATATATTTCAGTGACTGACGGGTCGCTCTCGGAGCAGTCCGCCAGCTTTCCGGGAAGTCCATTGCTGTCCATAACGGACTTGCGCTTTGCTTCCATAGCCTTCTTCGCAGCGTCGCGGGCAGCCTGGGAGTTCATCGCCTTGTTCATGATTATCATGGCGGTGTCCGGGTGCTCTTCGAAATAATACGTCAGCTGCTCGACGGCAATCTTGTAAACAACCGGCTGTACTTCCGGATTTCCGAGCTTGCTCTTGGTCTGACCCTCAAACTCGCACTCCGGCAGCTTAACTGAGATTATCGCATTGATAGCCTCGCGGATAGCCTCGCCGCTATAGCCAGTGAACGGCTTTTCATCCTCGCCCTTCTTCGCGGATTTCTTCTTGGGCTTGTTCTTCTCCTGGTTCTCCTTGTACGCCTTGGCGTAGTCGTTTACGACCTTGCTGAGAGCCTTCTTGAATCCAAGCTCATGCGTTCCGCCCTCGCCGGTGTGGATATCGTTTGCGAACGATCTGAATATTTCTGAATTGAAGTCCGTAGTATACTGAAACGCGATCTCAACGTTTATTCCGTTCATGTCGCCGGTGAGATAAATAACGTCCGGGTGGAGCACGTCAGCTCCGCGCTTCTTGTTGAGCCACTCAACATAGCTCTTTATGCCGCCCTCGTACATCATTTCCTCGTACACGGGGTTTTCCGGGTCACGGGTATCGGAAAGCGTTATCTTCAGACCGCCGTTAAGAAATGCCTTTTCGCGCAGTCTGTCCTGTAAGGTCGCATAGTTGAATTCCGTGGTATGGAATATCTGACTGTCCGGCTTGAAAGTAACGGTAGTACCGGTGTGGTCAGTTGTGCCGATGACCTTTATAGGCTCGCTGTATTCACCGCGTTCAAAGCGCTGGAAATGAATGTTCTTTCCGTCGTGTATCTCAACCTCCAGCCATTCAGACAAAGCGTTTACAACGGACGCACCAACGCCGTGCAGGCCGCCTGCGACCTTGTATCCGCCGCCGCCGAACTTACCGCCGGCATGAAGCACCGTGAAAACAACGGTAGCCGCAGAAATTCCCTCTGCATGGTTAATAGCGGTAGGGATACCACGACCATTGTCCACAACGCGGATAATGTTGCCAGGGAGAATGGAAACATTGATCTCCGTGCAATAGCCCGCAAGAGCCTCGTCGATGGAGTTGTCCACGATCTCATAAACGAGGTGGTGCAGACCGCCCTCGCCGGACGAGCCGACGTACATGCCCGGACGCTTTCTGACCGCCTCCAGACCCTTTAGAATCTGGATATCGTCAGCGCCGTAGCTCATGTTCTGATTCTGAACATTTTCATTTTCAGCCATAAAAAACCTTGCCCTCCATATCATACTGAGCCATCTCAGTAAAGCCGCGGGACGTGCAAGCCCCGCATATTGCATAATGCATATATTATATATAGTATACCACAAAACCGCCGAAATTGCAAGCATTTGCGCCAGATTTAACACAATAATTTTTATTTCTTCCTATATCGTCAGAGCGTTGCCCAGCAAAGTTTTCAACACAAAAAAGCTTAACAAACCCGAATAATCAGGTGCATAAATTACTCGCTGTTGAAAAAAATATAAAAAAATTTTGCCGCACCCCTTGAAATTCAGAAAATAATATGCTATAATAAAATATATTATTATGGTGTTCAGAATGAGTAATTATAGAAAAACATCTGAATACCCAATAAGATAATAAATCGAGAGCCGCGCATGCGCTGTTCCGATCGAATAGCTATGGAGGTGAAAATAAATGCCGAACATCAAGTCTGCAAAGAAGAGAGTTCTCATCGCTAAGGAGAGAACAGAGGCTAACAAGGCTTCCAAGACTGCACTCAAGACAGTTATCAAGAAGGCACGCGCTGAGGGTGCTGACGCTGCTGCTATCAAGACCGCAGTTGTAAGCGTAGACAAGGCTGCTGGCAAAGGTCTTATCCACAAGAACAAGGCTGCCCGCCTGAAGTCCCAGCTTGCAAAGAAAGCAAACGCTACTGCATAATTCTTGAACAAAGCAAACTACACCCACAGGCGAAAGCGTGTGGGTGATTGTTTTATATAGGGAAAATTGACGTAAAATCCAGAAGAAAGGGGAATTGACATGGCAGGCGTAAACAAGGAGATAACAGACATCACGGAAATCGAGCGGATCTTAAAGGAAGCAAAGGTATGCCGCCTTGCACTGATGAACGGGGATTATCCGTACATAATCCCGATGTGCTTCGGCTACAAGCTTGACGGAGGACAGCTTGAACTGTACTTTCACAGCGCTCCCACCGGGCAGAAGATAGACCTGATCAAGAAGAGCAATCTTGCAGGCTTTGAGATAGACTGTCTGACCGGCATCACCAAGGACGAAGCGAGATGCAGTGTGACTGCGATGTACGAATGCATCACCGGAACTGGTTTCGTGGAAATAATCAACGGAATCGAAAAGCTCACCGGGCTGACATCCATAATCAGCAAGTACGACGAGGTAAAGCAGGAGCATAAATTCAGTGAACAGGCGCTTAACGGAATGGTGCTCATCAAGCTCACGGCAGAAAACTTCTGCTGCCGCAGCCACCAGGTGGACGAGGACAACATTGACCTCCCGGAATAACAAAGAAAGAGCGGAGATGATCCGCTCTTATTTCATGCCAAGTTAAAACACTACAAGTATAATTAGCAGATAATTATACAGATTATTATAGAAGCTTGTAATCCGTTATGTAATAATTTTAGTAGTAATTACATAAAGTATTTATAAAGCATAAAACAAAAGGGATACCCATCGCAGTGAGCTTCCCTGTTCATGTGTATTTTTCGAAGCATCGCTTATTGAGCGTAGCGTTAGAAACGTTCGTGATATAGGTGCTGTTGGAGCATACGACAAACGCCTTTGGCATATCGTCAGATACGCTGACCACTCCTCCGCGTTTCTGGCAGGCGTTGAGAAAATCAGCGGTCGTCCGGCTGACGGAGCATTCCTCAATGTCGAAAATCCCGATCACATCGTCCTTTTTCACGGTACAGTTCCCGCCAAGAAACAGATACACCAGCCTACACCTCCGTAAATACTCCGTTTTCAGTGCGCCAGGTCTTTCCGCCGCTGAGCGCCGAAAGATCATCCATATTACAGCAGGTTATAAATACCTGGCTGTTATCGATGTTGTTTACTACAAATCCCCTGCGGACGTGATCCAGCTCGCTCAGAATGTCGTCAAGAATTATCACGGGACAGGTACGGTTCCTGCGGCGGATTATCTCAGCCTCCGAAAGCTTCAGCGCCAGCGCTGCGCTGCGCAGCTGACCCTGTGACGCGAAATCCCGCGCCGGCATTTCGTTTATATAGAAGTTCACATCGTCGCGATGGACCCCAGCCACGGTGTAGCGAAGCTTCATTTCGTTATGTAGATTTTTGTCGAGTTCCTCAACGTATTTCCTAAACAGTGCGTTTACATCATCGAATTCTATACTGTTTGTTTTGAAAATAGAGCTGTAATATTCTATTTTCAGATGCTCCGCGCCCTCTGTAAGGCGCGAATATATTTCGGCTGCATATTCCTGTAAGAACGCAAAATATTTCAGCCTGCCGTAAGTGACGTTTATTCCCTCGCCGGCAAGCACTTCATTCCACGGTGCAAGCTGCGCTGACAGCTCCGCTTCCGGAATATCCTTCCGCGCAAACGCCAGAATATTGTTGCGCTGTTTGAGTCCGCGGTTATAGCTGGAAAGCTTCTTCAGATGGGTCTGAGTCTGCATCACCGCCACATCGTCAAGATAAGCGCGGCGCAGCTCCGGCGCGCCCTTTATAAGATTAAGATGCTCCGGAACGAACACGACATATTTCAGCACGCCATACAGCTTTGCGGCGTCACTGACATTCAGCCCGTTGTATTTTATCTGCGGTTTGTTATTACTTACAGTATATTCAACAATGTTTTCACGCCCGGTATTATTATCGTCGCGGAAGCACAGTCGGATAAAAACCTCGGCAGAGCCGTCCGTGACCGGAATATACTGCGAAAAACGCACATGCCGGAAGCTTCCGCCCAGACAAACGGAAATCGCCTCCATCAGATTGGTTTTTCCCTGGGCGTTCTTGCCGATAAAGACATTCAGTCTTTTGTCGAATGTCAGTTCCGCCTCCCGGATATTGCGGAAATTGCGGATATACAGCCTGGTTATTATCATTTATTCAGCGTCGGGGATAACTGCGTTTTCGTCAAGCACGATTTTGTACTTCTTGCCCTTGAAATCAATAGTGTCGCCGGGCTTGATCTTCTTTCCGCGCTTGGTGCAGAGTTCTCCATTTACGTTGAATTCACCCAGCTCAATGAGGATCTTTGCCTTTGCGCCGGTCTCAG
Source organism: uncultured Oscillospiraceae bacterium (assembly GCA_934457235.1). Lineage (GTDB taxonomy): Bacteria > Bacillota > Clostridia > Oscillospirales > Ruminococcaceae > CAG-115. The sequence goes on from CAKSHT010000026.1 coordinate 5,133, forward strand.
CAAGTCCGGCAAACTTGATAAGCTGATCCAGCTTGATAAAGGGTGTTACGATTTTGATTTCTTCCATTAGTCTATTTATCCTTTCTTTGTCGTTGCAATACTATATAAAGCCCGGAGAACAGTTCTCCCTTGTCCGCGCTGCCGCATTGCTGACAGCGCAGCCGGCTGAAAATGCCTGCATTCAATTATTCACTACATGAAAAAACCGCCGCCGCATAGCGCGGAAGCAGTTTTTATCAGTCACGGCACTATTTATGGAAGGCAAGCCCCTTCACTGCTGTGCAGGCTCTTTCCCACCGTTCAATTCATTTCAGGCGCATCGGAAGCACCAGATATGTGAACGCGTCGCCCTCCATCGGCAGAATGAGGATCGGTGCAACAGAAGATGTGGCAACCAGTTTTACCGTATCGGAGTCGCACGCCTTGAAAGCGTCAAGCATGTATTTCGCATTGAATCCGACTACCAGCGGCTGACCGTTGTACTTCACGGAGATCTTGTCGTTTACCTTACCGATCGCCGTTGTGCAGCTCATGGTGATGGTATTGTCCTTGATCTCGCAGCGGATAGGATTCTTGTTCTTTTCGTTGATTATGAGCATTGTACGTTCGAGCATATCCGTCATTTCACGGCAGTTCACCTCGGCGTATATCTCGGAATTATTTTTGAGATAGGTCTTGTAGGGAATGAAATCGCCGTCCAGCAGTCTGGAGATCATGATGTATCCGTCTACAGTGAAGCTTATCTGGTTCTTGTCCACGCTTACGATAACGTTCTTGTCATTGTCATCGGAGAGGATATGTGTAAGCTCCTCCAGAGTCTTGGCGGGAACGATGAAACTCATGTTATTGTAAGTAAGCGGCTCCTGTCTGAGTGCGATCCTCACGCCGTCAACAGCTGCAACGCTGAGTACATTGTCCTCCAGCTCAAATTTGCAGCCCATAAGAGCGGGTTTGCTGTCCACAACGGCAACTGCGAACTTGGTCTGAGTTATCATGCTTTTTAAAAGCTTCTGGGGCATGGAAAAGCTTGTTTCAGGGTTTACCTGCGGTACGTTGGGATAATCGTCAGCGCTCATGCACATAACTGAGAAATTGGTATCCTTGCCGGAGATCTCTGCTATATTGTTTCCGCCGCATTCAAAGGTGATGTCACCGGACGGCATTTTTCTTATAATGTCGCCTGCCATTCTCGCATTGATAACGATGTTTCCACTTTCAATGCCGTTCACTTCTATTGAAGTCTTGATTCCTATATCAAGGTCATAACCGGTAACTGTAAGGGTATTGCCTTCAAGCTCCATGAGTATGCCTTCAAGAGCGGGAATGCTGGATTTACCTGCGGCTGCCTTTGAAGTGGTCTGTACGGCAGAGAGGATTATTTCCTTGGCGCAGCTGAATTTCATATTATCTTCCTTTCAGTTTTTCGATTTCCGCCGAAGGCGGAATTTTATAAATCATTTTTCTATTTTTTAATAATAATAATAAGGGCTGTTCAAATGTTGAAAAGTCCGCGGAGCGTTTGAAACAAACATTTCAACAGAGCCGAGTTTTTTGATCATCCATGTTGAAAAAATTCGAAATTTTGGTGGAACATTTTTATTTCAACCGCCGGTTGAAGAATTCTCAAAACTCGTTGAAAAACTCCGCAAAAACTGCCCTTTTCCGCCTCACTGATTTGCCTTGATGTTCTTTATCAGATCCTCAACCACGGAGCGGAAGTTGCTGTCCTTGGCCATCATTTCCTTAACGTTCTTGATGGCATAGACAACAGTAGAGTGATCGCGGCCGCTGAATTCCTGACCGATGGTCTCATAGGGCATGCCGGTGATCTCCTGGATAACGTAGATAGCTACCTTGCGCGCAGCGGAAACAGGTGCGTTTCTCTTCTGGGAACGGATCTCATCTGGATCGACGTTGTATATCTTAGCGGATTCGCTGATTATCTTGTCAACGGTTATCGGTATCGGCTGGTGATCGGAAACGATATCCTTGATGACGTTCTGTGCCACAACGATGGTGGGCTTGATCTGGGATACCATATATAAGGCGTTCATTTTGGTAACAACGCCCTCAATCTGACGGATATTGGATTTCAGTTTTGTTGCGATGAAATCAACGACATCGTCCGGTATCTTGAAGTTGAGTATCTCAGCCTTGCGCTGGATAATTGCAAGACGGGTCTCATATTCCGGCGCGCGGACATCCGCGGCGAGCCCCGATGAAAATCGCGTCTTTAATCTGTCGGAGATGGATTTTATCTCCTTTGCCGGTCTATCTGATGTGAGTACGATTGCCTTGTTGAGCTTATACAGCTCGTTGAAAATGTGGAAGAACTTTTCCTCTGTCTGCTCTTTTCCGGCGATGAACTGAATATCATCTATAAGCAGCGCGTCTGCGTTACGGTATTTTTCGTCAAAAAGCTCGGTCTTGTTCGCGGTAATGGAATGCAGGAACTCATTCGTGAAGGTTTCTGCCGAAATATATATAATGTTGATGCCGGGGTATTTCTTTTCCATCTCGTTCTGGATAGCGGAGAGAAGATGAGTCTTTCCAAGACCGGAATCTCCATAGATGAACAGCGGATTATATTTTTCATGCTGCTTCTGTGAAACCGCCTTGGCAGCTGCGAAAGCGAGATTGTTTGAGGGACCGACGATGAAGTTGTCAAAGGTGTATGTAACCTTGTTGTCGTTCACCAGGTTGTCAATCTGGTTAGTAAGCTCGTCGCTGTTCTTTATGGAATTGAGCTTCGTTTCGTTGGTGGGAACATCGCTCTGTACGATGAACTGAATGGACATGGGCATGCCGATCACGTTCTCAAACTGCTGTTCCAGGCGCTCGCGATAAAGGTCGTTCAGTGTGTTTATCTTGAAATCAATGTCAGTTGCAAGTACAACAACGTTTCCGTTCATTTCGACTGGCTTGAGTGTGTCAAGCCAGATCTCCTGGGCGGAGGCAGAGGTATTGTATTCCTGGACATAGTTTTCAACAACAAGCCTATAAATGTCGGAGAGGGAGGAGATTGAGTTCATAATTAGTCACCATTCCATTGTTTATTGCAGTTCCGGACTGCTTTTTTATCAGGTGTTCCTGCGTTTTTTATAATTATAGGCAGGAGTGTAAGTCAATAAATCAATTAGAATTACTAAATGATTCAAGTCAATAAAAGTCCATATTTAATAATAACATAAAAGTTGAATTTTTTCAAGCAAAAAAGCGCTTAAAAATTCAACAGGAATATGTGAATTTTAAACAAACATATATAGTATAGTGAATAATGCTGCTGTGAAAAAGGAGCCGGTAACGGCGGCAACGGCTATTTTAAGGCGGTTCACGCGCTTCTGACGGAATAGAAAATCTGGAGCATCTCTGGCAAGGAGCGCGGCTTCTTGTTCTATCTGCGCCTTATCCGGGACGCTGCAGCTGTTGTTGAGAATAACGATTATTCTCTCAAAGCATTCATTTTTCGGGTGGATCTCTATTATGCTTTTTGTTACACCTTTTATCATTTCAAGCTCCTTTGTATTGTTTTCATTTATCATAGGCTCAGCAGTGTTAATTTATACATGATTTTCTTAAGTTTTTAACAGTTTTCTGTTAGATGTAAAAAAACTCATTGTATAACGGGGAAAATGCGGCAGTGCCTGTTGAAAAGTGCGTTGAATCTGTTAAAAAATCGCATCAGACTGCCCGGTGATGTCATACAGATTTCAACGGTATAAATGAATCGGTGCATTTTTTAAGTTTAAAACATGTTGGTTAATCAAAATTATACTGAATGTAAAGTCTTATAAATCCCATTATTCCGTCGGGTTATTGCGACGCAGTCCAGAAATGTTGAAAAGTAGTTCACATCATCGTTTCAACGGGTTTTCAAGACGTGTTTTCAACGTTAAATGCAATTTTGATAACTTATCTTGTTGAAAATTGTGTTGAAACAGTTAAAAAATCGCATTAATTCGTAATCTGTTGAAAAATATAAATCAGTTGGAACAGCAGTTGAAAAGTCGTTGAGTGTCGGTTGGGAAAATTATTATCAACATTTCAGGGTTGAATGTTGAAAGTCCGCACAAATTTCACATATAAAAAAATCCCCGTATAGTACGGGGATTTGAGTATTTAATTCAGCGTTCAGTTCGGCGTGCTTTCCAGAAAATAGGACGCTTCCATGTCCGCGACCGTGAGCGCAAACGCCAGTGGATACATCGCCAGTGCCTGACCTATGGTATTCTTGTCCTCGATTCCGGAAAATCCCATGTGCCAGCGTATCGCCATCGCTTCCTCGCGGGTGAGCCGGATAAATCCGCTGATCATATAAACGGACTTTTCGCCGTGACCATATGGGAGCGTGTCGTGTATCTCGTATCTGGGCTGCTTTTCCCAGGCGCCGGTCTGCTCGTTCTTGACGTTGCGCCAGCCTACGCGGTAGAAATTCACCTTGCATATATCATGCAGCAGCGCGACCACCGCCGCAGTTTCCGCTGATACGTTCAGTCCATATTCGTTCTTCACGCGGTCGCGCTCCAGATAGGCGCAGAGGCAGTGATATACGTTCAGCGAGTGCCGGAGAAGTCCGCCCTCGAACGCGTTGTGATATCTGGTGCTGGCGGGTGCAGTGAAGAAGTCGCTCTTGTTCTCCAGAAAGTCCAGGAGCCTGTCAGCGCCCTCCCGCGTGATGTTTTCGGTGTAGATCTGAATGAATTCTTCCTTATCGGTCATGATGTCCTCCGTTCAGTTGTATCCGGTGTAACGCACTCTACGGCGCGTTATCACCAGGGATTCGGGGTCAAAGGTGTATTCGTATTTCTTTACCGTGTACGTTCCGTACTCCTTGGCTACGATGTGCTGATGCATCACTCCGGCGGACTGCGGCTCCAGGTGTGTACCGTACGGGGCGGTCTCTATGCCGTTTTCGTATACCGGGACCTCCACGAGCTTTTTGTCGGATATTGCGAAATACCGCGCGTACTGCGGTACCTCCACTTCGTTCAGCAGAACGAAATCAAGCTGGATAAGGTCAGGGTACTCCGCGGCGTCGAAGTCACGCATGTTTGAGATTATATCGCAGCCGTATGTCAGGTTTTTCAGCACGTTTTCAAATATGAGGAATTCGTCGTCACGGGGAACGTTTATTTTCAGTGTGTCGATAATTTCTCCCTGCTGGAGGAGGTCGAGACGGAAATCCCCGTAGACGCTGCCGTTGATGACAGTGGTTTCAAGCTCCGGGGCCTCTGTGGTTTCCGGTAGCTTTATGCAGGAGATGTCAACGGTGAAATACTCCCCGCCGGAATACACGTTCGTTATAGAATATGAAAGGCGGCTGCCCTCTATTCTCGGAGTTTGGACCGCCGGGGGTATGACTTCATCGGGCTGGAGCGGCTCCGGATCCGGTGTCGTGGTGGTAGGAACGGAGGTCGCTGCCGTAGTCGTTTCGGTGGAAGAAGCGACAGTGACCGAAGCGTTTGACTGAGTATCCTCCAGATTGCAGCCGGTCAGCAGCATAAAGGCTGCGCAGACCATCAGCGCAGATATGTATTTCATAACGCCACCCCCTTGTTTCCGGTAAAAGTTTCTATACTTATTATATAGAATTTAACGTAAAAAATCAAGACATTTTTGGACGCATAATCCGTATAGCGCGGAGAAACAGGCACTGCGTTACATTTATTGGGTCTTGTCTGCTAAAGTCCTTGACTTTTGGCGGGAATAGTAGTACAATAAAGGATACACAGCATATGGCTGTGAATTTACATTGAACGGCAGGGCTTTTGTTTAGCTCTGCAAGGAAAGGAAGTTCAGTATGATTAAAGTTACACTGGCAAATGGCGAAACGAAGGAATTCGACTCACAGCTGTCCGCGTTCGACGCAGCGAGGGAGCTTGGCGAAGCAAAGACCGCATGTGCCGCAGAGATCGACGGCAAGGTCTGCGACCTGCGAACTACACTGACTGACGGCTGCACCGTGAAGTTCCTCACATTTGAGGACGAGCAGGGGCAGAGAGCCTTCAACCACACCGCCTCCCACGTTCTGGCGCAGGCAGTGAAGCGCCTTTACCCGGCAACTAAGCTTGCCATTGGTCCGGCCATCGAGAACGGCTTCTATTATGATTTCGACACCGAGGAGCCTTTCACCACCGACATACTGGCAAAGATCGAAGCAGAAATGAAGAAGATCGTCAAGGAGTCTATCCGTCTCGAACACTTCACAATGGCTCCCGACGAAGCAATAAAGTACCTTGAGGAGCAGGGCGAGCCTTATAAGGTAGAGTTGTGCCAGGAGCACGCTGACAAGGGCGAGCCTATCTCCTTCTACAAGCAGGGCGATTTCACCGACCTGTGCGCGGGTCCGCACCTTATGTCCACATCTCCGGTCAAGGCGTTCAAGCTCACTTCCGTTACCGGCGCTTACTGGCGCGGCAGCGAGAAGAACAAGATGCTCACCAGAATCTATGGTACTGCATTCCCGTCCAAGGACGCACTTAACGCACATCTTGAGGCTCTTGAGGACGCCAAGCGCCGCGACCACAACAAGATAGGCAGGGAGCTTGAATACTTCACCACCGTTGACTATATCGGTCAGGGTCTGCCGATACTCCTGCCGAAAGGCGCAAAGGTCGTTCAGATCATGCAGCGCTGGGTTGAGGACGTTGAGGCAAAGCACGGCTGCCAGCTCACCAAGACTCCGTATATGGCTAAGCGCGAGCTGTACAAAATTTCCGGTCACTGGGATCACTATCTCGACGGAATGTTCGTACTGGGCGATCCCAATGATGAGACCAAGGAGTGTTTCGCGCTCCGTCCGATGACCTGCCCGTTCCAGTATCAGGTATTCCTGAACAGACAGCGCAGCTACCGCGACCTCCCCATGCGCCTGACCGAGACCTCCACACTGTTCCGTAACGAGGACAGCGGCGAGATGCACGGACTTATCAGAGTACGTCAGTTCACTATCTCTGAGGGTCACTATATCCTCCGTCCTGAGCAGCTTGAGGATGAGTTCAGAAACTGCCTGGAGCTTGCCAAGTACTGCCTGGATACCGTAGGACTTCTTGAGGACTGCACGTTCCGCTTCTCGCAGTGGGACCCCGCAAATCCCAAGAACAAGTACGAGGGTACCGCTGAGCAGTGGGAGATCGCACAGGCTACCATGAAGACCATTCTGGACGACCTGGGCGTTGAGTACACCATCGGTATCGACGAGGCTGCATTCTACGGACCTAAGCTGGATATTCAGTATAAGAACGTATTCGGCAAGGAAGACACACTGGTTACTATCCAGATAGATATGCTGCTCGCACAGCGCTTCGGCATGGAGTACGTCGATGTTGACGGAACCAAGAAGTATCCGTATATCATCCATCGTACCAGCCTTGGCTGCTACGAAAGAACCCTGGCATACCTGCTGGAAAAGTACGCTGGCGCCCTGCCGCTGTGGCTGTCGCCGGAGCAGGTACGAATCCTGCCTATCACCGATCGTGCAAAGGATTATGCAGAGAGCATTGCAAAGCGCTTCGACGATATGAACATGCGTGTTACAGTAGATAACCGTAACGAGAAGATCGGCTACAAGATCCGCCAGGCTCAGCTTGAAAAGATCCCGTACTTCTTCATTCTCGGCGACAAGGAGGTCGAGGACAACACCGTATCCCTGCGTTCACGCAAGGACGGCGATCTTGGTGCTTCCCCGCTTGAGGACGTTATCGCGAAGATCGTTAAGGAAAACTTAGAAAAGGCAAGATGATCGCAGAAAGGTAAAGAAAATGGCTAATCAGCAGCTTACCCCTGAGCAGATGAAGGTGTTCAACAAGGCTCTTGAAGACAGGATCACCGAAGCTAACCAGGATCAGACAAAGACCAAGTGGAAAACAGTACTTCCGGATCTTATGGCAGCCGACGTATTTGCAGTTGCAGCCCTGGGCGACAATACCGACGCCAACGGCAACCGCCTGCTCAATGTCATGATGATGACCGATAAGGAAGGACACCAGGTAATTCCGTTCTTTACATCGCCAAACCGCATGGCAGTCCTTGCCAACAAGGATCACAAGACATTCAACTGCATGAAGCTCAACACCACCCGCCTGTTCAGTGCCATCAAGGGCAGAACGGCGGTGCTTAACCCCGGATCTCCGTGCAGCAGGATATTCACCCCGTTCGAGATGAATCTGCTTGTTATGGAGAACAAGGACAAGCTGGAGGTAAAGCCGGCACCCGCTCCGGTTCCCGCACCCACCGACACACTGGTCGAGGACTGACCGGAATTACGGCGTTCCGCTTAGAAAAATAAGAACACAGGGCGAGAGGATACTCCCGCCCTGCGATTTTTTAAATTGTCTGACAAATACAGATATAATAACCGAAAATAAAAAAAGCCGGAGCATAAGCTCCGGCTTCAGCTTGTCGAAAAAATCGAATTTGCCCGCGAAGCGGGCTTTTTAAATCCGTTTTTTGCCACGGGTTTCCCGGGGCAAAAAACACTTCTATCCGCACAAGTGTGCGGTTTGTTGGCTTTGCCAACAAACCGTGCGCGCAGGGCGGATGCTTCGGCGGAAAAGTCCCAACGGGACTTTTTCGACGGTCTCAAGCCGGAGCATAAGCTCCGGCTTTTTGATATAAATTACGCCTCAGAAGGAGCGCCTACAGGACATGTGCCTGCGCATGCGCCGCAGCTTACACAGGTGTCAGCGTCGATAACGTACTTGCCGTCACCCTCGGAAATTGCGTTTACAGGGCAGCCCTCAGCGCAAGCGCCGCAAGCGATGCAATCATCAGAAATTACGTATGCCATATCAGTTTACCTCCAAAATATAAATACCGGGTCGATACCCGCCGTTCTGACTTATCGGCGTCTTGCCGTCTGTCTTTATTATATTGTAACATATTTTCAGAAAAAGTCAAGTGCTTTACGGAAATTTTCACATACTTTTCGTCCGCAAATCAAGTCGCAGAGCGGGGTTAGGGGAGATTAACGTTAACCAAAGTCAACTTGTCTGGTTAGTCAAAACTAATACAATTTTCCCAATGAGCGAACGCAGACTGACGGGCTTGTTACTGCTGAGCCTGGCTTCATGCACCGTTATCTATAAAAAAACACAGGACGGGAATGATTTCGTCCTGTGTCGTTAGTGTTCTTATTTATCCTCCAGTCCCTTGAGCGCCTTGGCTTCATCGCGGCTGATGCGCACCTGACCGTCCTTCAGCAGCTTGACGTCGGCCTTGTTTACGGTGATGGGGGCGTCGGGATTCTTGTCGAGCTGTACCTTGAGGATTCCTGTGAGCAGGTTGGTTTCACATACCTTGCCCTTTCCGTCGGCGGTCTCGACATAAGCGCCGACCTTAGGTGTGGTGCGCAGGAACTCTTCGTAGCAGTTCTGTTCGTATTTCAGGCAGCACATAAGTCTGCCGCAGGTGCCGGATATCTTTGTCGGATTAAGGCTGAGCGACTGCTCCTTTGCCATCTTTATGGACACCGGCTGGAATTCTCCCAGGAAGCTGGAGCAGCAGAACGGTCTGCCGCAGATCCCAAGTCCGCCGAGCATCTTTGCCTCGTCACGCACGCCGATCTGACGAAGCTCAATACGCGTGCGGTAAACGGACGCCAGATCCTTGACAAGCTCGCGGAAATCCACTCTGCCGTCGGACGTGAAGTAGAACAGTATCTTGCTGCCGTCAAAGGTGCAGTCCACGTCGATGGGCTTCATATCCAGCTTGTGCTGCGCGATCTTGTCGCTGAACACCTGCATGATCTCCTTTTCCTGGACCATACGTTCTTCAAGCTGCCTGACATCTGCGGCGGTAGCCTTGCGGATTATCGGCTTGAGCGGAGAAACTATGGTGCTCTCCGGAACGGTGCGATTTGTGAGGACTATTTCTCCGCACTCTATTCCGCGGGCGGTCTCAACTATTGCCTTATCTCCCTGTTCGAATTTAACGGCGCCGGGCGCAAAGTAATACACCTTTCCGACATCCTTGAAACGCACGCCGATTATTTCGACAACAGCGTTCGGGTCAACGGGTCTGCGCTCCTTTTTTGGAGCCTCGCGGCGTTCCCCGCGTTCGTTACGCTCCGGGCGTTCCTGGCGCTCGCTTCTTTCAGCGCGCTCCGGGCGGGAGGGACGTTCGTTTGCGGGGTGGTTCTGGCGGTGTTCCATCAGATCTTTTGGGAGCGTTTCCTTTCTGGGAGCTTCAGCGGTGGGCTTCTTCGGCTCAAACTGTTCGCTGATCGGGTGATTCTGACGGTGTTCGGTGAGATCGTCCGGGATAACTGCCGGCTTTGGAAGTTCGGTGGTTTCCGGTGCGGGTTTATTCTTGGGCGCTATTTTTTCAGTGAAATAATTGTTATCCATTTTACTCCTGTCTGTTTTACATCAGCTCTGATGTGAGGTATGCTGAACAGAGCGCAAGATTAAGGTTTGCGGCTGCTGTCTTGTCGTTTATGTCGAATACGGCTTCAAGCATCTGTGTGAGTCGGTTTTCATCGAAGATTCTCGCAATGTCCGTGGCTTCCTTTTTTCCGCAGGAATATAGTTCGCCGCCGGTCCGTGCCGCCAGCGCGTCACGCAGGATACCCGCGAGATATTCCATCATTCCGGCGTATTCCCTTCTTCCGGATTGTTCGCCGAGGGCGGCGCATAATGAGTATCCGTTTTTCGCGGCGATAGCCGCAGCGGCGTGCCGGGCGCTTTCCATGAGCTTGAGCTCTGAGGATACGTCGTCCTCCGATTCTTCGTCGGATTTCTTTGTGCGTTTTTTGTCCGGCTTTTCGGCGGCGTTCAGTCCGAGGGCTTCGACGCATTTTCCGATATTTCCGGACATCATCTGTGAGTATTCCTCCGCCTGTTTCGGAGAGACTCCGAATTCATTCACCAGACAGTCCCGGCATTGATCGGTCGGGCAGTCCGGTATCCTGAATTCCGCAACGCGGGAGCGTATAGTGGTGAGCAGGCTGCTGGAGTTTTCGCAGAGGAAGATGTACTTGACCCACGGCTCCGGCTCCTCAATATTCTTCAGCAGGGTGTTCTGAACCTGCACGGACATTTCCTCGGCGTTTTCAAATACGTATATCTTGACGTCGCCGTCGTTCGGCTTTACCGCTGTGCTTTCCATGAATTCGCGGACGTCGGTCAGACCGCTCTTGGTAGTCAGTCCGTATTTTCCGCCGACCTCCCGTCGTACCCAGATGACGTCGGGATGTGCACCGGCGTTTATGCGGGTGCACGTGGGGCAGGTTTCGCATGGCTCGGCGCCGCACATGAAGAGCTTCGCGATGAACTTAGCCATCGTGCGTCTGCCGCTGCCGCGTTCTCCGCTGAGGAGTATCGAATGTGGCAGGCGGTTTTCCGCTGCGGTGTCGCTCAGCAGCTCCGCCAGCCTGTTTTTACCGTAGAGCCGCATTATACCTTCTCGAATCTTTCGATGTTGGTGACGAAAATAGTCGCACCGCCAACGGATACTTCAACTGGGAAGCTGGTGTAATTGCTCAGCCCGTAGCTTGCGGAATTCGGCACGAACTGCTGGCGCTTGTGGCTGTGCTTGCTGATTATGTCGATAACAGTGTCTACCTGGTCGTCCTGGGAGCAGATCATGAACGTGGTGTTTCCAGCCATGAGAAATCCGCCGGTGGAAGCGAGCTTAGTCGCCTGGAATCCGCCCTGGGTGAGGGAGGACGAAACAGAATGACTGTCGTCGTTATTTACGATTGCGAAGATCAGCTTCATATATAACTACCTCCTGGTAATTCCGTTCAACGGAAAATACAGTTGTTCATAATCTATTATACAGCATATCGGTGAAAAATGCAATGTTTTTTTATCCGGAGCAGAAAATATCGGATAAAAGCGGCACAGTTCCGTAAACTAACAGCGAAAGGCGGTGGCATATGAGAAGAACAGACCTTGCGTGCGAAAGCGCGCGGATTGCGGGAGGCAAGGGAGTCCGCCGGGTAAGCAGGCGCATTGGCGGCGTGGATATCACGGATATCCGGGTGCCTTCGGGCGCGGAGCGTCGGAATGGCCGATACATCATCCTGGAGGGAGATCCTGCCGGGGAGGCGCTTCCGGCGCTGCTGCGCCGGGCGATAGACCAGCTGGTTCCGGGGAACGGAGTGATACTGGCGGCGGGTCTTGGTAATCCGGACGTAACGCACGACAGCCTGGGAGCGCTGACGATACGCCGGATGATACCGGGGAGCGGCGCGCGTTACGCGCTGTCTGCGGTAGAAACTGACGTATCCGTGCGTACCGGGATAGAAACAGTTAAGCTTGTCCGGGGCGTGGCGCGGGAAATCGGCGCGGCATGCGTCATCGCAGTGGACTCGCTGAGCTGCGGCACTCCGTCGCGGATATGCAGAACTGTGCAGCTTACGGATACGGGGATAACTCCCGGCTCCGGCACTGCAGAGCCGCGACGGGAGCTTTCTGAAAGGACGGTCGGGATACCAGTGATATCCGTAGGCGTACCAACGGCTGTGAGCGTTGCGGCGCTGACGGGGCAGCGGGAGCATAAGACGCTGCTGGCGGTCCCGGCGGACGAGGATATCCAGGTGAAATTGTGGTCGGAATGCATCGCAAATGCGCTCAATTCAATTATAAAGGTCGTATAAGCAAAAAGACTGCCGTTTCCGGCAGTCTGAGACCGTCGAAAAAGTCACTAAAGTGACTTTTCCGCCGAAACAATCCGAGGACATTGGGCGTTGCCCAAGTCCACCGCTTCGCTTCTGCGCGCACGGTTTGTCGGCATAGCCGACAAACCGCACACTTGTGCGGATAGAAGTATTTTTTGACCCGGCAAAGC
>CAKSHT010000027.1 GCA_934457235.1 uncultured Oscillospiraceae bacterium
GAATACAGCGGCGTTCACCGCTCCGTTTGCGAATACTTCACGTGACTGCGCGGAGTGCGACAGCGTGATCACCTCGTCGTGTCCGGCGAAAATTATATCGTGCTCGCCGACGATGGTGCCGCCGCGGATAGCATGCATTCCTATCTCGTCCTTGTCGCGGGGCTTTCTGACGCTGTGGCGGTCGTATACGAAATGATCCTTGCCGCCGAGTTCCTCGTTTATTGCTTCTGCGATCATTATCGCAGTGCCGGAGGGCGCGTCCTTCTTCTGGTTGTGATGCTTCTCAACGATCTCAATGTCGAACTGACCGCCGAGTATCTGCGTAGCCTTGCGCGCAAGTTCCACCAGCAGATTTATTCCCAGTGACATGTTGAACGTAAAGAACACCGGAATCTGCGCGGAAGCAGCGGTTATCTGCGCGCGCTCCTCGTCGGTATAACCAGTGGTCGCGAGCACCAGCGGTACGTTGTTCATTTTGCCGTAGCTCAGCAGGTCTGAGAGCGCGGAGGGGTGCGAGAAGTCGATGATGACACCGGGCTTCTGCGGGAGGTCGAAAACCTTCTTGTAGACCGGGAAATCGCCGTACTGCTCGCCGGCAACGTCAACGCCCGCAATTATCTTACAGTCCGTGCGCTGGCTCACCAGTCCGGCGATAACTCTGCCCATACGTCCGCATGCGCCGGTTATTGCTATTTCTGTCATTTGTAATTCCTTTCAGTTTTTTGCATAAATGTCAGTTAGTATATCGGGCGGAAAATACTTTCCGCCCGTTTGTATTACTTGATCTTGCCTACCAGTCCGAGAGGCTCCATAGCGCTTCTGAGCTTTGCGACCTGCTCGTCGGACATGGAGCACAGGGGAAGTCTGCACTCGCCTGCCCTGAAGCCCATGATGTTGAGAGCCTCCTTGACGGGAATCGGGTTCACGTCCATAAACAGTGCCTTCTCGAATGCCAGTATCTTAGCCTGGATATCAAGCGCTTCTGCCACCTTGCCCTCGTTGAAGAGTGCGACCTCGTCGTGCTTCTCCTTAGGCATGAGGTTAGATGTTACGGAGATAACGCCCTTGCCGCCGAGGGAAAGTATCGGCAGAACCTGGTCATCGTTGCCGGAATAGATGTCGAGATCGGTGTAAGCCGCGATCTCGGCCGCAAGGGACATGTTTCCGCTTGCTTCCTTGGTAGCAACGATGTTCGACACCTTTGCAAGCTCCTTGTATGCATCAATGGAGATGTTGCAGCCGGTACGGCTGGGAACGTTATAAAGGATTATCGGGATATTCACGCTGTTTGCGATGGCAGTGAAGTGCTTTACCAGACCCCTCTGGGAAGCCTTGTTGTAGTAAGGCGTTACCTGGAGGAGCGCATCAGCGCCGAGCTTCTCAGCAGCTGTGGAAAGTCTGACTCCGTGCGCCGTATCGTTTGCGCCGGTTCCGGCAATGACCGGAATTCTGTGCGCGATCTTCTTCACAGCGTAGCCGATGCACTCAAGGTGCTCCTCATCGGGCATTGTGGAGGCTTCACCGGTGGTACCGCATACGATTATCGCGTCCGCGCCGTTCTCCACCTGGAATTCAAGCAGCTTGCCGAACTCATCGTAGTTGATGGAGCCGTCAGCGTTCATAGGGGTGGCGATGGCGGTGCCTACGCCGGTAAAAATAGTCTTTTTCATGGGTTATCCTTTCGCGGAATAATCAGTCGAGGTAGCCCTTTGCAGCAAGCAGCTCAGCCATTTCAACGGCACCGCCGGCAGCACCTCTCAGTGTGTTGTGAGAGAGGCATACGAACTTGTAATCGAACATTGTGTCGGGACGCAGTCTGCCGACTGAAACTGCCATACCGCCCTCAAGGTTGCGGTGCAGCTTAGCCTGCGGCATGTTATCCTCCTCAAAATAGTGAATGAACTGCTTCGGAGCGGAGGGGAGCTTCAGAGCCTGCGGCTCGCCAGCGTACTCAGCCCAGATCTTCTTGATCTCGTCCATAGAGGGCTTGTTCTCGAAGTTTACGAATACGGCTGCGAAGTGACCGTTGGAAACCGGAACTCTCAGGCACTGTGTTGTGATCAGCGGGGACTGAGCCTTGACGATCTCGCTGCCCTCGATGTGACCCCAGACCTTCAGAGGCTCCTGCTCGGACTTCTCTTCCTCGCCGCCAATGTACGGGATAAGGTTGTCTACCATCTCAGGCCATGTTTCGAAGGTCTTGCCTGCGCCGGAAATTGCCTGGTATGTGCAGGCGAGGATATTCTTGATGCCGAACTTTCTCAGCGGGGAGAGAGCCGGAACGTAGCTCTGGATAGAGCAGTTGGACTTAACGGAGATGAAACCGCGCTTTGTGCCCAGGCGCTTCTTCTGAGCGTCGATGATGGCAGCGTGGTCTGCATTTACTTCCGGAATGATCATCGGAACGTCGGGAGTGAAGCGGTTAGCGGAGTTGTTGGACATTACCGGGCACTCTGCCTTTGCGTATCTCTCCTCAAGAGCCTTGATCTCGTCCTTCTTCATGTCAACTGCGCAGAATACGAAATCAACCATGGAAGCGATCTTGTCAACGTCAGCGGTAGCGTCCATGATAACGATGTCCTCCATGCTCTTGGGCATGGGTGTATCCATCAGCCAGCGGCTGCCTACTGCCTCTTTATAAGTCTTGCCGGCGGAACGCGGAGAAGCCGCGAGAGCAACTACGTGGAACCAGGGATGATTCTCCAGAAGTGTTGCAAAGCGCTGACCTACCATACCAGTAGCGCCGATTATGCCGACATTGTACTTTTCTTTCATGAGTGTTGTTTCCTTTCTCTTTTAAGGGGGTTATCGCCCCGGATTTACATAAAAAGCCGATGAGGGTGAATTCATCGGCTGCAACGGCAATATCGTATGACTATGCGATAGCTCTCCATCAGACCGATGACAACCGGACGCCTGTTTGACGCACAGCCAGACATGCACATCACGGAATATGCATTCTTCGGCGGTAAGCCTTTCGCGCAGCCGGTCTCCGCAGACCGGGAATGGCGGCGCTACTGATCAGTCCCGCACCTCTATCAGCTCGGTGCTTCTCTGCACCGATTTAATATTATTTTACCACATAACAGCATTGTTGTCAACCCCCATTCGTATAAATATTCTTCATTTCGCGCGTGTATTTTGTTGATAATTCACAATGCAGAAAAATTGATTTATCCGTCGGTTTATGGTACAATAGTGTATAAGATTATACGATAAAGGAATGTACGATATGACAATGCTTAAATCCGATTTTAATTACGACCTGCCGGAGGAGCTGATAGCCCAGACTCCGGTAGAACCGCGGGACAGCTCGCGGCTGATGGCAATAGACCGCGCGACCGGCGAGATAACCCACGACCATTTCTATAACATAGACCAGTACCTGCGCCCCGGAGACCTGCTCGTCATGAATGACAGCAAGGTGTTCCCTGCACGTATTTACGGCACCAAGCGCGGCAGCGGCGGTCACGTGGAATTCCTTCTGCTGAAGCGGCTGAGCCTCACCGAATGGGAAACCCTTGTGCACCCCGGAAAGCGCTTAAAGCCCGGTGCCGTCGTGGATTTCCCGGAGGGGCTTTCCGCCGAGATACTGGACGTAGTTGACGACGGAAACCGCGTTGTACGCTTTTCGTTCGAGGGGGATTTCTTCGACATACTCGACCGTATCGGTCAGATGCCGCTCCCGCCATATATAACCGAGAAGCTCCAGAACAAGGACCGCTACAACACGATCTACTGCCGCGAGACCGGCTCAGCCGCCGCTCCCACTGCCGGACTGCACTTCACTGAGAACGTATTCAAGAAGCTCAACGACAAGGGCGTTGACACCGCTTATGTCACGCTGCACGTCGGACTTGGCACGTTCCGTCCGGTCAAGGAGGACAATATCCTCGACCACAAGATGCACGTCGAGCACTACTCAGTTCCGGAGATAACCGCACAGAAGATACGCCGCTGCAAGGCGAACGGAGGGCGCGTGATATCCGTCGGCACTACCTCCTGCCGCACGCTGGAATCCGCCGCGGGCGTAAAGCCGGAGCTGTTCGCTCCCACGGAGGCGGACAAGGGTACTGCGCCGCTCACAGGCTCCAGCTCCCCGATTCTCACCCAGGACACCGGGATATTCATTTACCCCGGCTACGAATTCCGGGTGATTGACGGACTTATCACGAACTTCCACCTGCCGGAGAGCACGCTTATCATGCTCGTCAGCGCGTTCCTCGGACGCGAAAAGACCCTGCACGCCTATGAAGTCGCCGTGCAGGAGCGCTACCGTTTTTTCTCGTTCGGCGACAGCATGTTCATCGGCGATATCAAATAAATCTCACATGTGTAATAAGCAAGCGTTCTGGCTCGTTCCGGGGCGCTTTTCACTTTATTACCAGACATTTTGCACAATTTCATAACCGCTTTTTTTCCACGGTCAAGAAAACACTTTAACATCTATCATAAAACTGTCACATAAATGCGGTATAATTCTATCATCAGAACATGTGGGGGACGGTGATCGGAACGGCTTACGCAAACACATTCATGCGGCGGGAGATAAAATACCTGCTGACTGCGGAGCTTGAAGCCGCGATCCTCGACCGTATCCAGGGATTCATAACGGAGGACGTTTTCTCGCAGCAGACCAACGGCTCGCTTTACTGCGACAGCCCTGACGACGCCCTGATACGCGCTTCGCTTGAAAAGCCCGTGTACAAACAGAAGCTCCGGCTGCGTACCTACGGCACTCCGGACGACGACAGCATCGCGTTCCTGGAGATCAAGAAGAAATTCCAGGGCGTTGTGTACAAACGGCGCGCCCAGACCACATACGGGGAAGCAATGGAATACCTTAACGGCGGCGCGATACCGGAGTGCACTGGCTACAACGACGCCCAGGTGATCCAGGAGATCGACTGGCTGATGAAACGCTTCCAGCTCTCGCCGAAAACCGCGATATTCTACGACCGCCGGGCTTTCCACGCCAACGACGACCCGGAGGTGCGGCTCACGCTCGACCGGAACGTCCGGTACAGATGCGACGAGCTTGACCTGCGCAGCGGAACGAGCGGAATACTTCTGAAAAGTCAGCCGCACTGCGTCATGGAAATAAAATCCGCCGGCGCGATACCGCTGTGGCTCGCTCACATACTTACGGAGCTTTCGCTGTTCCCCGGCTCCTTCTCAAAATACGGGACGGCATACCGCGAGCGTTCCGGACGCCCGGCGGTAAAAATCTGAACTCGGAGAATACGACATGTTTGACACGATAATCGCTTCCGGCGGGCTTGACGTCGGCTCAGCACTCATCTGCACGGGTGTTTCCGTGGCGCTCGGCATTCTGGCGGCGTTTCTTTACCGACTGGGTACGAAGCGCGTATCCAACAGCCTTATGATAACGCTCATCGCACTGCCAGCAATGGTGCAGGTGGTCATAATGCTCGTTAATGGCTCGGTCGGAGCCGGACTTGCAGTCATGGGCGCTTTCAGCCTTGTGAGATTCCGCTCGGCTCCTGGCAGCGCAAGGGATATATGCTTCATCTTCTACAGCATGTGCATCGGTCTGGCTACCGGACTGGGTTACATAGCATTCGCGGTGCTCTTTGCGGTTATCGTCGGCGCTGTGCTCGCTGTCCTCGGAATTATCCCGAAATTCAGAAATTCCCCCAGGAAGAAGCTGCTCCGCATAACTATCCCGGAGGACATGAACTACACCGACGCATTCAGCGATATTTTCGCTGAGTACCTTACGTCAAGCGAGCTTGTGATGGTAAAGACCACCGCGATGGGAACGCTGTTCGATCTCCGCTATGAGATAACCGAAAAAGACAGCTCCCGCGAAAAGGAATTCATCGACAAGCTCCGCACACGAAACGGAAACCTTACAATATCCATCGGAGTGATCCCGGAAATCAGCGAATTACTCTGAATCCAGACCACGCTATACTAAGGAGATTTTTTATGAGATCAGGCTACAAGGCTCTGGCGGCGCTCTGCTCACTGGCGCTTTCCGTAAATACCGGGTGCAGCGGCTCCAGAGCTTCCGATATAAGTCTGCCGGAGGGCACCGCCACCGCTCTCCCGACGATAGACACATCAGAATCCGGAGTCGCAATGGCATATCACTCCGTTTCTGAAAAGGATCTTACGCCGTCGTCAGACTGCGTGAGCGCCGTGGCTTTCACTTCGTCCGGAGCGCAGTGCATGGGGGGCAGCGGAGTTTCAGTAAACGGCAGCGTCGTTACGATATCCGCCGCCGGGAGCTACTCCATATCAGGCAGCTGTCCGGATGGGCAGCTCGTGATAGACTGCGGTAAGGACGACGATGTATACCTGGTGCTCAACGGACTTGACCTCACGTGCTCCAGCGGCCCTGCGATACTGTGCAGCCGGGCGGGAAAGCTTACGATAACGCTTAGCGAGAACACCGTGAACACCATCTCGGACGGCGCGGATTATTCCGCCGAGAACGCCGATGAAACCGGCGCAGCGCTGTTCTCAAAGGACGCGCTTGTAATTAACGGGACTGGAACGCTTAACGTAAACGGCGTATACAAGGACGGCATAAAGAGCAAGGACGGACTGAAGCTGTGCGGCGGAAACATAAACGTCACCTCCGCCGAGGACGGCATCATCGGCAAGGACTATGTTCTCGCGGCGGCGGGCAACATCACGGTCAATTCCGGGCTGGACGGACTTAAGTCCACCAATTACACCGACAGCACCAAGGGATATATAAACCTGTCCGGCGTGTCCTGCACGATAGTCAGCGGAAACGACGGGATACAGGCAGAGACCTCCCTCAGCATATCCGATTGCGATATTGACATAACCACAGGCGGCGGCAGCGAAACAGTTGAAATTACCGCGAATGACGACCATGGCTTCGGCAAGGGGCATTTCCGCGACTTCTCGACGGACGGCTCCGGAAGCTTCGATTTCAGTAATATGACTGACAGCAGCGGCAATTCCACAGACAGCATGAAAGGAATAAAGGCGGGGACGTCCATCACGATAAAAAGCGGAAATCTGACGATAGATACGGCGGACGACTCCGTGCACTCAAACGGCTCCGTCACTATAGACGGCGGAGTCCTGAGCCTGGCCACCGGCGACGACGGTATACACGCAGATTCGCTGCTGACGATAAACGACGGCGAGATCAGCATATCCAAGAGCTGCGAGGGACTTGAAGCCCCTGGCATTGAGATAACTGGCGGAACGGTAAGCCTGGTAGCCGTTGACGACGGACTCAATGCAAACGGAAATTCAAGCGACCTCGGCTACACGCCGTACATCACGATATCCGGCGGCAGCATCACATCTAACGCCAGCGGCGACGGCGTGGACTCCAACGGAACCATTTCAATGAGCGGCGGTACGCTCGTTGTGTTCGGACCGACTGATAATTTCAACGGCGCCCTGGATTACGACCAGTCATTCGCGTTAAGCGGAGGTACGCTGATGGCGTTCGGCTCCCGCGGAATGGCGCAGGCTCCGAGCACGCTCTCCCAGCCCTGCCTGTCCATATACAGCAAAGCCCCTGCAGACAGCACCATCGAGGTACGCGACGAGCAGGAAAACGTGATACTCAGCGCCATCACTCCAAAGGCGTGTGAATCACTGATATTCTCATCGCCGGAGCTTGTGAGCGGCACGGTTTATACCATCTACGCCGACGACGAGCTGCTTGCGACAGTCACCGCGACTGACGGCGTGAGCGGCGGCGGAGCTTCCGGCTACGGCTACGGCACATGGAGCCGCGACGACGCTTCCTGGAGCGAAACCGGCGGATTCGGCAGACCAGGCGGCGATCCTCCGGACAGAAACAATGCTCCCAACAACGACACAGCCGCTTAAATCTATCAACACTGAACACTGAAAAGTGGTGGAACGCTATCGAATTCCACCACTTTTACTATTCCGTGCACTCAACAATAAGCGCCGTTCCTCCGTGGACGATTATATGTCCCTCGTCCTCCGCGACCTCGTTGCTAACGCCCAGCGGATACGCATTGTCAAGCCTGTAGCGTATGATCTGGTATTTCATTCCGAACTCGCTGACCGTGCAGGTCTCCCCGTACGAAAACACCGAAACATACCCCCGGAACGCCGGAATAACCACCTCGCGCTCATGCACAAGGTATATCTTCGATTTTTCGCCGACTATGATTCCGTTGACTCCGCGGGTACGCAGATACTCCAGCGTCTGGATATTCGCTATCGTGTGATCCGGTCTGCCGCCAAGTGCGCAGTACATGCGTATCTCGTCGCAGCCCTCATCTATCGCGGTATCGCAGGCGAGTATCGTATCCGTATCGTCCTTTACCGGATCCACGCGTATCACCCGGATATCCTCCGGCGGAATAATTCCCGAACTGTCGAAGTCCCCCACTATAATATCCGGTACCACCCCAGCCTTCCGGGCGATATCGTAGCCGCGGTCGGCGCAGATTATCAGTCCCTCCGGCCGCTCATGCAGCTTCCCCTCCGGAGAGCCACAGATTATTGAACATATCCTTGACACACGCTCACTCCCAATCATTTATCCTGCTGGCTTCGTCGTACATACGCAGGTAGCTTTCATAACGCGAACGCGCTATCTCGCCGCTCTCGGCTGCAGCTCTTACAGCGCAGTCCTTTTCCTTTATGTGTGCGCAGTCGGCGAAGCGGCATTTTTCAGCAAAATGCGCAAACTCGCGGAAGCTATTGTCCAACTCCCCCGCCGGGATACGGCAGTAGCGCTCCGTATCTACGGTCGAAAATCCCGGCGTATCCGCTGCGTATCCTTTCATCTGCGGGTCAAGCTCGCTCAAACGGTAAAGCTGCGCCTGGCGGGTCGTGTGTTTTCCTCTGCCGAGCTTCTTGCTTATTATCGCAGTTTCAAGCGAAAGCTGCGGGAACAGCGCGTTCATCAGACTGGACTTTCCTACGCCGGAATTGCCAATAAACGCTGTAACTCTGCCGTTTATGAACTCCCGTACTGCGTCCGCGCCATCGCCGGTCAGATTATTCACCATGCACACGTTTATCCCGATGCCGCTGTATATCTGCGCAAGCTCCTCCGCCTGCTCCAGGTCGCATTTCGTGAACGCTATCATCGGCTCGATGGATTTGCTGTCCGCGATGGCAATGAGCTTATCCAGTATGAAGCGGTTCGGTGCCGGGTCCGCGCAGCTTATCACGAATACTATGCCGTCGAGATTTGCAAGCGGCGGGCGCACAAGGTAATTTCTGCGCGGAAGTATCCGGGAAATAAGCGGCTCGTGGTTCTCCTGGCTGACGACCTCAACGATGTCGCCGGCGCTGGGACTTATGCCGTTCTGACGAAAAAGCCCGCGGGCGGCGCACTTGAAGTTCCTGCCGTCCGGCGTGATGCCGCCATTCTCCTCAAAGCCCGAAAGGGCATCTACATAATAGATGCCCCCGACTGCTTTTGTTATTATTCCGAAATCATGATATTCAGCAGAAATATCATTACCCCCTATTCCTGTCAGTCAACTGAAATTCCGGGATCCGGCTCTATCGGATCGGTATGAGTTGTATTCGCCGGAGTGGATTCAGTATGGTCAGGTTCTACAGTGTCAACGGTTCCCGGAGTGTCCTCGCTGGTATCCATCGGCTCCTCCGCGTCTGCGACAAGCAGCTCAGAGAATATCTTGCTGTTTACCTCGTCCTCCGCGGTGGGCTTGCTGCCGTCCTCGGGGAATACTACCGTGATATCCATATACTTGCCGGTCTTGCCGGTCTCAACGGACGTTACCTTGACTGTTACCAGCTTGGTCTCGCCGGGCTTACCGGTCACGCTGTACTGGAGCGTCTTGCTGGACGCAAGTCCGATATCCATTACAACGCCTGCTTCCTCGTCAAGCACGCCGTCAACATAGTAGCTGAAGCGGAACTCGCCTGTAGCCTTCTTCGGAAGCGTGAACTTCAGATTCTTGGTCTTTTCGGCGATCTCGCCGGTGCTTACCGTCAGAGTTATCTCGGTGTCGCGGTCAACTCTGCTGTTCGGCTCGATATCCTGAGCCATTACAACGTCTTTTTCGTACTCCTCGCTGTCCTCGTACTCTATCTTCGTGTTGAGATGATATTCTTCGGCGCGCTGGAGGGCAACGCTCAGCGGCAGCGTTACGAACTTCGGCACATTGACCTGCGTATTTGCCGGACCCAGGCTGATCACCAGAGTTACCGTGCTTCCCTGGTCTGCCATCTCATGTGCGGCAGGCTCGGTGCGGATAACATTATCCTTGGCAATGTCGTCGCTCTCGTCAAACGACTTCCTTACGACGAAGCCGTCCTTCTGGAGCTTGGTCTCGGCGATGGAGTAGCTCAGATTCTCAAGATCCTGTATCTCCACCTGCTTTATGCCCTTGCTGACCTTTACAGTCACCTCTACGCCCGCCTTGACCTTTCTGCCCTCGGCGTAATCCTGGTCGAATATCTGATCCTTGGTGTAGGTGCTCCACTCCTGCTGCGCAACCAGCTTCATCACCTTGGAGTACTTGGCGTTTGCCTCGTCCCAGGTGAGTCCCACCAGGTTCGGCATAAGGAACTCGTCGTTATCGGTCATGCTGATGGTGCTGTCAGTGGTTATTCCAGCCACGGAGCCTACCTGCTCCGGCGTTACGTCCAGGTTTCTGAACACGATGGTCAGAACAAGGAACACCGTCGCGATAACGAACGCCGTACCTACCGCGAACAGTATCGGTATCAGCGGGGAGCGGCGCTCCTCGTATTCGTCCTCGTCATCATCGTAATCATCGTCGTCCTCGTACTCGTCATCGTCCGGTTCGCTCTGGACCGCCTGACGGCGGCGGGTGCGCTCCTGCTCGGCAGCGGGTATCGGGCGGTCAAAGTACTTGGTCGTGCCGTCCGTGGAATTATACTTGTAATCGAACACGATCCCAGGATTCTTGCGGAACTCCTCAAGATCCTTTATCATCTCGCCGGCGGTCTGATAGCGCTGCGCGGGATCCTTCTGCATCGCGCGCATTACGATCTGCTCAAGTCCCTCGGCGATAGTGCTGTTTATCTCAGACGGCTTCTTCGGGGTGCTCTGCATATGCATGAGCGCGATAGCCACCGGAGTATCTCCGTCAAACGGCTTCTTTCCGGTAAGCATCTCATACAGCGCAACGCCGACTGAATATATGTCGCTGCGCTCGTCGGTAATGTCGCCGCGCGCCTGCTCCGGGCTGATGTAGTGAACGGAACCTATCGTCTTTTCAGACATGGTCTTGTTGTTCTCGCGGTTGAAGCGCGCTATACCGAAGTCCATGACCTTGATGGTGCCGTCGCTCAGCAGCATGACGTTGCTCGACTTGATGTCGCGGTGGACTATCCCGCGGTCGTGCGCATGCTGGAGCGCCTTAAGAATCTGGATCGTGAAGTGCACGGCGTCGCGCCATTTCAGCACGCCCTGCTGCTCGATGTAATCCGTGAGGGTTATTCCGTCAACGTACTCCATGACGATGAACTGCACCTTGTCAGTGAAGCCCACATCGTAGATCTTTACGATATTGGGGTGGGAAAGCAGCGCTATCGCCTTGGATTCGTTGCGGAAACGCCGCAGGAACTCGTCGCTGCCGGCGAACTCAGTCTTGAGTATCTTGACCGCAACGATACGATCCTCAACGATATCACGGGCCTTGTAAATATCCGCCATGCCTCCGACGCCGATAAGCTCCAGCAGCTCGTATCTGCCGTCGAGCTTCTTTCCGATATTACTGTCCATAATTGCTCCGCCATTTCTCCATACATTATCATATATTAAGCCAAGCGCCGTATGGAAGCGCCGGCAATGAGAATGATCACAGTGTCTTACCGCTTAATATAATAACATATTACCGCGGGAACTGTCAACAGAATTCAAGAATTTGTAACTAAACTGTAAACATTGTCATACGGCTATCAGAGCCACGGAAATATTATCGTGGCCGCCGTTGCCGTTGGCATAGTCCACCAGCTCGGCACATACGTTCTCCGGCGCATTCTCAAAGCAGATGTCGAGAATATCCATGTCGTCGCCGTAGGACGAAAGTCCGTCGGAACACAGCAGAAGCATGTCGCCCTCAGACATATCCACCTCGAAATAATCCGTGGTGACGTTGCTTTCAGCGCCGATCGCACGGGTTATCTTATTGCGCTCCGGGTGGGTCCTTGCCTGCTCCTCAGTTATCTCGCCGCGGTCGATAAGATCCCGGACATGCGAGTGATCCTTGGTTATCTGCTGAATACACTCGTTATCCTCGCTGGTGAACAGGTGATACCCGCGGCTGTCCCCGACATTGACGATATACGCCCTGCCATCGGAAACTATCGCGGCAACGCAGGTAGTACCCATGACCGTGCCCAGCGGCTCCCGCTGCGCGGCATCATACACGATGCTGTTCGCCGCCGACACCGCCGTGATGAGCAGATTTCGCACCGTATTGCGGTTCATGTATTCCGTGAAATTCTCCTGGATACGCTTTGAGATTACGTCAACCGCCAGCTGGCTCGCAAGCCCGCCGTGAGCCTCCCCTCCCATACCGTCGCACAATACTGCGGCGCAGGATCTTTCGGAAAGCACCGAGCTCCACACGCAGTCCTGGTTTTCCTCTCTCAGCAGCCCGATGTCTGTCTTGCTGAATATCTTCATAACTCACCGCCTGTCTTTTCTGCGGAATTTTCTCCGGCGTCGTTCATGCCGCCGTCACGTCTGAGCTGTCCGCATGCAGCGCTTATGTCAGCGCCGAGGGTCCTGCGCACCGTTGCGTTTATCCCGGCGGCGCAGAGGCGCTTCTGGAACTTCTCAACCGAGCGGCTTTTGCGGAAATCCCGTTCCCTTATCTCGTTTATCGGGATAAGATTCACATGGCACATGAATCCGCCGAGCAGGTCGATAAGCTCCTGCGCGGACTGCTCAGTATCGTTCACGCCCTCGATGAGGGAATACTCAAAGCTGATACGGCGTCCGGTCTTTTCAAAGTAATACCGGCATGCCTTCATCAGTTCGTCGAGGTGGTATTTTCTGTTTATGGGCATTATCTCGCTGCGGCGCTCGTCCGTTGCCGCGTGAAGCGATATGGACAGCGTAAGCCCGGTTTTCAGCTCCGCAAGGTCGTATATCCGCGGAACGACGCCGCATGTCGAAAGCGATATGTGGCGTAGGCTCATGCCGTCGCCCTCGCTGTTCATCAGCGTGAGGAACTTCAGCACGTTGTCGTAGTTATCCAGCGGCTCGCCGATACCCATAAGTACTATGCTGTCTACGTGTCTGCCGCTGTCCCGCTCGGTCTCATAGACCTGGAGAAGCATTTCACTGGGAAGCAGGTGCCTTACAAATCCCGCGATGGTGCTCGCGCAGAACCGGCAGCCCATGCGGCAGCCTACCTGCGTGGAAATGCAAAGGCTGTTGCCGTGCTTGTATTCCATCAGGACAGTTTCAACAGCCTCTCCGTCAGGCAGCCCATAAAGATATTTTACCGTATTATCCAGCTGAGATACAAGTCTTTTTTTGATAATTAGGTGTTTTAGACAAAATTTTCTTGCTAATGCATCGCGGAATTGTGCAGAAATATTGGTCATCTGTGCAAAATCAGTGACTTTCTTGACATGCAGCCACTCATATATCTGCTTGGCTCTGAACGCCTTTTCACCCATTGCGGTGATCTCCGCGGTAAGCTCTTCTTTAGTGAGAGCCAGTATATCTATCTTTTCCAGTTCTTCCAATTAAATAGCCTTTCTCATATCCTGCGGAATGATGCTGTAAAGAATCCGTCGCCGCCGTTCTCGTCCGGGCAGTATGTCCGTTTGTAGTCCCCGGACGCTGGCAGCGGCACCGGCTGGACTATCGGCGTGAACTCCGGGTGAGCCGCTGCGAACCGCTCAGCGACCTCGTCGTTCTCCGACCGGGACAGCGTGCAGGTGGAGTACACCAGCGTACCTCCCGGCTTAACGTAGCGCGCGGAGGTCTCCAGTATCTGGTACTGTATCTCCGGCAGCCCCGCGAATTCCTCCGGGGATTTGTATTTTATCTCCGGCTTACGGCGTATAACTCCCAGTCCAGAGCAGGGTACGTCGCACAGCACCCTGTCCGCCTGCGGGAGAGCCCCGTTGAACTTCGACGCATCGTTCTGCATTGCGGTGATTATCTTAATTCCCAGCCGCGCGGCGCCGTCCTCGATAAGTCCGACGCGCATGTCATGGAGGTCCATACTGTACAGCTTTCCGTTGTTGCCCATAAGCTC
This sequence comes from uncultured Oscillospiraceae bacterium, assembly GCA_934457235.1. Classification (GTDB taxonomy): domain Bacteria; phylum Bacillota; class Clostridia; order Oscillospirales; family Ruminococcaceae; genus CAG-115. The sequence continues at coordinate 14,226 of CAKSHT010000027.1, forward strand.
CGCCAGGGTGAAGCTCTTTCCGCCGGGCGCCGCACAGACGTCCAATACGGTTTCGTTCACCACCGGACGTAACGTCAGACAGCACAGCTGCGAGGAGATATCCTGCACATGGAAAAGTCCCTGCCGGAACGGTGCGCATTTCTCAATGTCCCCCGCCCTTTCCAGCTTTATGCAGTTTTCAAGCCCCGGAAACGGCTCCGCCTTGACTTTATGCTTCGCGAGTTCCGCGAGCAGCTTGTCCGTGGTGGTCTTTATAGTATTCACCCGCGCGTAGACCGGGGGCTTTCCGACGGAGGCCTTGAGCGCACGCACCGCAAAATCCGTGCCGTACTCGTCGATGAGCTTCTGTGTGAGCCACTCCGGGCAGGAGTACTCCACTGACAGACGCTTTTCCGGCGCCATGCCAAGGTAGCTTATCTTCTTTCCGCTGCGGATAAAGCTGCGAAGCATGCCGTTCACAAAACCCTGCGCCGAGAAGCATTTAAGCTTCTTGCACATTTTCACGCTCTCGTTCACCGCCGCGCTTTCCGGCACCGACGGCATGCAGAGCAGCTGATAAAGCCCGGTGCGGAGTATCTGCACGGCAGCCTTGTCAAGCTTCTCAAACGGTATCTTCGAGTTCGTTCTTATTATGTGGTCTAGAGTGAGCCTGCGCTCCAGCACGCCGTAAAACAGCGCCGCCGCAAACGCCTTGTCCCTGTCGCTGAGTTCCGCTTCGTTGAAAACATGGTCAAGCAGCAGGTTTGAATAAGCCACGGAGCTGTCCATTTTCATCAGCATTTTTACGACTGTGAGCCGTGGGTCAGCCATTGCCAGCCCTCCTTAATTATATGTATCCGGGAAGCCCCGTAAATTATCGTCTGTTTCTGTAGGAAAGCAGTCTGAGCAGCTGCGTGAAGGACACGATAAGGCTTGCGACGTAAGTCATTGCAGCCGCTGTCAGCGTGCGGCGCGCGCCGTAAAGCTCGTCCTGTTCGAGAATGCCCTCGCTGCGGATAGTCATCATAGCGCGGCGGCTCGCATTGAACTCCACCGGCAGAGTCACCAGCTGGAACACAACGACGAGCAGGAACAGGATTATCCCAGCGTCAACCAGCGGTTCAAAGCTGAACACCAGTCCGAGAACGAACACTATGAAATACGCCGATGACCCGAACCTTGCCAGCGGGAAAACCGCAGTGCGTATCTTTATCGGGATATAATCCTGCGCATGCTGTACCGCGTGGCCGCATTCGTGTGCGGCAACTCCTATCGCGGCAAGGGACGTGCTGCTGTAAACGCTGTCGGACAGCGAAACTATATTCGTGCTCGGATTGTAGTTATCCGTCAGATTGCCGGAAATACGCTCCACCTGCACGTTATAAAGCCCGTTTCTGTCGAGTATCATGCGCGCGACTTCCGCCGCGGTAATTCCCCGGCGGCTGCCGACGCGGTTATACTTATTGAACGTAGCCTTGACGTTCGCCGAGCATATCAGCGCAAAAATGAACGCCAGAATGCACAGAAAATACGCCGTCGTATAACCGACGCTCATGAAATTCGTGTGACGTGCCGCTGCTGAAATAAGTGTCTGTACCATAATTGTCTCCTGTTCCAGAGTGTTTCAGATACGGTTATTATGCGTGATTTCTGGTCATTTACCCAGAATGGTTCCCTTTTCCGGCTTCTTTCCGCGCAGGTACGCCTGGATATCCATGCGCTTGCCGCCCTCGGGCTGTATCTCGGTGAACTCCACCGCGCCGTCGCCGCACATTACTGCGAACGCGTCGGTATCGACTATCTCGCCCGGTGCGCCGGAGTAATTCTTCTGCGAAACGCGCGCGCCGTAGACCTTCATGCGCTTGCCGTCAAGAAGCGTATATGCGCAGGGAGCCGCGGACATCGCGCGGATAAAATCGCGCACCTGTACCGCAGGCTTCGTGAAATCCAGCAATAATTCTTCCTTGCTTATCATGGAAGCATAGCAGGTGTCGCCCTCCTGCGGGATACGCGGCGCAGTACCGTTCTGTACCTCTTCGAGGGTGCGAACGATGAGTCTGCCGCCCATCACGGAGAGTTTGTCGTGAAGTTCAGAGCCTGTCATATCCTCAGGTATGTCCAGTTCGTCGCGAAGTATCATATCGCCGGTGTCAAGCCCCTTTGCCATATACATGGTGGTAACTCCGGACTTCTTCTCGCCGAACTGAATGCAGCGCTGTATCGGAGCCGCTCCGCGGTACATCGGGAGAAGCGACGCATGAACATTTATGCAGCCGAACTTCGGAAGCTCCAGAATGCTCTCCGGGAGTAACTGTCCATATGCTACCACGACGATGCAGTCGGGATTTATTTCCCGCAGTACATCCAGGGACTTATCGGCATCCTCGCCCTTGCGCAGGCTCAGCGGCTGATAGACCGGGATATCGTGCTTCAGGGCGCACTCCTTGACTGGAGTCATCTGAATCTGCTTGCCGCGGTTCTTCGGCTTGTCGGGCTGCGTGAATACCGCCGCGACCTCGTGACCGGCGGCGATGAGCTGCTCAAGGCAGGACAGCGCGAACACCGGAGTGCCCATAAATACTAATTTCACTTTTCGTCCTCCTCCCATTCGTCAACCTTGTCGGAATAGAGTATTCCGTTGAGATGGTCCGTTTCATGGCAGAACGCCCGCGCCAGAAGTCCGGAGCCGACATATGTCTTGCGTCTGCCGTAGCGGTCCTGCGCCTTGATCTTAACCTTTGCCGGACGTACGACGTATCCGCTCTTTCCGGGATAGGAAAGGCAGCCTTCCGGCTCGTGCTGTTTCCCCTTTATCGCGACTATCACGGGGTTCACAAGCTCCAACAGCCCGTGGTCATCGTCCGTATCAATAACGACAACGCGCTTCAGTACGCCTATCTGCGGCGCTGCAAGTCCTACTCCGCCCGCGTCGTACATGGTATCCGACATGTCATCCAGAAGCTCCCAGAGTTCCTCGTTGAACTCGGTCACTTCCTCGCTCTTCTGCCGAAGTATATCATTTCCGAACTGCAATATCTCAAGTACTGCCATGTATATTCCCCTTTACTTCGCTGTAATATCATTATGCTCCGGAACCCCGGCGCTCTTTACGTGGTCGATGAAAAGCACGCCGTCCAGGTGGTCAAGCTCGTGGCAGAACGCCCTTGCAAGAAGCGCGCTTCCAGTGAGCGTGAACTCCTTGCCGTGCCTGTCCTGTGCCTTTACCGTTACGATATTCGGACGCTCGACCTCCTCCCACACATTCGGGGCGGAAAGGCAGCCCTCGCTGCCGCACTGAGTACCCTCGGCGGACACTATTTCGGGGTTTATCAGCTCGATAACACCGTGTTCGTCATGCACATCGATAACGACTGCCCGGCGGAGGACTCCCACCTGTACCGCCGCAAGTCCCGCGCCGTCCTTGGAATGCATGGTTTCTGCCATGTCGTCCAGAAGCGTCCACAGGCGCTCGTCAAAATTGGTAACGGGCCTGCTCTTCTTACGGAGGATATCGTCCCCGAACTTTACTATCTGCCTTAATGCCATGTCTATCGTCCTTTCTATGTTACGGGTCGCCGTTCATATCCGCAAAAACTGCGGTGTTCCTGAACGAC
>CAKSHT010000028.1 GCA_934457235.1 uncultured Oscillospiraceae bacterium
TGCCTATCTGGGAGAGCGCAAGACGCTTGATGGACTCCCAGTTATCCTGGATATCGCCGGTGGAGCGGAACAGGTGCGCACCGGATTCCCTTATCCACTTGTATACGTTGTCATTACCCCAGTTGCACGCGGAGAACATGATGTCGCGGCCGCAGTTGCGCAGCGCTGTGCTCATTCTCTTGTAGAGTATCTCGCCGGGGATATGGTCAGGCTTGTAGCAGTAATCATACTTGAGGTAGTCCACACCCCACTCTGCAAAGGTCTCAGCGTCATCGAACTCATGCTCAAAGCTGCCGGGATGGCCGCCGCAGGTGTGAGTTCCGGCGCAGGAATACATACCGAATTTCAGTCCCTTGCTGTGGACGTAATCCGCAACGGGCTTTATGCCCTCCGGAAACTTCCAGTGATCCGGTACGAGCTTTCCGTTGCTGTCGCGCTGCTTCTCGCTCCAGCAGTCGTCGATGACAATGTACTCATATCCGGCGTCCTTAAGCTCGGAAGCCATGGCGTCTGCGGCTTCGCGGATAAGCTTGTCGCTGATCTCCCAGGTAAAGGTGTTCCAGGAGTTCCAGCCCATAGGCGGTGTGAGTCCTAAAAATTTGTTGTCCATTGATTTCTCCTTAAAGTCAGTTAAGCAATATGCTTTTGTTACCTGATATTTACCCTGTGATTTAGCTAAATCACAGTTATTTCACTGTCATTATAGCATATGCAACGAAAAAATTCAACAGGATTACGCAATTTTTATCCGGTTTTTTATAAGAAAAATCCGTGAGCATACGCCCACGGATCCAATATTCAGATGTAGAAACAATCCTGCCGCCTTTGATACAATGCCTTTCATCTGTGGTTTATCACCAAAAATGTAGGGGCGACCAATGGTCGCCCCTACATTTTCAGAACACGATTTTTGAGTCCAGAACAACATTTACCGGTTCTTCGTACACGCCGTGACAAAATACGCGCCATCAGCGCTGTAATCGAACTTGGTCAGCCGGACGGACTTTCTCTGCGAAAAATCGCAGATCACTTATTGAGCAGTACCTCAGCGCTTGCAAGCTTTACGCATACGCAGAAGATTTCCATAGCCTGACGAAGCTCGTCAACAGACGGGAATGTCGGAGCGATACGGATATTGCTGTCCTTGGGGTCCTTGCCATAGGGGAATGTAGCGCCGGCGCCGGTCATTACAACGCCTGCCTCCTTGGCGAGGGAAACTATGCGCTTTGCGCAGCCGGGGATAGCGTCAAAGGAAATGAAGTAGCCACCGTTGGGCTTGTTCCACTTGCCGATTCCCAGAGGCTCGATCTCCTTATCCAGCATGTAGAGTACCACGTCGAACTTCGGGCGGATTATAGCCGCATGGTGCTTCATGTGCTCACTGATGCTCTCAAAGTTCTTGAAGTACTTTGCGTGGCGCAGCTGATTCAGCTTGTCGAAGCCAATGGTCTGGTATGTCATCTGGCTCTTGATGAAGTCGATGTTATCCTTGCTTGCTGCAACTACTGCAAGTCCGCCGCCAGGAAAAGAGATCTTTGAGGTGGAAGTGAACTCAAATACCATGTTCGGGCTGCCAGCCTTCTTGCACTCCTCGATGATGTTCAGCAGGTGATCGTGATTCTCGGAAAGGTGGTGTACGCAGTATGCATTATCCCAGAAGATACGGAAATCCTTAGCCTTGGGCTTGAGGTTCGCAAAGCGTCTTACGACCTCGTCGGAATATGTGATGCCTGTCGGGTTGGAGTACATCGGAACGCACCAGATGCCCTTGATCTCCTCGTCCTCAGCTACCAGCTTCTCGATGGTATCCATATCGGGACCGTCCTCTTTGTAGTCAACGGTGATCATCTCGATACCGAGCGCCTGGCAGATAGCGAAGTGTCTGTCATAACCCGGAGCCGGGCACAGGAACTTCACGTGATCGTACTTGCACCAGGGCTTCTCACTGCCGAGAACGCCGAGCTGGAGCGCACGAATAATCGTATCGTACATCATCTGTAAGCTGGAGTTGCCGCCTACGATCACTTCGTCAGCGGATACGCCGAGCATCTCCTGGAACAGAGCCTTAGCCTCTGGGATACCGTCCAGTACGCCGTAGTTGCGGCAGTCGATGCCGTTGCTGGACTTGTAGTCGCCGTCCAGGCAGTGCAGCAGCATATCCAGTGAAAGGTTGAGCTGTTCGGGAGCCGGCTTGCCTCTGGACATATCCAGCTTTAAGCCCTTGGCCTTGTAGTCTGCATACTGCTTTTCAAGCGCTGTCTTTTCCGCCTGAAGCTGTTCCTTGCTCATCTGTGAATAAAGCATTGTGTTTTCCTCTCTTTACGCTGTCAATTTATCGTGCGCATCTTATCCCGCGCCATACAGTTTTATTATAACATAGGCAAAGATTTTTTGCAAGCCTTTTTTGTAAATCCTGCAAAAAAAATAATACAGCGCACCGGAGTACGCTGTATTTGTGGTCACTTCTTGTTTTTCATGAATGGGACTTCAATGCCTTTTTCCTTTACCAGCATGCTGAGATAGCGTCGCTGGCTGTAAAGCTCTATGATATTGTTGATACGTCTGCGCACGAAGCGTATGTTGAACGGCTTTGCAATGACGTCCGCAGCGCCCAGGTCATAGGCCCTGGACAAAGACTTGTCAGAGGTGTCGGCACTGATGATGAACACCGGGATATCGTCGATATACTTGTTCTCGACCAGATATTCCAGCACACCGAAGCCGTCCATGACAGGCATCATGATATCAAGCAGGACAGCGCACAGCTTATCCTTGTTCTTCTCGAATTCCTCAATTGCGCGCTTGCCGTTTTCCGCTTCGATGACTCTGCGGTCGCTGAAGGTATCGCTCAGCATGAGCCGATTGAACTCGAAATCATCAACTATCAGCAGAGTATTGCGTTCCTCCATTGTATCCCCTCCGTATGTATTCCCTTTTTATGCTGAAAATCAGACATTATAAAACCTGCGTTACATTACATAAACATTATATAATAAATCGTTGCAAAAGTCAATAGAGAATTTTACAATACGTCCCAGTGTTTTGCTGGATTTTTTATGCCTTTTGTTACAATGGGTCAGTCCTCGGCTCCATATACGATCTGCTTTATCATTCTCAGCGGACGTACTCCCAGCCCACCGCAGCGCTGAATAAAGTACAGAAACGTGTAGCCGTCCCTGGGGTCGTTCGCCCAGAAGCAGCCGAGCCAGCCGTCCCAGCCGTATTCGCCGGGATGCGTGGCGATGCCGGGCTTACCGCCGCCATCTGCGATACGCATGAGATTACCGTACCCATAGCCGATGCACTGATCCCAGTCACACGATCTCAGCTGACGCTCGGTAAGCTGTCCGGAGGTCATGTATTTTACGGCGTTACGGCTGAGGATCCGTCTGCCGTTGTATACGCCCTCGTTCAGCAGCATTTCAGCAAATGCCGCGTAATCGTCCATCGTGGAGCACAGACCCGCGCCGCCTGACTGGAATTCCGGGGACTTCCTGCAAAGGTATGTAAGTCCCAGGTGCTGCCACAGGCAGGGTATGAGCTTTCCGTTATCCTCCTGGTAATTCTCCGCGAATCTGCCGAGCTTCTCCTCTGGAACCCAGAAGTCAGTGTCCTTCATGCCGAGCGGCTCAAACAGCTCCTCACGCAGAAAATCGCCGAACTTCTTCCCGGAAACGACCTCTATCACCGCACCCAGGACATCGGCGGACGTTCCGTACATCCAGCGGTCGCCGGGGTGGAACGCCAGCGGCTGCTGACCTATCTTGTTCGCATAACCGAGCGTATCCGTGGGATTCCCCGCAGCAACTTCCTCGCATATCTTGTCATAAAGATCCTGCATTATGCTGCCTGCAGGATTGCTCCTGTCGGGATAGCACAGCCCGGAGGTCATGTCCAGCAGATCCTTTATGCAGACCTCGCGGCCGACGGGTACCCTGCCGTTTTCAGTTAGCACCGTCTGATTCTGGAATCCGGGAATAAACCAGCTCACCTTATCAAAAAGATCCATCTTTCCGCGGTCGAGAAGTATCATCGCAGCCGCCGACGTTATCGGCTTTGTCAGCGAATACAGCCGAACGATGGTGTCGTTGCTCCACTTTATGCCGCGGGCTTCGTCTGCCATTCCGGCATTCATGCGGAATATCGGTCTGCCATTTTTGAGGACGTACGCGGAGCCGCCCTTTATAGTGCCGCTCTCAACCTGGGAGCGCAGCATATCTGATATCTGTTCAAGTTTAACAAGATTCATATATGTACCTCAGCGGAATTACTTGATCTTTCTTGCTTCGCAGTAGAAGCGCTTGTCGTGCGCGTGTCCCATGGAGAAAGTCTTTCTGGGGAGCGCGCCGTCCTTGATGACGGTCGGGAACAGCTCTTCCTTTGTCATGGAGGGCAGCAGGAATCCTATGCTGCCCTTTGCGGAGGAAAGGTTCTCCACAACGTCCTCGCCGTGGATATAGTCTATCTTTCCGGCGTTCTCGGCAAGCCACTTGTCAAGGAATATCTGTAAACTTCCGACAGTAAGATTTGCAGTGGGCGCGCCTATGGAATACTGCTTTCTTGTGCCGTTCAGAACAACAGTGAAGCTCTGTCCGGAAGCTTCCTCTGTGAGCTTCAGCGCTGCGGTCATATCCGCCATCAGCTTGTCTGTATCGACATCTGTAATTACTCTGTGGATAGCCTCGAACTCCAGCGCCTCGCTGTGGAGGTTCACTACCTCAGCAAGCGCATAGCGTGCCAGGGCAGCTTCGGGAGCGCCCTCGCGCTTCTTCTGCTCATAGCATTCCTTTGCGGTGGCAAGGGAGTGATTTCCGTCGCCCATCGCGTACAGCAGTACTTCCTCGCCGTTGAGTCCATAGCGTTTGTTGAAGTCAGCCTTGTCCGCAAGCTTGTCCAGCGCCGCGAAAACTTCCTGTGCGTGCTCGCCGTCCACCAGCCAGCCCTCAAGATGACCGCCGTTCTGCATGAGGTCAAAGTCATACAGCTTTGTCAGCTGATCGCGCTTCGCCTCAAGCGGCTCGATAACCGTTCGCCTGACATCGTCTATAAGTATCATTATGTGCGGAAGTTCAAGCGCGGCGTCACGGCGGATCTTAACGCGCGGCGGGATACGTGAAGCGACGGTCGCTTCGGTAGCGCGCACCTGGGATTTGCTGCCCTTATTGTAATCGTACTGCTCCAGGTCGATGGCGCCGACTAATCCGGTGCGCACCTTTCCGTCAGCCTGTGTGCGGCGCATGAGTATCAGCGCGGACTTGTACTCGTTGAAAAGCCCATTGTCCAGATACTCCTGCATGGTCTTGTTTATCTTCGCGATACGCTCGTCAGCGTCCGGCTGCTCCAGATAGACCTCCGGAAAAATGAGGTTCAGCGTAGAGGGCGCGTCACCGGCGATCTCTGCGGTCTTTGCCCAGTATTCCGGCTCGCTGGTGTACTGGTCGCACGCAACTACGGACCACTTTGTCATTCCCTCGGCGTCCAGCTTCGGGAGGAGTATATCTGCTGATGTAAATGCTGTCATGGCTGTAATTCCTTTCATGCTGTGTATTTCCGCTTAAACCGCGGAATGATCCAATTCAATTATAACACAAAATCCGTCGGCTGACAACCGGTTTTCTCAAATTAAGAACGTTATTTGCGGCGGTCTGGTCTTATGAACGGCTCCATACGCTCTTCAGATATAAGAAGCCCGTATTTTTCCGGGCGGCGGTAGGCGTTGCCGTGTACCTCTCTGCGGCGGTACTCGCGCATGTCGTCTATCGGGAAATCCGCGAGATATATTCCCTCGCGCTCGCCCGCTTCGATTATCAGCGTATTCCGGGAGCCGCTGCCGTCCACGCGGTAAGCTATCCCGTCAAATGCGGTGGAATGCCCGTTGCAGTCCGGCTTTCCATAAGGGTAATTCACAGTAGCTATGCCGACCATATTTTCATAGGCGCGCGCCCTCAGCTGAGAGATCCGGTTTATCTCCATCGGGCAAGCGTTGGGGACAAGTATTATCTCCGCGCCTTTCAGCATGAGTATCCGGGCGCTCTCCGGAAACTCACGGTCATAGCATATCATGGCGCCGATGGTCACTTTCCCGGAAGCCGTGTCCAGCTCCGCCGTGCTGAATTCCTCCCCCGCCGAAAGCCGGCACTCGTCGCCGAAATCGCAGGTGTGCACCTTTGAATAATCAAGCGCCCTGCGCCCGGTGCGGTCAAACAGCGTGACGGTATTTCTCGGCAGCGGTTCAAAACTTTCGAGGTATGTCACCGCTACAGCTATTCCGAGCCGCTGCGCCGTTTTTCTGAAAGCTTCCATAAATTCACCGTCGCGCAGGACTGCAAGCGCTTTCAGCTCCGTTATATCCTCCGGGATATTATAGCCGCAGCTCCACATCTCCGGAAACAGTGCGATATCCGCGCCCATCTGCGCCGCCCTTTCACACGCTTCGATTCCCAGCCGCAGGTTATCTTCCACAGAGCCGCCCGGCATTATCTGGAGCAGCGCTGTTTTAATGCTGTTCATATATGTACCTCCGTTCCCAATGTGCAAAAATGGGCGGACAAATTATCCGCCCATCAGTCGTTACCGCAGTTCAGAACTGCTCAAGTATCTGCTCCTTGGAGTGCAGACCTACGAGGATCTCCTTTGTGATGCCGCCCTTGATAATCACCAGCGTCGGAATGCTCTGAACTGCAAATGCAGAAGCCAGCTCCGGCTGCTCGTCTACGTTCACCTTGCCCACCTTTATCTCCGGGTGCTCCTCGGCGATGGCATCGACCACCGGGGACTGCATCATGCAGGGCGCGCACCAGGAAGCCCAGAAATCCAGCAGCACGGGCTTGTCGCTTTCAACTATCTCGCTCTTGAAGTTATCTTTTGTTATCGTTAATACAGCCATTGTGTTTCCTCCGTTCTGGCAGTTGATTTTTGTTATCCGGGGAATTCCCCATATAGATTATATACTAAAACCCGATATTTGTCCAGTGCAATTTTAGTTTAGCATAATAGCCGCGTATTATACTTTGGGTATAATTCCCGTCTGTCGGATTTTGCACAGTTTTGCACTGACCTGACCGTTTTTTTTGTTGAAAAAGCACTATAATCATAAGTAATTTGACTGATTTAGAAAAAACCCTTGACTATTTCGGGGCGTTTGTAGTAGAATATAAACGTATAGGATTGAGAATAGGACTCAACCGCAATATAAACGAAACGGAGAGAAATTACTATGCAGAAGACAATTGGCGTACTTACAAGCGGCGGCGATGCACCCGGAATGAACGCGGCAGTCCGCGCTGTAACAAGAGCTGCAATCAAGAAGGGCTTCAGAGTCGTTGGTATCCGTCGCGGATATAACGGTCTGCTCAACAATGACATGATCGAACTCACCACAAGAGATGTTGCTGATATAATCCAGAGAGGCGGCACCGAGATATTCACCGCACGCTGCAAGGAATTCAGAGAGTGGGAATATGTCCTCAAGGCTAAGGATATCTGCGAGAAAGATAACTTCGCAGGAATCGTTGTAATCGGCGGAGACGGCTCCTTCCGCGGCGCGGCTGACCTTTCCAAGGCTGGCATTCCCTGCGTTGGTCTTCCGGGCACCATCGATAACGATATTCAGTGCTCCGAGTACACCATCGGCTACGATACTGCAATGAATACCGTTATGGAACTGGTAGACAAGCTCCGCGACACCTCTCACTCCCACGAGCGCTGCGCTGTCGTTGAGGTAATGGGCAGAGGCGCTGGTCACATCGCGCTTAACACCGGCGTTGCATGCGGCGCTACAGCTATTCTCGTTCCTGAGATCGAATTCAACATGGAAGATGTTATCCAGAAGATCAAGACCGCACGCGAGAATGGCAAGGAACAGTTCATCGTCATCGTTGCAGAGGGCGTAGGTCACACTGAGGAGATCGCCAAGAAGATCTATGAAGAAACCGGAATCGAGTCCAGAGCTACTATCCTTGGTCACGTTCAGAGAGGCGGCAGCCCCACAGTACGCGACAGAGTTGTTGCTTCTGAAATGGGCTACTATGCAGTTGAGCTGCTCGAAAAGGGCATCGGCAACCGCGTTGTCGGCATGAAGGACGGCAAGATCTACGACGTTGATATCCAGGAAGCGCTCAGCATGAAGAAGCCGTTCGACAAGCGTCTTTACGATATCGCAAACGACATCAGCTTCTGATATTAAACATGTCACCCCGCGTCCGGACGGGCGCAGAAAATAAAACTACAACACAGAGTAGGAGAACGTGCGTTAAGTGCCACACGGACGGAGAGTTGCCGTGCGGACGAAAGCCCATCGGGCTGCGGTACGTTCTTCGCATCTCGCTGTACATAAATTGAATATGAAGCCATGAGGCTTTATTCTGTTTGTATATGGCGAAGTTACGGAGGATAAAGTCATGGCTTTTTTTCTTAACTTCTTTGGAAAATTCAAGAGATCTGCGCAGGAGCTGAAAAGCATTCGCTGCCTGGCGGTAACGGCGGTACTCATCGCGCTGGCGTGCATTCTGAAAACGCTGACGATACAGCCGGTGCCAACGCTGAAGATCGGATTTGCATTCGTCGCTATATCAGCCATCGGAATGCTGTACGGACCTACCGTTGCGGGGCTTTCCTGCGTTGCCACGGACGTGATCGGTTATCTGATCTCCAACCAGCAGCAGGGATTCTCTCCGCTGTTCACACTGGTTGAAGTCACCGGCGGCGTGATCTACGGCATATTCCTTTATGGAATGACCCCGATCAAGCCGGATTTCACCTCGGCAAAGAGCTTCTGGACAGGTATCAGATCCAACATACCAACAGTGCTTCGGATAGTCGGCGCAAAGTTCACGATAAACCTCGTCTGCAACGTGTTCATGAACACGCTGTTCCTGATGATAATGGGATATGGAATAGTTCCCGAAACATTCTGGATAAAGGTGGGCGAACGCGTTATCAAGAACGCCACAATGCTGCCGATAGAAGTATTCATTCTGTTGCTTACGCTATTCCCGATAAAGGCGGCGTACAGCGCAGTATTCAAAAATCATCGTCAGAGCGTTTAAGCTGCTCGGAAAGGCTCAATCATGAAAAAGCTCGGATTTATCGGCGTCGGTAATATGGGCGGCGCGATTCTCAAGGGTATCGAGGGGAAGCTCGGAAACACCGCAGTTTTCGCCTATGATGCAAACAAGGAAAAGCTCGCGGATCTCACCCTTGTTGGTGCCACCGCGGCCAGCAGCGCAAAGGAGATTGCAGACAAATGCGACTATATTCTCCTGGCAGTCAAGCCGCAGCACCTCGGCGAGGTCCTCGCTGAGATAAAGGACAGTGTCAAGCCGGAGACCGTATTCATCTCCATCTGCGCCGGAATTTCCGCGGAATTCATCAGAGAACGCACCATTCCCAACGCAAAGGTGGTTCTCGTTATGCCAAACACCCCGATGATGCTTGGCTGCGGAGCCTCAGCAATGTCTCACGACAGCACCGTTTCCGATGAGGAATTCGCGTTCGCACGAAAGATCATCGGCAGCTGCGGTATCACCGAGGTAGTCCCCACGGACAAAATGAAGGAGATAATTGCGATAAACGGCAGCTCTCCGGCGTTTATCTATCTCTATGCAAAGGGATTCGTTGACTATGCAGATTCCGTCGGGATCGACAAGAATGCCGCGCTGCGCCTGTTCGCCCAGAGCCTTATTGGCTCCGCGAAGATGCTCACCGAATCCGGAATGACGGTTGACGAACTGATAAAGCAGGTATCCTCCCCCGGAGGAACCACGCTTGCAGGACTTGACAAGCTGTATGAGGGCGACCTCACCGGCGACGTTCAGAGGGCATGCGAAGCCTGCACAAAGCGTGCATATGAGCTGGGTCAGTAAATAATCTACAGGGCGATGAAATACTCGCCCTTTTCTTTTAGGAGGACACCATGATAAGAGTGGCGCAGATACTCGGAAAGATGAACGGCGGCGGCGCTGAGCAGGTAGTCATGAACTACTACCGCGCCATCGACCGGGAACAGGTACAGTTTGATTTCTACCTGTTCAAAGGCTCTAAGTACGTTCCAGTCGAGGAGATAAAATCACTTGGCGGACGGCTGTTCGTCCTGCCGACGCTTAAGCACCCGATCAAATACGTCCGCACCCTGCGACGCCTGCTGTCCGAAAACAACTACCAGATAATGCACTGCCACCTGAGTACACTGTCATTCCTGCCGCTGCTCGCCGGGAAGCAGGCGGGTATCCCGGTGCGGATACTGCACAATCACAGCACCTCCGGCGGAACGCGGGAATGGATTCGTAACTTTGCCAAAATGCTGTTCAAGCCCCTTGCCAGAATGCATGCCACTGACAGATTTGCGTGCTCAGCCCATGCCGCACGTTGGATATACGGGCATGTACCTGTATGCGACCTTGACGATATCAATGCGCCTAGAGGCTCTGCAATATTGATGCGCAATGCGATTGATACCGAATTGTTCCGCTTCAGCAATCAAAAACGCGTCCAGACACGAAAAGCCCTGGGGGTGAAATCAGGAACGTTGCTTTTCGGGAATGTCGGTAGATTCTGTCCGCAAAAAAATCAACAATTTCTGATGGATATATTCACGCAAATAGCCGCTCAGCACAGCAACTCAAAACTTATTCTTGTCGGCGTCGGAAATGATATGGAGCTGATACGTGCACGCGCCGTAGCTGCCGGGCTATTCAGCAAAGTAATATTCGCCGGTCAGCGTTCTGATGTAGATCGTCTTTACAGCGCAATGGACTGCTTTATTCTTCCATCAAACTATGAGGGACTCGGAATGGCTGGTATTGAAGCGCAGTGTGCCGGAACACAATGTCTTTTTTCTGACCATGTTCCACTGGAAGTACGCATTACGCCAAACGCACATTTTCTGTCACTGAACACATCCGCTCACGACTGGGCATTTGCAGCAATAAACCTTGCAGGTATAAAACACAATGACGCCGCAGAAGAAACTGCCGTTGCCGGCTATGATATCCACACCGAAGCAGCCAAACTCAAAGATTTTTACCTCAGAAAAATCTCAATGTTAACCAACACCTCTTGACAAGTTTACTATCCTGTGATATAATTAACAAGGCTCAATTGTAAACCAAAGAACAGGAGAAAGTAAACAATGAAGGAAACCATCAACACAAACGGCACGGCTGCCGTTAAGACAAACAAATTCTTCACCGTGAGAAACATGGTATTCATCGCGGTAATGGCTGCGCTCATATGCATCGCGGCTCCGTTTTCCGTCCCGATCGGACCTATCCCGATATCCCTTGCGACATTCGCCATATACCTTGCCGGTGGTATCCTCGGCGCTAAAAAGGGCACCGTTGCAGTGGTAGTTTATATACTTCTCGGCGCTGTGGGACTTCCGATATTCTCCGGTGGCGAGGGTGGATTACAGAAGCTTTTCGGCGTCACCGGCGGTTACATAATCGGCTATATCCCCTGCGTGCTCATCACCGGACTTTTCGTTGACCTCTTCTTCAAAAAGAGAACCACCATCAAGAACAAATTTCTCAACTGGCTCAGCAGAGCGTGGGCTGTTCCGGTAGGAATGGTGCTCGGAACTGTAGTTCTGTACGTTTTCGGAACTGCATGGTTCATCATTGCACGCGGTGTAACACTTGAAGTCGCTATAGCTGGCTGCGTTTATCCGTTCATTCCCGGCGACCTCATCAAGATCGCATGCGCGACCGTACTCACTATCGCGCTCCGCGACAGACTCTCCAAGATAATGGCAGAAAACTGATCATCATCTCCAATAACACAAACAAAAGGC
This sequence comes from uncultured Oscillospiraceae bacterium, assembly GCA_934457235.1. Classification (GTDB taxonomy): domain Bacteria; phylum Bacillota; class Clostridia; order Oscillospirales; family Ruminococcaceae; genus CAG-115. Next base: position 11,789 of record CAKSHT010000028.1, read on the forward strand.
ATGAGCAAAAGCTCATGCCTTTTGTTTGTCAGCGTATTTCAAGATCCTCAAGAAGTCTGCTGACTTCGGATATCCCCCGCAGGCGTATGCCCTCTGCAAGTAATTTGGCGTCCGCCGGATTTATTTCAGATATCGGAGTGGTGTAGACTGCCAGCGGCTCATCAGAACCGTCCCTGAACAGCGCCGGAACGCCGTTGTACTCTTTCAGCACATAGCAGGATATCTCCGCCGCTGTCTGTTCCGCCGCGGCGAGAACTCCCCCGCCGATATTCGCAACATACGCCGCGCTTCCGCCTATAAGCACAAGAGCGGTCAGCCCGCTGAGCATCTTCCCATAAAAAGACATATTTATTCCTCCCGAGAGATCAGCGCCATGACCGGCGCCGATCCCGCATTTCTTTTCAGGTCGGAATTATTATGCCGCATTCCGAGCGTATTATACAGCTGATACTGAGCTGAAAATGACGAGCGCTAAAAAAATCCCGTGACGCGAAAAAAAGTTCACCTAAACACTTGTATTTTGAATGAAAAAATGGTACAATAAATAGTGTATAACTATGGGCAGTCTGGGTTAGCCTTATTTCTGCCCGCAACCGCACAGGAGGCGTGCATGAACGAGCATATCGACTATCTCCGGGACAAGGCGAACCGCCTTTCTCTCAGCCCCGGCGTCTATTTGATGAAGGACAAGACCGGAAAGATAATCTATGTCGGCAAGGCAAAGGCTCTCAAAAACCGCGTGACCTCCTACTTCCGGCACGACGCCAACCACAACGCAAAAACGCTGAAGCTGATAGACAACATCGTGGATTTCGACTTCATCGTATGTCCCAGCGAGCTTGACGCACTGGTGCTGGAATGCAGCCTCATAAAGCTGCACAAACCCAAATACAACATACTTCTTAAAGACGACAAGGGCTACAATTACATCAAGGTGACAAAGGGCGCATATCCACGCATATCCTACGCGCTCAACACCAGCGACCCGAATGCGGATTACATCGGTCCGTTCACCAGCGGATTTACCGTAAAGCAGGCGGTGGAGGAAGCAAACAGCATTTTCATGCTGCCGACCTGCAGCCGTCGCTTCCCGATGGATTTCGGAAAGGAGCGCCCCTGCCTTAACATGCACATCAAGAAGTGCATGGGAGTCTGCCGCGGGAATATATCCTCCGAGGAATACCGCAAGATCGTGGACGAAGCCCTGGAATACCTCAAGACCGGCAGCCAGAAATCCGTCGAGCAGCTCACCGAGGAGATGAACGAAGCCGCCGAAAATCTTGAATTCGAAAAGGCGGCGAAGCTCCGCGACCGTATACAGGCGATAACAAGACTCAAAAACTCCCAGAAGATATTCGACTACAAGACCGACGATTACGATATCGTCGCGCTAGCGCAGAATGTCAGCCTTGCCAGCGTCGCCGTCGTAAAATACCGCGGCGGACGGCTGGTGGATAAGGAGAATTTCTTCATCGGCGACGAATACGACCCCGGAACCATGCGGCGGGATTTCCTGCTGAGCTACTATCCCGACCGCGACAGCATTCCAAAGGAGATCTACATCGACGAGGAATTCGACGACATGGAGCTTGTAACGCAGCTTCTGCGGGAGAAAGCTGGTCATGCCGTAAAGTTCGTAGTACCGCAGCGCGGTCAGGGTATGGCGCAGATCGTCCTTGCAAAGAACAACGCCAGCGAGTACCTGGCACTCCGGGTCGGCAGGACGGCTAAGGAGATAAACGCGCTGGAAGATCTCCGCGATCTTCTGGGACTGGAAAAAATACCGCTCATCATTGAAAGCTACGATATGTCCAACTTCGGCGAGGACGGGCGCGTCGGCGGAATGATAGTCTACCGCAACGGACGCCCTTTCAAACCGGGATACCGCAGGTTCAACATAAAGGACGTCGTTGGAATAAACGACTACGCCAGCATGCAGGAGGTGCTGCGGCGGCGTATACAGAGATATCTTGACGGCGACGAAAGCTTCAGTCCCCTGCCGGATCTGATACTTCTTGACGGTGGACAGGGACATGTGGCGGCGGTCGCAGAGGTTTTCGAGCAGATGGGAATAAATGTCCCGCTGTTCGGTCTGGTCAAGGACAGCAAGCACCGCACCCGCGCAATAGCCAAAGAGGGCGGAGAGATCGCGGTCAGCGCCAACAAGGGGCTTTTCAAGCTGCTGACAAATATCCAGGACGAGGTGCACCGCTATTCGATAAACTTCCAGCGTGTAAAGCACAAGCAGAAAACCTACGCACTTGAACTCACGGAGGTGCCCGGAATAGGTCAGACAAAGGCACAGGCGCTGATGACAACATTCAAGACCAAGCAGGAAATGAAGAACGCCACACCGGACGAACTCCGGGCGGCGGCTAAAATAAGCGAAGAAAAGGCACAGGAACTGTACCAGTTCATTCAGGAGCGGTTCTGAGCCTACTCCAGGAGGTGATTTGATGGAACAAAAGAACTCCCGACCCGTCGGAGTGGTAATAACTCTGGCTTGCTGCATTGCCGGCACTGCGGGTATCCTTGCCGCATTCAGCGTGCCGGGACACCACGAAAATACCGACGCGTTATTCAAATCGCTCATTGACTTTTTCGTGGGATTATGGAACACTATGCCCTGGGGAATAGTCATGCTGGCAGGAGCGCTTGTTTTCCCGATTCTGGGATTGTTGCTTTCCCGCTGGGACAGACTAACACGAAAGATTCCGTCGGGCGAATTCCTTTATGACCGCGTCGGACTGAGTTTTGAGAGAAGAGCAGGTCTGCGGTTCATTCCGTCATTCTTGATGATGTTATATCTGATAATCGCCGCATTTATGCAGGGCGCGGACAGCTCCGTCAGCTTCGACCCACCAAGCTACTTCCCGTTCGGTCAGGACTACAGCGCGGGAGAATGGCTGAATTTCATATTTGTGACGCTGGTCGTCTTTTCTCTGTTTCTGATAATTGCAGAGGGAGTAATAGGAGCCGGACCAGTCGGAGCACTTCTGCATATCCCGGTGATACTCATAGCAAATGTATATCTTACCATGCTGATGGTCGGAATAATGTTTGTATGCGTTTCACTGCTGGGCTTCATCGGCAGAATTATCATGTCAGTAATTACATTGGTTTTCTGGGGTGCTTTTACCGCAATAAAACCCAAAACTGAAATTAGATACATAGAAAAATAATTCAAAGCAATAAGATATTGCTATAAGTAAGGAGAAATAATGAGAGTAATCACCGGAACAGCGCGCGGGCGGAAGCTCGTCACCGTCGAGGGCACTGACGTAGTACGCCCGACGACGGACGGCGTGAAAGAAGCTATCTTCAGCGCCATTCAATTTGAGATAGAGGGCAGGACAGTGCTCGACCTTTTCGCCGGTAGCGGGCAGCTCGGAATAGAAGCGCTCAGCCGTGGTGCGAAAGAGGTTTATTTCATCGACAGCGCCGCAGTATCCATCAAGGCAGTGCGCGAAAATCTGAAATCCACCGGACTTGAAGCCAACGCGCGCGTCGTGAACATGCCGTTCTCCGCGTTCCTGAAAAGCACCCGTGCGACATTCGATATCGCAATACTTGACCCGCCGTACAATTACAAGATAATCCAGAAAGCACTGCCGCATCTGGTGGAGAAAATGTCCGAAAACGGCGTGATAATCTGCGAACACGAAAAAGAATGCGTTCTGCCGCATGATATGGGCAGATTTGAGATCGTAAAGGTGCTGCGGCACTCACGTACATCTGTGACCATCTACCGCCCCAAGGCAGAAGCCGAATCCGACGAGGAAGCCGGAAAGGAGCCGGAAGCATGAAAACAGCCATCTACCCCGGTAGCTTTGACCCGGTCACAAACGGACATCTCGACATAATCCAGCGGGCTTCGAAAATGTTCGACAAGCTGGTGGTCGTTGTACTTATAAACCCGCTCAAAACATACAGCTTCAGCATGCAGGAGCGCTGCGAATTTCTGCGCCGGGCGACTGAGGGAATAACTAACGTTGAGATAGCAAGTTTCGACGGACTGCTTGCGGATTACTTCAACCAGCGTCAGGATGTAGACGTCATCGTAAAGGGAATCCGCGCAACGACCGACTTTGAATACGAATTTCAGATGGCGCACACTAATAAGGACCTTAATCCGCGGGCTGAGACCGTATTTATTCCGGCGAGCCTCAAGACCACGTTTGTTTCGTCCAGTATGGTGAAGCAGGTGGCGATGTTCAATGGCGACCTGAGCAAATACGTACCGGCATGCATACATGAGCAGATACGCACCCGTCTGACGCAGGATTTCGATGCAGCAAGGGCGCTGGCACAAAAGAAATATCAGAACAAGAAAACCTCTGAATAACAACCATCAGGAAAGGAAAATGATATCATGGAATACAGTCTGTTAGATCTTATCTCAATGCTTGACGAAGCAGTCAGAAAGGCGGCTCCGGTGCCGCTCAGCAAAAAAAGCCTGGTAGATGTAAGCGAGATCGACGAGATAGCCACCGAAATGCGCCTTGTACTCCCGCGGGAGATCCAGCAGGCACAAAACATCGTAGCCGACAAGAACCGCATCATCAGCGACGCCAAGAAGGAAGCCGAGGAGATAATCCGCAAGGCGGAGCAGCAGCGCAAGGCGCTCATCGACGAGAACTCCATCATGCAGGAAGCACGTCGCCGCGCCACCGAGGAAATAAGCGCAGCACAACAGCGCTCCAGCCTTATCAGAAATTCCACGCAGGATTACACCGACAAGATGCTCTCCCGCGTTGAGGAGCTGATGGTAAAGGACGTAAACGAGTTACGTATACTCCGCAAGACTCTCGCCAGCGGCAGCGACCTCCAGCAGAAACCGCAGCAGCCACTGGGTCAGCCCGCACAGACCCAGCAGAAGTAAACAAACATACAAAACCCCGGCAGGTTATTCTGCCGGGGTCAGTCTGTCGAAAAAGTAAATTTTGCCCGCGAAGCGGGCTTTTGAAGTAAATATCCACCGGCGTAGCCGGTGGCTTTACAGATAACGCCTAAAAGGCTATTTTCTAGCGTGCGTCTAAAGACGCAAGTACGGTCTGACACCTGCGAAAGATTGTTACTTGCTACCCGTAAACGGGTTATTCATCTCTCTGAGTGTCATTTGGTCGCTTATTTGGTCTTCTTTCAGCTGGTTTTGTATGTACTCTGCTATTCGCTTTGCATTCTTTCCAACTGTATCTACATAGTAACCTCTACACCAAAACGACCTGTTTCCGTATTTGAACTTTAGATTTCCATGCCTTTCGTGGAATATTACGCTGCTTTTCCCTTTTAGTTATCCCATGAAGCTTGATACGGTCATTTTGGGCGGTATCTCTACAAACATGTGCACATGGTCGGGGCAGATTTCTGCCTCGATTATTTTTATCCCCTTCCAATCGCACAACTCCCTTAGTATCTTTCCCATTTCCACCCGATACTCTTGAAGTAATATTTTTCTCCTATACTTCGGTGCAAACACTATATGGTACTTGCAATTCCACGTTGTATGTGCTAAACTATTATTGTCATTCATTTGACATTCCTCCTATTGGTTTTTGTTTGCAGTTGCCAGACCGCATTTTCATTATACCAGTTGGGGGAATTTTTTTCTACTCATCGCTAAAGCTTTTTTGAACCCCCGGCAC
>CAKSHT010000029.1 GCA_934457235.1 uncultured Oscillospiraceae bacterium
TAAAACAAGCATATATCGACAAGTTTAAAAAGAATATGAATAGATGGTAAATTCCCGTTTATCGGGCAGTTTACAAACAAAACGCCCGGGAATAATTATTATTTCCGGGCGATCGGCGCTCATCATATAGAGTAATGGACTGCATTTTGTATGCAGTCCATTTGTATTAGATATAATCCGAAACATATGGTATCTGGTGCAGCAGGATATCGTCCAGTATCTCAACTGCGGCCGGCTCGGCGATTATGCGGTTCATGCCGTACAGCTTCTGGGCGGTCTTGTATCCCAGGAGAAGCGTTGTCAGCGTCGCTATGCTGAGCTTCATGGTATACTCCGGTTCCTCGTCGGTAAGGGTGCATTTCCCGTGCTCAAAACGCACTGTGAAGCTGTCGTTGTTCCAGGGCAGAAGCTCGTCCTCCACCTCGAAACGGAACACCGCTTCCGGCTCGTCCGGGTCGCAGGCATAGCTCTTGAAGAATTCAGCCACGTCGATTATCCTGCCCATCGAGTAGGGGCGGATAGTTTCCTTGATGTCGCTGTCGTCCAGCTCGAACGCTATGGACTCGCTGTAGTAGTTGTTTCCGCGTACTTCGTCTATCATGGAGTCGTGCGCGTGTATGAACTCCCACAGTCCGCGCTGCGCCTCGTGGGTAAGGTATATCATTTCCTTGATGTGCATGATGTCGTTGTTTATGAGGTACACCATGTATCCGTACGGCACATCGTCGTCGGAATAATATATCGCGACCTTCGTGTCGTCTTCGTCCCAGCGCCAGTATTCCTCCCAAGCCAGGTTGTTACGGAACAGGCAGCCGTGGGTCTTCTGCGCGAATTTCGTGTGAAGCTTCATGAACTCCTTGTCGTTCCACTCAACGCGGCGGATATAGCCTGGCTCCTTTATCTTGCGCGGTATCTGCGTATCCTTGACTATGTAGGTCATCTTGTTGGAGATTATCTCCCAGCCCAGCCGGCGGTACAGCGGTATCGAATAGGGATACAGCAGCGCGAACGGCCGGTGATTTTCACGCATGCGCGTCAGACTCTGTATCATCAGGCGCTTCATTATGCCATGCCCGGTGTGCTCCGGGTAGGTGCACACACTGGTTACGAATCCCACGGGATACTTCACGCCATAGATGTTCATTTCCAGCGGATAAACCGCGAACTGCGACACCAGGTCGTTCCCATCGAAGCAGCCCAGTACGTCAGCTCTCTGGAGCACCGGGAATTTTGAGCGCTTTATCTCGTCGTTCTTCCAGCCGGTCTCCGATAATTCCTGCTCTGTGACCTGGAACGCGTATCTGAGCAGCGCGTTGTACTGGTCGATGTCCTGTATTGTAAGCGGTCTGACTGTGTAATTTTCTTCATCGTCCCTGCTCATATTCCAACCCCTTTTCTCCTTTTCACTCAGTGTATATTGTACCACAATACCCCGCTTTTGTCAATTCTTCATAGTACAGTCTGTCTGTTGCATTTTTCCGAATTTTGTGGTATAATCAGTGAGTAGTATTTTATCATGAGAAAGGAAGCTGATTATGGAAAAAGTACAGTGGAAGCCCGGAACGCTTCTGGCTCCGGTGCCGGCGGTTCTGGTATCCTGCGGAACCATGGAGAAGCCCACCGCGCTCACCATCGCGTGGACCGGTATAATCTGCTCCGATCCTGCCAAGACTTATATCTCGGTAAGACCTGAGCGCAATTCCTATAACATCATCAAGGAGAGCGGGGAATTCGTCATCAACATGATGCCCTCAACGCTGGTGCGCTCCCTGGATTACTGCGGCATAAAGTCCGGCAAGAACGAGGATAAGCTCGCCAAGATGAAGCTTTACCCCCAGGAGAGCAACACCATCGCCGCGCCGCAGATAGCGCAGGCGCCCATCTCCATCGAGTGCAAGGTAACTGAGATACTTCCGCAGGGAAGCCACGATATGTTCATCGCTGAGATAACCTCCGTCAACATCGACAAGAACCTCATCGACGAAAAGGGCAAGCTCCATATGGAGAAAGCAGGACTTATGACCTACGCCCACGGAACATATTACGCCCTTGGCAAGAAGATAGGCTCATTCGGATTTTCCGTAAAGCCCAAGCGCACAAAGAGCGGCGGAAAGAATCCGAAAAAGGGTAAGAAGAAATGATGCACATAGGCAACGAATGGGACGCGCTCCTTGCCGACGAGATACGCAAGGACTATTACCTGCGCCTGCGGGAATTCCTGAAGCAGGAATACACCACCCGCAGGATATATCCGCCGATGGAGGATATTTTCAACGCCCTGCGGCACACTTCCTACAGCGACGTACGGGCAGTGATACTGGGACAGGATCCTTACCATGGTGCAGGTCAGGCACATGGAATGTGCTTTTCTGTGAGAAAGGGCACTCCTCCTCCGCCATCGCTGCAAAATATCTTCAAGGAGCTGAAATCCGACCTCGGCATAGACCCGCCGAACCACGGAGAGCTTACTGCATGGGCTGACAGCGGCGTACTGCTGCTGAACACAGTGCTTACCGTCCGCGAGGGGGAAGCGAACAGTCACCGCGGTATGGGCTGGGAGCAGTTCACCGACAGGATAATCGAACTGCTGAATCAGCGTGAGCAGCCGATAGTGTTCCTGCTGTGGGGCGGCAACGCGCGTTCCAAGTCACGGCTGATAACAAATCCGCAGCATCTTATTTTACAGTGTGCGCATCCCAGTCCACTTTCCGCGTATAACGGATTTTTCGGGTGCAGGCACTTTTCAAAGACGAATGAATTTCTGGTGCAGCACGGCATGCAGCCGATAAACTGGAGGCTTGACTGAACGGAGGACAAATGTATTCTGACGATGAGCTTTTTGATGTGCTGAACGCCAACGGCGAATTTACCGAGCAAACCAAGCGCCGCGGGGATATCCACCGCGACGGCGACTGGCACGCCAGCGTACACATATGGATAGCGCGGCGCAGACTGGGCGGAATGGAATTCCTGCTTCAGAAGCGCGCCGAGGATAAGGACAGCTTTCCGGGGTGCTGGGACGCGGCTTCCACAGGGCACATCGACGCCGGGGAGGATCCTATAACCTCCGCGATACGGGAGCTTCGCGAGGAAGTCGGAGTCAAGGCGCGTCCGTCTGAGCTTGTGCTGCTCTGTCGCAGAAAGGTCAGCGAGGACAATGTGTTCCATGGCAGGCGCTTCATCAACAATGAGCTGAAGTGGGTGTTCCTGTTCAAGGGCGCCCTGCCGGAGACTGCCCTGAACTTCGAAAAGGCGGAGGTCTCCGCCGTTGAATGGCACAGCGCCGCGGACTTGAAATTTGCGCTGGAGCACAAGGATCCCAGATACTGTATAGATCTCCAGGAGTTCCGGGAGGTCATGCGGTGCGCCGGGGATATACTTCCGTAAAATTAGTTCAGCCTACTTGACAAAATCCCCGTGCGGGTATATAATATAATTACGGTGAGTGATCGCCGAATACATTTTATCTGTTTCGGGGCGGAGTGCAATTCTCCACCGGCGGTGAAAGTCCGCGAGCCTTCCAGGGTTGAACCGGTGCAATTCCGGTACCGACGGTATAGTCCGGATGAAAGAATCAGAAAACAAATGTGTTATCGCTTCTGCGTGCATATTTGCGCCCCTGTACAGCCATTTGTGCGTGCAGGGGCTTTCTGTTTCCCCAGAACATTGGAGGAATCATGAACAACACAACAACCAAAACAAGACCGACCTTCGACGTCCGCAAGCTGGTATTCACGGCGCTTCTCGGAGCACTGGCGGTGGTGCTGATGAAGTTTCTCAGCTTCCCGCTTCCCATCATTCCCAGCTTCATTACATTTGATTTTTCGGACGTACCCGCGCTGCTTGCTTCGCTGACAATGGGGCCTATATCCGGCGTGGCGGTGTGCTTTTTAAAGAATGCACTGGGACTTTTCGGGTCGATGACCGGAGGAGTCGGCGAGCTTTCTAACTTTATACTCAGCTGCATGCTGGTCATTCCCGCAGGCATCATAGCGCAGAAAACCACCCATACCACGAAGCACGTGATACTGTCGTGCCTTTCCGGCGCAGTGCTGATGGCGCTGATGGGCGTTGTGTCTAACTATTTCATCGTATATCCGCTGTACACCGCTGTAATGCCGATGGAAGCCATAATCGGCATGTACCAGGCTATCTGGTCCGGAGCTGACAGTCTTATCAAGTGCCTTGTGGTATTCAATATGCCGTTCACATTTGCAAAGGGACTTATCGCGGTACTCATTTCCATGCCGCTTTACAAGCGTCTGCGCCCGGTGTTCAACAGCAGCTTCCGCGGAAACAGTCAAATATAAAGCGCGCTTTTCTGTAATTCAGCGCGCATAAGGAGCAAATTATGTCGCTGAAAGGCTTTTTCGGGCATCTCGGGACGATAACCCGCCACCGGCACAAGGTGATCGCGCACTGCGCACGGGCGGGTATCCTGTGGCAGGGACTGCGACACGATCTTTCGAAGTATTCTCCCACGGAGTTCATGCCCGGAGTGAAATACTATCAGGGAACCCGCAGCCCAAACGAAGCGGAGCGTGAGCTTAACGGCTACTCGCTGGCGTGGATGCACCACAAGGGACGCAACCGCCATCACTTTGAATACTGGATAGACGTTGACCCGGCAGAAAAGATCTACAAGCCGGTAAAGATGCCGCTGAACTTCCTTGTCGAGATGTTCTGCGACCGCGTTGCCGCAAGCAAGATATACCGCGGCGAAAAGTACCGCGACAGCGACCCGCTGGATTACTTCATGAACCGCAAGCCCACCCGCTCGATCCACCCGGAGACCTCCGACATGTTGGAAAAGCTCCTGCGAATGTTAGCGGAGCAGGGAGAGGGCAAGACATTCGCGTATATCCGTGAGCTTCTGAAAGCCGGAAAGTACTGAGCGTTACAGAATCTTTCCGAGCAGCAGACCCGCTGCGAAATCCGCCATACAGCTGAATTCAGATGAGCCGGGCGCGCGCCGCACGGGAAGCTCCATCGGCTCGCATACACCGGAAGCGGTCTGTATCGCGCGGTTGAGCGCCAGTGTGAGTACTTCTCCGCTGTCGGAGGATATGCTTACGGTGTTCTTGCCGCAGCGCCCGCAGGATATGAGCTGAACTCCGGACAGCCGTCCGGGAGGTATCACGGTGCTGTCGCCATTTATTACGACTCCGGCGGCGCGCTTCACGAGCGGTATTCTACCGCCGTCGGATATCACAAGAACGCATTCCGGGCAGTCCACAAGGCTGATATCTCCGGATATCACGGGAAATCCTGTAATATCCATGCTCCCGGAAACTAATACAAATCCATCAGACATAACAAACCCCCGAAAATGATTTCGGGGGTTATTTTGTATCGTTTTGGGGGAAATATTCAGCAGTTCGGGGCGTATTTCTCCATGATCTTCACCGCCGTGCGTATACCGTCCACCGCCGCGGACATGATTCCTCCGGCGTATCCGCAGCCTTCGCCGCAGGGGAACAGATTGTCAGCGCATGCCGCGTATCCGGCTTCGTTCCTGGGGAGCCGTACCGGGGAGCTGCTGCGGGTCTCTATCGCGGTGAGGATACTGTCATTGTCGGAAAATCCGCTTATCCTGCGGTCAAAGTACCGCAGACCGTTGCGAAGCGGAGTGCTTATGAACTCCGGGAACAGTGCGCCAAGGTCTGCAGGCTCCACGCCGAGGGAGTAAGTCGGATCCACCCTGCCGAGCGTAAAGCTGTGCCCTCCGGAAACGAATTCCCGGGTGAGCGCCGCCGGTGCCTTTCCGGACTTGCCCATCTGGAACGCTTTCTGCTCCAGGCGCTGAATGAATTCCGTACCGCCGAGCGCTCCGCCGCCGAGATCCTCCGGCGAAACAGACACCAGTACGGCGCTATTCGCATTTTTGCCTGCGCGGTCAAAATAACTCATGCCGTTGGTGACAATAGTTCCGTTTTCGCTCGCGGAAGCCACTACATATCCTCCGGGGCACATGCAGAACGTATAGACTCCGCGGCCGTTCTCATGGTATGAGAGCTGATATTCCGCAGGCGGAAGCGCCGGGTGTCCGGTGTACTTACCGTATAATGCACGGTCGATGTCGGTTTGCAGGTGCTCTATCCGGGCGCCTACGGAGAACGGTTTCGGTATTAGCTCCACTCCCTTGCCGAGCAGCATTCTGAACGTATCGTGCGCCGAATGCCCGACAGCCAGTGCAAGCGCTCCGCAGGGGACTTCAGTGCCGTTTATCGTCACGCTGTCTACTCTCCCGCTGCCGAGGGATACGCACTCCAGCGGCGTCAGGAACCGCACCTCTCCGCCAAGCTCGATAACTTTCTGCCGCAGGGTTTTCACGACGTTTCGAAGCTTATCAGTGCCGATATGCGGCTTCGCCTGGGTCAGTATATCCTCCGGGGCGCCGAACTCCGCCAGGCGCTCCAGCACGCGGGAGCACAGCGGGTCGTTTATGCGGGTGGTTAGCTTTCCGTCGGAGAACGTCCCGGCGCCGCCCTCGCCGAACTGTACGTTGGTTGATGCGTCGAGAGTTCCGCCATGCCAGTAGCCTTCCACGGCGTTCACGCGGCTGTCCATGTCCGCGCCGCGCTCCAGGACTATCGGATTGTAACCGAATTCACACAGCGTCAGCGCGCAGAACATTCCCGCCGGGCCAAAGCCGGCAACATAGATGTCCCCGCGGAGCTTCTCAGAACCTGGCGTAAAGCTCAGATCCCCCGGTTCGTACAGCCGTACATCCGGGCGCTTCCCGGCGATCTTCCTTTCCCGGACGGAGTCCTTCAGCCTTACATACACCGAGTGTACGAAGCACACGTCGCGCCGGGCGTCCACGGAGCTTTTGTACAGCCGTGCCTCCGCGATGTCGCCGGGCTTCATGCGCAGAGCCGCCAGCGCCTTTGCTACGGCGTTTTCCTTTGGCTCGTCAAGGGTGGTTTTTATCTGTGAGATTATTATTGCCATTTATTCCTCGTCTGTTGTCCGTGCGCTTACCGTCACCTTGTAAGTCCCGACGGCAAGGCAGTTCTCGGCGCCGGAGCCTGCGATGACTATTGTGGCGGGAACGTCCTGCGAACCATCGTGCAGAGATATCCCAAGCAGGTTCACTGTGATGAAGAACTGGCTTGAAGTAAGCTCACTGAGCTGTTCGGAGGGACCTATAGCGCTTACCGTTAGCTCCCGTGTGATAAGATCAACGTCCATGTTGTCCGGGGCGTTTACGATGGTGATGTTGGTAACTGGGAAGTCGAGCTTTCCGTAATCCGCGATATCCCAGCTGATACGTACGCTGTTGTTTCCGGAGAGGTTCTTGTAGCCCTCGGGCAGGCTTATGGGAATAGTTGAAACCGTCTGATTAAGTCGGATATCCGAGATGTACACGGTACCGATGTTAAGCTCGCTGAGATTACTTATGCTGTCGTCCGGAGCAGCTACCATTATGCTTTTGGGGGATATCTCATATCCAAGGCTCTCGATGTCGAAGTTCTGCGGGATACCGGCGAATGAGAACGTCAGCGGAAGCTCTTTCTGCATGTAGATCGGGATATTGACCATAACGCTGTCCGCGCTCATCTTGATGTCGTCGTTGACAAGCTTGGAGCCGTTCGCGGTGTAGACTGTGAGCGCCGTCTGTACCTCGTGGCTCTCATGTATCTCGCCGTCAACGGACGCCCTTGCTTCAACGCGGCTTATCTTGTCAAGCACGGAAGCCGAGCCGGTCACTGTTATCGTCGCGGGTGAGGCAGTTATCTCGTCCACATAGTAGCCCTCCGGCAGGCTGATATCAGGCGCGTATGCAGTTACGGGGAATTCGCGGGTAGCTATCTCGTCTATCACGAGCGTCACCGCCATCTGGGAGGTCTCAAGCAGGCTGTAGTCAATACCGGTCTTGCTTGAAACATTGACAGGTACGGTGAAAGTTCCGGCGGAGCGCACGGAATCAAGTTCGAGCGTTGCATAGAAGTCCTCAGCTTTCAGTGCGGAGATCTCATAGCGCTTGCCCTCTATGCGGATATTTGTGGTACCCGTAAAGCTGCCGACTATCTGGAGGTTGTTGTTTATCATGTATTCCGTGGGCTGCACCTGTATCGGGATATCGGATATGCTGGTCTCGATCGTTGGGAACACCTGCACGGATACAAGTATCCATACGATGACCGCAAGCACGGTGCTCAGCACGATTATTTTCAGATTGTTCCGCGCGGCGGAGCCGACGCCGCGGATAATTTCCATGACGCTCTTGGCGGGTTTGTTTTCGTTCTTGTTATCCATGCGTCCTCCTTATGCCTCGTCTGCGCCGGTGTCCTGGGAGCGCTTGGAACGGCGCTTCGTCTTGTTCTTGGAGTAATCCGGCATTTCGTCGCGCAGCACATTTATGAGCGCTTCCTTGGGATTGTACTCGTTGTTGAAGCGTGTGAGCTGACCGGACTTTGCAACGGAAATAATACCAGTTTCCTCGGATACCACGATTATCAGCGCGTCGGAGTTTTCGCTCATGCCGAGCGCGGCGCGGTGGCGGGAGCCAAGGTCTGCGTCAACATACTGTCCCTTGTTGGTTATCGGCAGGAAGCAGCCCGCCGCGTAGATCCGGTTATTGCGGATTATAACGGCGCCGTCGTGCAGGGGAGCCTTGTTGTAGAACAGGTTGCAGAAAAGCTCCGGCGACGGGTCGGAATTGATCACGGTAGACTGCTCAATGATGTTTCCGAGCTTCGTCTGGCGCTCGATTACGATAAGCGCTCCGGTGCGCGTACGGCTCAGGCGCTCGCAGGCGTCCGCGATGCCCTGTATGCACTGTTCACGCGCCTGGACGTCACCGATGCCGTTGTCGAATGACTGCACGATGCTCGGAACTTTCGCCGTGCCGACCTTTTCGAGCATGCGGCGCAGCTCCGGCTGGAACACGATGACCACTGCGATAAGTCCCACCTGGAAGAAGTTCTGGAACAGGAAGCTCATTACCTTGAGCTGGCATATCTGCACCAGGAAGAACAGCGCCACCAGTACCATTATACCCTTTAACAGCTGCTCGGCGCGGGTCTCCTGCATGAGTTTTATGACAACGCAGATGAGCACGGCAAGCAGCACCATATCTATCACGTCGAAAACCGTTATCGACATGAGTACCCGCACAAAATTATTGAATGCGTCGGATATGTAGCTGAAAAAATCCAAGTTCATTCCTCATTTCTATATATAAACGTTAATGTTCAACTTCGCCAACTTATATTATACCAATATATCAGAGCAAATGCAAGTATTTTTTATAAAGATACCGCTTGAATTTTGTGGTGGAATATGCTATACTGAACTTACGGCATCAGCCTTAAATTTACACAAGGAGTGACAGCAATGGATGTAAAGGCAAAAATCGACGAAATAGTGAACAAGGTCAAAAGCGACCCGGATATCGCGGCGAAGTTCCAGAAGGATCCCATAAAGACCGTAGAGGGCATTCTCGGCGTTGATCTTCCGGATGACGTTATAAAGCAGATCGTTGACGGCGTAAGGGCAAAGGTCAACATAAATGAACTGAAAAACAAGCTCGGCGGTCTCGGCGGATTATTCAAGTAAACCGGATATCACGGTGCTGCCCGTTCATGCGGACAGCGCCTTTTTAATCATAAAGGAGCAGGGAAATGAAAAGAACTCTTGACTGGAAAAGATACCTTGAAGCCTCCGCGCGTGCGGCGGCACAGGGCGCGGTTCTGCTGAAGAACGACGGTGCGCTTCCACTGAAAGACGGCGGGGAAGCTGCGGTATTCGGCCGCATTCAGCTGCATTATTACAAGAGCGGCACCGGAAGCGGCGGAATGGTCAATGTTTCAAAGGTGGTCGGCATAACCGACGGGCTTATAGAAGCAGGCTATAAAATAAATCAGAAGCTTCTGAATATATACACCGGGTGGGACGGACAGCACCCGTTCAATTACGGTGAGGGCTGGGGCGGCGAGCCATGGTCGCAGGAGGAAATGCCGCTGACCGACGATATTGTAAACAGCGCCGCAGAGACCTCTGATACTGCGATAATCGTAATTGGGCGTACAGCCGGCGAGGAGATGGACAACCGCAATGAAAAGGGCGCGTTTCTGCTCTCCGACCTTGAAGAGGATATGATAAAAAAGGTCAGCGCGGTGTTCTCAAAAACCGTTGTTCTGCTGAACACCGCCGGACTTATCGATATGGGCTTCATGGACAGGTACGATGTTTCCGCCGTTATGTACGTATGGCAGGGCGGAATGGTCGGCGGAGTCGGTGCGGCGGATATCCTCACCGGTAAGATGTCTCCCTGCGGAAAGCTGCCGGATACCATCGCGTACAATATCACGGATTACCCGTCGGATAAATTCTTCGGCAGCGGAGAAGAGGACTGTTACGGCGAGGATATCTACGTCGGATACCGCTATTTTGAGACCTTCGCCAAGGACAAGGTGCGCTATCCGTTCGGATTCGGACTGTCTTACACTACATTTGATGTATCGGCGGAATTCTCCGCCGCTGACGGCATTGTAACTGCGGATATAACAGTAAGGAACACCGGAAGCGTTCCCGGCCGCGAGGTCGTGCAGATATACTGCCAGGCTCCGCAGGGAAAGCTCGGAAAGCCCGCGCGCGTGCTCTGCGGCTTTGACAAGACATGGACGATAAAGCCCGGTGACTGCGAAAAGCTTTCTGTTGAGATACCGCTTGACACTGTTGCTTCCTATGACGACAGCGGAGTTACGGGGCATAAGTCCTGCTGGCTGCTGGAGGCGGGAACCTACCATTTCTTTGCGGGAACGGACGTGCGCAGCGCCGTGGAGTGCTTCTCACTGGATGTGCCGGAAACTATCGTAAAGCAGTGTAAGTCCGCGCTGGCTCCGGTCACGGAATTCAGACGCATGAAGAACAGCGGCGGCAGCGTTGAGTTTGAGGACGTCCCGCTGACCTCCGACCCCGATCCGCGCAGCCACGCGAAGCTCCCGGCGGAGATACCCCAGACCGGTGACTGCGGAATAAAGCTGTCTGACGTTTACAAGGGAATAAATACCCTGGAGGAATTTACCGCACAGCTCACGGACTATGACCTTTCCTGCATTATCCGCGGCGAGGGCATGGGAAGCCCGAAGGTAACGGCGGGAACTGCTGCGGCATTCGGCGGCGTTTCCGATGAACTCCGGGCGCTCGGTATCCCCTGCGGCTGCTGCGACGACGGTCCCTCCGGAATGCGCTTGGATTGCGGCACAAAGGCGTTCAGCCTGCCGAACGGAACACTTCTTGCTTCCACGTTTGACCGTCAGTTGATGATGGAGCTTTTCACCTATATGGGTCTTGAAATGCACACCAATCAGGTAGACTGCCTGCTCGGACCGGGAATGAATATCCACCGTCACCCGCTAAACGGGCGCAATTTCGAGTACTTCTCCGAGGATCCGTTCCTTACCGGAAGCATAGCCGCGGCGGAGCTTGCAGGACTGCATTCCACCGGCGTCGAGGGTACTATAAAGCACTTCTGCGGCAACAACCGCGAAACTCACCGCCATACTCTGGACAGCATTATTTCAGAGCGCGCTCTCCGCGAGATATATCTGCGCGGCTTTGAAATAGCCGTAAAGCAGGGTGAGGCAAAATCCGTCATGACCACATACGGCAAGGTAAACGGCGTATGGACGGCGGGTAACTTCGACCTGGTGACGAATATCCTGCGCGAGGACTGGGGCTTCGACGGATTTGTAATGACTGACTGGTGGGCGGATATCAACCGCCGCGGCAAGCCCGCTGACCGTACGGACTTCGCGGCAATGGCTATGGCTCAGAACGATGTCTATATGGTCACGGCGGACGGTGCGCATAACAACGACAATACCCTCTCCGCGCTTGAAAACGGGGAGCTTACCCGCGGTGAACTGCAGCGCTGTGCAATGAATATCCTGCGGTTCCTGCTGACGACTCATGCGATGAAGCGTGAAATGGGGCTTGACGACACGACTGAGATTATCAACCGCCCTGCGGACGGCGGCGACGTAGACAGCACGG
This sequence comes from uncultured Oscillospiraceae bacterium, assembly GCA_934457235.1. Classification (GTDB taxonomy): domain Bacteria; phylum Bacillota; class Clostridia; order Oscillospirales; family Ruminococcaceae; genus CAG-115. Next base: position 12,007 of record CAKSHT010000029.1, read on the forward strand.
ACATCGAATTCTATGACATAGACGAACAGCTGACGCTTGATATTTCCGGGATATCCACTGAAAAGGGCAGCAGCTATGCATTCGGACTGAACGTTTCAAAGCCCGGAGTTTACAAGGTAACGCTGACCGCCTCCAGCGAGCTTTCGGAGCTGGCGCAGACGTCCGTTACACTGTTCGCTCTGGGAAGCCCAAGCGGCACCTACACGTTCAACGGAACCGGCGGAAAGCCTGTGGAGATCGCAAGGAACGCGAATTTTCTGTCGAACTTCATGTCGATAAGGCTGTATTTCGGCGGCAGCGGGCTTAAAGTCCGGAGCATAAGATTTGAACTGACGGAAAGGTGGAGCTGATATGGTAAGACCGATAGTAAAGGACAAGTTCCTGCTGAGCCAGAAGTCCGCTCCGGCAGACAAGAACGACCTGCCAGTGGCGCAGGATCTTGTTGAAACGATCGCGGCGCACGCCCATGAGTGCGTCGGTATGGCGGCAAATATGGTGGGCGTGCTGAAGCGCATTATCGTGTTCCAGGAGAACAACCGGTATGTAGTTATGCTGAATCCCGTAGTGAAGTGGGCAAGCCCGGAAACCTACACGATAAACGAGGGCTGCCTGTGCCACGAGGGTGCAAAGGACGTCCTACGGCATGAGGAGATAGACGTGGAATTCCAGGATCTTCGCATGAAGAAATGCCGCGTGAAGTACAGCGGCATAACGGCTGAGATAATCCAGCATGAGCTTGACCACCTTGAGGGAATACTCATATAATGACGGAATTTGAATTCGGCGGGTATTCCTGCCGGGCGGAGCGCTTCGGAACGGGTGAGAACCTGGTGCTGCTTTTCAGCGGCTTTGAGCGGCAGCTTTTCAGCGACATCTGCGGGATATTGGAGAACTCCGGAAGTTCGCTTGTCCTTGCGGAATTCGGCGGGATAGACTGGGACAGGGATTATTCTCCCTGGGAGGCCGTCTGCAACGGCGGGCGTAAATTTTCTGGCGGCGCTGACCGCCTTGTAGCGTTCCTGCCGGAATTCACGGCGGAGCTTACGCGGCGTTACGGCGAGTTTTCCGGTGTCAGGCTGTGCGGGTACTCCCTGGGAGGGCTTTTCGCGATGTACGCCGCTACCGTCTGGGATGAGCCGAAACTGTGCGGCGCAGCAAGCTGTTCGGGTTCGATGTGGTTTCCGGGGTGGGTGGAGTATCTGCGGGAGCACCCGCTGAGCTGCGATGTCTACCTTAGTCTAGGCGGCAGGGAAAAGAACTCCCCGGACCCGCTGATGTCCACTGTCGAAGCCAGGACGCTAGAAGTGAAGAAGCTCCTTGAGCGTACGGCGCATGTGATCTATCGCAGCGAGCCGGGCGGTCATTTCAGTCATATCCCGGAGCGCCTGGCACGGGCTGTCGGGGGTTCATAATTGCACATAAAAAAGGAGGGCTGTGCCCTCCTTTTTTATGTGTCACTGTCCTTCAGCGGCAGGTATTCGAATTTCTGATCCTTTGCGCGTGATTCCAGCTCCGGGGAAGCGCCGGGATTTACATTCACCAGTACGAATATCCTGCGGAAGCTTTCCGCAGCGTTCTCCACGACCGCGAGTAACTCCTCCGTCAGCCGCCCGGTAATGAGGAATACCACTGAAGCACCCCGCTGTCCGGATTCAAGGAGCTGAACCGTTTCCATCGTTTCAAGCTTCATCGGCATGACTGCGGCGCAGTCGTAGAATCGTTCGAAATCCGACATGTCGTTTATAATGCTGCGATGGCTTCCGTCTATCGCGCCAAAATCCACCCGGGAATTTACGCCTGATCTCACCGTCGCAAGTGCAATGGCTATCGCGGCTTCTATCATTGCGTCCGCCTGCTTCATGGCGATGCCTGCGTCCGTCGTGTCATTACGATAATCGCAGAGGATAGCAACACGCTTTTCCGCTGCTTCGTCGAACTGCTTTATCATCAGTTCGTCCAGTTTTGCGGTGAGTTTCCAGTGTACCTGCTGTATCATATCGCCCTGGATATATTCCCGGACGTGCGAGAAATCCTCGCGCTCGCCCTTTATCAGCGGCAGCGGGTCGGTGCTGTCTTCTCCGGGGGCTTCCGCGATAAGTTCGCCGATATCACGCCGGCGCGGCAGGAATATCAGCATTGCTTCCGCGGAGAGTCTGCGGCTTATGCGAATGATCCGCAGCGGGTCGAAGAACGCCGCACGGTTCACCTCCGCAATGTACGCGCCACGGTAACGGTGCATGACTGAAACGGATATCCTGCACCTGCCGAGCGGCGGCACTGAGGCGTATATGCGCTTTGCCGAGAAAAGTCCGGTGTCCCTGTCCGGGAGGTTACACTGTAATTCTATCGGCACGCAGGGGAGTATAGAACGGCTGCGGACGTATATCCACAGATCGTATACCTCGTTCTTCTGCCGGACGATCCTTGTGCTTCCCGCTGCCGTAGACTTGTGCCTTGCGTGTTCCTCGCACTCCACGAAGCCCACGTCGGTCAGGCGGCTGCAAATGAGTACGCATATCAGCGCCAGCACCGGATAACACAGCGCCGCGATAAGCAGCACCGCTGAAATACGGCTCTGATACGCTGCGGAGAACACAAGCAGCGCTACTGCAAGTATGATGTATAAAAGTCTGTTTCTGCTCATTTCCGCCCTCTCAGAGGCCGCGCCTTACCGGCGGCGTTACCGAGGACACGGCGTCCTGGAGTACCGAAGTTACCTCCATGCGGCGCATTTTCATCTCCTGCCGCAGGACTATCCTGTGACTGAAAACGGGTATCATGAGCCTTACGATATCCTCCGGCACGATATAATCCCTGCCGTCAAGATAAGCGTACGCCCTTGCCGCCTGTAGGATAGCCAGCGAAGCACGCGGGCTGACGCCAAGTTCAACGCCGCCGTGCGACCTGGTAGCCGCGGAAAGCTCCGCGATATAGCGGCATATGCTGTCCGCCGCCTGTACCTGCTTGACTTCCTCAATACACTGCTGGAGCTGCTCGGAGGTCATTATGGGCTGAACCTCGGTGACTGGATTTCCGGACAGTCGGTCGAGGAGTATATCGGTTTCCTGCTCGATTGTAGGATAACCCATGCTTATCTTTATCATAAAGCGGTCGAGCTGCGCTTCCGGCAGCGGGAATGTCCCGACATAACCCTGTGAATTCTGCGTAGCGATGACCATAAACGGAGCGGGCAGGGTATGCACTACGCCGTCTACCGTGACGCGTTTTTCCTCCATCGCTTCAAGCAGAGCGGACTGCGTTTTCGGGGAGGTACGGTTTATTTCGTCCGCGAGCAGAATATTCGTCACGACAAGTCCTGCGCGGTATTCAAAGCGGTTCTGTTCGCGGTCGAACATCGTGAATCCGGTTATGTCGGAAGCCATGACGTCCGGGGTGAACTGTGCCCTGCGGAAGCTGAGCCCCGTTGCTTTTCCGAGCGCCATTGCAAGTGTAGTCTTACCAACTCCGGGGACGTCCTCGATAAGCACGTGCCCCTGTGCCAGAAGCGCCGTCAGAATAAGCTGTACGGCTTCGTTCTTGCCCTTTATAACCTTTGATATTTCACCGGCGAGCCGTTTCATAAGCTGCTGGTTTGCGTTCATATAAGCCATTTATGCTCCTTATTCAAAATTGTACGGATAGTGTTCCGTTTTACATTGCATGACGATCCATGTACCATAGCCTGTACATTTTATAATTATAGCACAATCCGCCGGGCAATTCAACCACTTTTCCCATTTTATAACCAGGTTATTATGCACAAATTAAATCATTGATTTTTGATAAACCCTCTGGAAAGCCTGGACATCGGCGTTGTGTAGAAATAATTCTGACGGAACATTTCCTGCGGTGTGGCTTCGTTTATCATTTCTCCATTGAAGAGCATACCGCACATATCCGCGCAGCCTGCGGCGAATTCCGCATCGTGGGTCACGAGGAGTACGGCAGTCCCATGTGCCGCGATATCCCGGAGGATACCGGCGAATTCCAGGCGCGCAGCGGCGTCAGTTCCCTTTGTCGGCTCGTCCAGAAGCAGTATATCCGGGGACTCTGCCAGCAGCTTTGCGAGCGCGAGTTTCTGGCGTTCGCCGCCGGAAAGATCCAGCGGATCCCGTGAGGACAACTCCGTAAGTCCGAAGCGCTCAAGCTGTTCCGCGGGCGCTTCCTGTCCGGCACTTTCCTGCGTGAACAGCATGCAGGGGTTCTGCGGAAGATACGCGATACTCGCGCCGCGGCGTATTTTAATACGTCCTCCGGCGGGCTTCACGATACCGGATATCGCTTTCAGCAGGGTGGATTTTCCGCTGCCGTTGCCGCCTATCACGGAGTATATCTCGCCGGGATACAGCCGCAGCGATACGCCGCGCAGCACCTCCGGAGCGGTCCTGTCCCAGCCGGCGTGGAGTTCCCGGACCTCCACAAGCGGAGCGGCGTTTTTATCCGGAGAAAATCCGGGCGCAGGGACTTCCGGGTTTTCAGTCAGCCAGGCGCGGCAGATGGCGTTGTCCCTGCCGTCGCGTACAGATACCGGGGAGGTTCCGTGACCTCCAGCCAGGTGGAATACCCGCTGTGCGGCGGTAAGCGCGCATGACATCGGGTGGGATTCCGGGAGATTTTCCGGAAGCATTTCCGGCGGGCAGTCTGCGATTATTCTTCCGCCGTCCATCAGTATAACGCGGTCGGATATCGGCAGAAGCTCTTCCAGACGGTGCTCGGCGGCAATTACTGTCACTCCGAAATCCCGGTTAAGGCGGCGCACGGCGTCCACAAAATTCTGCGCTGCTACCGGGTCGAGCTGTGAAGCAGGCTCGTCCAGCAGAAGAAGCTGCGGGTGCAGCGCCGCCGCGGAAGCCAGGCACAGAAGCTGCTTCTGTCCGCCGGAAAGAGTGGCGGTTTCGCGCTCAAAAAGCTCTTCTAGTCCGAAGTAGCACGCCATTTCGCCGACCCGGCGGCGTATCTCGTCCTGCGGCATTCCCACGCTCTCGCATGAGAATGCCAGCTCATGCCATACCTTATCGGTGACGGTCTGTGATTCCGGGTCCTGCATCACAAAGCCGATGGCAGCAGCGCTTTCCGCAGTCGGCTCCGGGGATAATCCCGCGTCGTTGAAGGATATGCTTCCGGTAAGCGTGCCGCGGGGGTTGAGCCCTGGCTTCATCAGGCGCAGGAGCGTGCTCTTTCCACAGCCGGAAAGTCCGCAAAGGGTCACGAATTCACCGGACTTCACCGAAAGATTTATGTTTGTGAGCGCGGTGTTTCCGCTGGGGTATGTGAATGTAAGTCCGTTTATTTTGATCTGGTTCATAAGCTCTCCGGTTTTCCGCTGAAATACTCCTCCGCTGTGATGGAGTAGTAG
>CAKSHT010000030.1 GCA_934457235.1 uncultured Oscillospiraceae bacterium
CGCTCTCCAGCGTTGCCCTGTTTCGCTGCATTTTTAGCTTTGGTACGTTTTTCGGGTTTATTCGCGTTTACACAGTTCTTTTTTCAGGCCCACTGAATGTCATTATAGAAGATTTACTAGATATTATTTGTGCATAGAAAGGAAAATTATTATGATTAATTGCAGAATCAAAAAATTTATTGCTCTTTTTATGAGCTTGTTTTTTGATTTGGCATTATGTCGTCAGATGTCATTATGACCTATATTTGTTTGTAGAACAAATGTACAGGACACGACAGGAGGAAGCGTGACTTGTACGCTAAAATACAGCGTAAGCCGATTATGTGAGCGGCTGGATTTCAAAGTTATTCTCCATACTTGACAAGTAATTTACAATGTGTTAAAATATAGGTGTATAAAACGATAATTCACAAGATGGAGAATACTATGAAAGAATTGACTGATGTAGTGAGCCGGGCGGCGGAGCTTGGCCTGTTCACCGACAAGGAACTGCGTCTTGCGTATGAATATGTGTTTGTCAGATATGCGGTAGAATGCGCTGAGCCAGATGAGAACACGCGGTGGGTCATATTCCATTCCATAAGGGACGGAAGCGTCGCGGGAATGCTGCATGTAAAATATAAGCTTGGCTTTTTCCTGCCGCAGCTCAGATTTCCGGACGCCGAGTTCCATGCAGAGTATGTGGATTCCTTTGTGATACCGGAGTGGTGTATCAGTGACGCGCAGGAGTTCAGCAGGTCGTTTCCGGAGCTTCCCTGGGTCGTCGCGGAGCGCGTTGCGGATCCGCGTAAATTCTCGCTGATGGATCTGCGGTTCGTTACAGAATAGCCGCTTTGGAGTATAAACTGAATACTATGTCCCCGTTTCTCATGAAGCGGGGATTTTTGTTGCGCTGACGTATTCACCTGCATATAATGCGGTAAAGGTGGTGTTTATATGCTCATTGAATCGGGCTACGACAGGCGGAGGGCAGTGAACTACGCGTTGAAATGGGCGCTTTCCAGAAATCCGCAGTACTATGATTTCGAGGATATCGGCGGGGACTGTACGAACTTTGTATCACAGTGCCTGTACGCGGGCTGCCGTGTCATGAATTATTCCGGGGATCTTGGGTGGTACTATATCGACCTGAACGACCGTGCTCCCGCATGGACTGGCGTTGAATTCTTAAACCGGTTTCTGCTCACGAACAAGGGATCTGCAGTGTACGGCGAGGAGCGCAGGCTTGCCGAACTGCGCCCCGGCGATGTTATACAGCTCCGTGACAGCGAGGGACGTCTGTATCATACGATGATAGTGTCGTACATTTTTTATCCAGGGAAGCCGGAGAATATCTTTACATGCTCGCACACCTACGATGCGCTCAACCGCCGGCTATCCACATACAATTATGCGGATGCGGTCGGGATACACATATCCGGCGCACGCCGTGAGATTTTCTGAGGGGGTATATTATGTTGATCTACACAGTACAGCCGGGGGATACCATCGCGGCGATATCCCGGCGATACGGACTTCCGCCGGTCCGGATAGCGGCGGACAACGGATTGCGGGATCCGTCGGTGCTCGTTCCGGGACAGAATCTGCTCATCAATACGGACAGCGTACGCTATATCATGACCGAGGGACAGACCTTGTTTTCCATCGCGCAGGAATACGGAGTCTCGCTGGATCTTCTGCTTGAGGCTAATCCGGGGCTTGATCCGCTGAACGTCCGGCGCGGAGATACTGTTATAATCCCGGTCAGCACCCCGGCTGAGCGGCGCCGGGCGATATTCAACGGTTACGCCTATCCGAGCATAAATACTAATACGCTGAACTGCGTGTTACCGTTTATGACGTTCATAAGTCCGTTCAGCTACACGCTGACCCCACAAGCAGAACTTGTACCGCCGGACGACAGCAATCTAATCTTCAGCGCCCAGCGCGCCGCGGTAATGCCGCTGATGGTGGTGACAAATATTTTCGGTGAGGGCTTCAGCACTGAAAACCTGTCTGGGATACTGGCTTCCGAGGAGCTTCAGCAGCGGCTCATCAGGAATATCATGGCGGAGGTAACGGCAAAACGCTATTACGGCGTGAACATGGATATAGAGTACATTGCTCCGGAGGACAGGGAGCGTTACAACACGTTTCTGGAGCGTCTGACAGAGCTTCTGCACGAGCAGGGATACATCGTTGTATCGGCTCTTGCGCCGAAGATTTCCGCAGGGCAGCGGGGCGTACTTTACGAGGCGCATGATTACGCTGCACAGGGCAGGATAGTGGATTATGTTATAATCATGACGTATGAGTGGGGGTACACATAATGCCATACATCATTATAGTAATTAGATTTCCGTGTCTTTCGTGGAATATAACACTGCTTTTCCCTTTTAGTTACCCCATGAAGTTTGCAAGCGGAGTTACGCATGAACCATAATATTCAATAGATGAGCCGTTGATAATATTTACTGTACCTTTCTCATCAATGTTAATCCCATGTTCGCCGGGTCGTTCACTATGTCAGAATACAAAACCGCCAATGAATAAATGCATATTATTCATAAGTGCCCAGGAAAGGGGATACTGTACAACCAATACGCCATATAATCAAGCGAGGTGATGAATATGGGTATGATATTATCATACACTGCTTCGTGCGGTGCTGCCGTAAATTTCAGCGATGAGGGATATATTAACTCCAGCGAGCAGGAGCTTGCCTTTCGTTGTGAGAACATGAGGAGCACTGCCGAGCAGATAGCGCAGGAATTGCAGCTCCGACAACTCCGTGGAGATCTGCGGAGCAGTTGTGAAATGTCTGTGTGCTAGCAATGTACGTTGTTTACCTGCGGAAATCCAGAGCAGACCTTGACGCAGAAGCCATGGGACAGGGCGAAACACTGGCAAGGCACCGGGCGGCGCTTCTCGACTATGCGGCTCATCACGGGCTGGAAATAGGCGCTGTTTACGAAGAGATCATATCCGGCGAAAGCATTGATGCACGTCCGAAAATGAAGCAGCTTCTGCGGGAGGTGGAGCAAGGGCGCTGGGCGGGAGTACTATGCATGGACATAGACCGCCTGGCGAGAGGAAACAGCGCCGACCAGGCGAGGGTATCGAACACGTTCCGTATCTCCGGGACGCTGATAATCACGCCGTCAAAGGTGTACGACCAGAGCCGTGAAAGCGATGAGGAATACGTTGATTTTGAGCTGTTCATGGCGCGCCGTGAATATAAGGCGATTTCCCGGCGAATAATGCGAGGGCGTATCGCTTCCGTAAAGGAGGGGCATTTTATCGGAAGCACGCCACCATACGGTTACGATAAAATCAAAGTTGAGAGGGGACGTGGATTTACTCTGTCGCCGAATTCCGAAAGCGATACGGTGAAGCAGATATACTCCATGTGTATCAGCGGAATGGGCTGCAGCGTCATCGCAAGACGGCTCGATATGATGGGAGTGACCCCGCGAAAGGGCAGCTCATGGAGCAGTGCTTCGATCAGGGATATTCTGAGAAATCCGGTTTACTGCGGCAAGATTCGCTGGCAGTACCGGAGGGAGGAAAAGAGCCTGGCAGACGGTATCGTCATGATCCGTCGGCGGGAAAATCCCGACTGCATAATCGCACATGGGCTGCACCCGGCGTTGATAAGCGAGGAGGAGTTCGACCAGGCGCAGCAATTTCTGAACAGCCGCAGGATACCGCACAAAAAGGAAAACACGGAGCTGCGAAATCCGTTATCCGGTCTGTTGTACTGTGGTATGTGCGGCAGCATGATGACAAGGATCGGGCCGGGCAGCAGGAACAACAGCGACACGCTCCGCTGCCCGAATCGTAGTTGCGGTAATGTATCCGCAAAGCTGGAGCTTGTTGAAAGCGCTCTCGCTGAGGGCGTGGCACGATGGCTCAACGACTGCCGGGTGAATGTCAGCCGCAATGCCGCAGATACTGCGAAAGCGGAGCGGACATCAGCCGATAAGGTACGTTCTGAACTGGCTAAACTTGACAGCCAGCGCGAAAGAATATATTCGTTCCTGGAACAGGGGGTATATTCTGCCGGGGAATTCCGGGAGCGCATGGAATCGCTCGAAAAGCGAAGAACGATGCTTTCGGAGAATCTGCGGCAGGCTGAGCAGGCAGTCAGCGAGGCTGAGGGCAATCGGCAGCTTTATGCGCAGATAATCCCCAGGGTGGAGCGTGTGATGGATATTTACGCGCAGTCCACACCGGAGGAGAAAAACCGTCTGCTAAAGACGATAATCAGCCGGGCTGAATACATAAAAACGGAGCGCAACACCAGAGGAAACGCTGACCGCTGCAATTTCACGCTTAACGTGACGCCGCTGTTCCCGGAAACAGATTAAAGGCAGTCGGAGGGCTGCCTTTTTGCTGTAATTTGGTTTTCAATATTACAATAAAAGCCTTGGCGGGAATTTCACACCGTCCTGGGAGGATTTCCGGGAATTCCTTAAAGAGCGCTGCATTCCCGAAAGCAGTAGCGGCCTGAACGAATATCTCGAAACGATAGGTGCAGACAGCAGCGCCCCGCTTGAACTGGCTGAGTTCGTGCACGAAAATAGCAAGGCGGCTTCGGGAACACCTGAGCCGCCTCATGTTATTATAGTCCGTACATTACTCAGCCACTATCACCCTGAGTATTGCGGAAGCGTCCAGTGCGTTCATCACGCTGTCGCTGTTGAAGTCCGCCATGCAGGGATTCTCGCCCTTGGAGTCCCCCACGATATCCTTTAATATCATAGCCGCATCAAACGCGTTCAGTATGCCGTCGTTGCTGAAATCTCCGGGCAGGTCACTGTATTCGCACACCATAACGACATACTCGCCGCCAGTGTATGCACCGGGTATCGCCGCTGTTCCGTCCCCGGCTATCCGCGCGCAGCAGTGGAATTCCAGACCGCCGTCCGTCAGACGGTACACGTTCGCGAACTGACCCGCAAACTCCCTGCGGAATGTCAGCTTTAGTTCAGCCGGGATACCCGTGCCGCTTATTTTCAGGTCAGCGCCGAAAACTCCGCGCAGCCCGCTCCTGTCGGAGTTTCCGGGGAGCACGGTAAAATCTGCGGCAGAAGCAGACTTTATCGCCGTGCCGTCGATTATCCAGCTCTTTATACTGTCGATAATGAATTCCGCCTTTATCCTGCTGTCAGCTATCGCCCTTATCACGTCCGCAGGGACGGTGGTTTCGCCGTTGAGCGAGATCACCGCGCTTACGCCACCCTGCTTCATGAGGTCAGCCGCGATATCCGCCCAGGACTTCTGAACGCCGTTTATACCAGGCTGCGTTTCGGTGGCTGCCGCAGGTCTGGAGGGTCTTGCGGTTCCCCCGGAGGAGTTCCCGCCGGTGGAGGTTTTCCTCGGAGAAATTTCGTAACCGCAGACCGTGCACAGCTCTGGCTTTGCATAGGTCGCCGTGCCGCCGGAAACATGATTTTCAATGTCGGATACCGCATCGCACGTCTCGCAGATATGCCAGTGTCCCGATTTGTCTGACCCATATTTTTCAGACCATTTGTGTCCCGCAGCCGGAACAGTGCGGCGCTCTGTTGAGAGCTTTTCACTGCAAACCGTGCAGTAAGTCACTTCGTTATAGGAGCCGTCCACGGTGCAGGACGCGGGGATCTCGTTCTCCCTGACCGCTTTTCCTGGAGTGTGCCCGGTCTTTGCCAGGACAACGTTTTGCAGCGCAGTTTCCTGGGTTCCGGCTTCGTCAAGGAAGTACCTTGCGCAGAGCCCGCATTCCCAGTACTCGGCGTTGCCGTAGGAAATGCAGTCCGGCTCTGAGCGGTCGTGGCGCGTGAGTTCGCCGTGGCCGCTTTTCAGCGTGAGCGAAACCGCCTGGCTCGGATTCAGGCTGTCGGTTTCGGCAAACCTGATATACCCCGTCACAAGCTCGTCATGCCCGACAGGAGCGGCGTTTTCCGCGCCCCAGTCTGAGCCGTCAAAGCTGAACTCCACGCCGGAAAGCCCGGTCACTATTTCAGCGGTGATATCGCTTCCGGAGCTTGTCAGTTCCAATCTGAAATCAGACTGCGCGGGAGCCTGCTGGTCGCCCTTTGCGGCGAGAGTCACCGTGATTCTGAACGTGAAATCAGTGTAGTTCTGCGTGGGGAGGTTCACGGTTATTTCAGCCGTGTTTCCGATGGATTCCGCCGTATTCACGCCGAGCGTGAAGAACAGCTTTCCGTCAGAGTACCGCGCGCTGTCTGCGGCGAGTATTCCGTTAACGTCAGTGACCGCAATGGAAGCCGGGCGGATCTCTCCGGTGTTTTCTGGAAGCCCGCCGAGTGAAACGCTCTTTTCTTCACTTGAACTCCAGTTGCAGCAGAGCGCGATATCCGCAGCCGCCGGAGCCTGAGCCTTTGCTATATCCAGAGTTACGTCAGCGGTGAGCGGCATGTAGTACTCCGGGTGAACGTCGGCGGTGAACTCAGCCGTATACTTTCCGGTATCGCCGACGTTCGGTATATCACCGCCGGAAAGCGCCCACCTGCCGGGAATTTCGTCAGTGCCGAGCATTGCTTTCAGCCCGGAAACGGACAGACTGCCCAGGCTGTCGCCGAACGTACCGGAGGCAGTTCCGGAGCCACTTGCTGTGAGCGCTGCTGGGGTTATCGTGAACGTCCAGTCCGGGGATGCCACATCGCTGGCTGCAAGGTAGCATTCGCCCTTGGCAACGTCTATTTTTACGGTGTAGGTACCGGGGGCTGTGGGCTCGGCGGTGACTCCGTCCAGATAGTACTTTACCGCCGTTATTTCGCCCAAGCCCGTTTCTGAACCGTCGCTGAACCCGCGTGCTTCAACGGCCGCAGCAAGCGGAAGCCCGGTGTACTCGGTATCGGTGGGCGCGTGGAATATGAAGTCATCCGCACAGGGGGTGCCGTAGTATATCGTGTAAAGCCAGCCGCCGATTCCGTTTGCTGCACTGTAGTATTCGCCCTCTGCCACGTCAATGAGCACCGTTATTGTTTCCGGTTTTACGGGTACGGATATTTCGCCGCTGGTGCTGCTTAAATAGTGAAGGGTTATTTTGCCGACTCCCTCAGCTCCATCATTTACGGTGACGGAAACGGGTTTTCCTTCGCCGTTATATCTGCAATCCTCCGGGGTGGTGAATGTGAACATGTCGGCGGTGATGTTGCCCTTTACGATAGTGAATTCCCAGCCGCCAGAGAGGACAGCCGCCTTGTAGTTATCCCCTTCGGCGATGTCCGCCGTTACGGTGTAGGTTCCGGGAATAACTGGGTCTGATTCAATGCCGTCACGGTAGTATTTCAGAGTGATATCTTCCGCACCGGTGATTCCGGACTTCACAGCGATTTTCGCTTCCTTTGCCGCGCCGTTGTATTTAAGGTCGGACGGCGGGGCGAATTCCAGGTCAGCCGCCGTGAGCGCCAGCTTTTCTACATTAACGGTGCAGTCCGCAGAGGTATCGGCTATGAACGAGGAATCCGCTCCGCTGTAATTCAGCACGAACCTGCAATTGTCGCCCGCAGCGGGGTGCGCAGTGATTGTGTCATTGGTTTTCGCGCCGTCCGGGAGCGCTGCGGCGACTACCTCCTTATCGTTCAGCGTTACCGTGAACGAGCCGCTGCCAGCGGTGAGCGCGGTATCTGAATAAGCCTGCGGCACCCCGTCAAATTTCACCAGGGAATACACAGTGAAATCCGCCGTGCCCAGGTAAGCCGGGGTATCCGCAGAGCTGTGCTCAAGGATCACGCCGGATTTGTATCCGATGGACGGCGCGCTGTCCTTTCGCAGCGAGGGATAATACGCGATCCCAGCCGCCTTGTCGTTCGCCTTTTTTGTCCAGAGCGTGGAATCAAGCCCCATGGTCGTCAGCGCGTCTGCGGAGGTCATCTGTAAGGTCGTGAGCCCCTGCGCCGCTCCCTCAAGGTCCGCTCCGGCGATTCCCATGGCTTTGCTCGTGTCGGAGTTGTACCAGCAGTTCTTCACGGTGTTATTTTCGCTTCCGCATATTGCGCCAACATTTTCGGTTCCGGTCACGGTGCCGATGTTTATGCAATCCATGGCCGTTGTTTGGCTTTCGCCGCATATACCGCCGACATTCCTGATGCCGCTTACCGCGTTTCCGTTAACGCACCGCCCCCTTGTATCTGACGCGTAACCAACGATACCGCCAACATTATTTCTGCCGGTAATACTTCCGTTTTCAGTGATAATATCATACACCCAGCCCGATACATAGCCGAAAAGTCCGACATTATCAGAATCAGGCAGATCAATTATCAGATTGGATATCTTATGTCCATCTCCGCTGAAAAACGCATAGAATGGCGTGACTTCGTTTCCTATCGGGGTGATATTTCTTCCTGAAAGGTCGATATCGCTTTGCAGGACGTAGTTTCTGTGCCACATTGCGCTGTTCTGTGTGAGCTTCTCAAATTCATCTGCCGTGGTTATGGGATTATAATATCGCCAGTCGTCATGATTCAGCGTGAAATAGTTGTACATACGCAGCTCGCCGGACTGCGCCTTTCCTACGCCTTTAAGGCTGATGAGCGTGTAGTTGTCCGAGCGGTATCTTCCGTTCTCCGTGCCCGTGGTGTAGCTTCCTGTTTCCCAGATGTCGCGGGAAAAGCCGGATTGCCGACTGGTCAGGTCTTCGGTTTTAACAGGACCGCCAAATTCATTCACCAAGAAAAGATCCTTGGAGTAAAAGCACTTTGTCGAGGGACCGGTACCGACAATACCGCCGACATTACTGTTGCCGCATATCTCAGCCATGCTGAAGCTGCTGGAAACGTCGGCGCTGCTTTCCACCGAGCCGCAGATACCGCCGACAAAGGAATCGCCGGTCAACATTCCTGTGTTGTAGCAGTTTGCTAATGTGCTTCCATCTGTGCTTTCGCCGCAGACGCCGCCGGTTTTGAGGATTCCAGTGACGGCTCCGGTGTTGTAGGACATCTGTACGGTGCCGCTGTTCTTGCCGCAGACGCCGCCTGCCGATTCCTTTCCGGTGATGGGAGCGTTGTTGTAGCAGCCGATGATGGTTCCCGCGTTCAGACCGCAGATGGAGCCGGTGCAGTTCCCGCCGGATATTTCGCCGCTTTCAATGCCAACGTATGTTATGGTACCGGTGTTGTAGCCGAAAAGACCAGTATAGTCCGCAGCAGCAGATATCTTTACGTTGGTCAGTACATTACCGTTGCCGCTGAATTTCCCGCTGAACGGCACGGCTTCAGTGCCTATCGGGGAGAACGATCCTCCCGTAAGCTGGATATCTCCGGCAAGGACGTAATTTCCGCCCCACTTCGTATTGTCCACCGCGAGAGCAAGCAGCTCCTGCCCGGTGCTTATTTCGGTGTAGGAGTCCCAGTCGGGGGAGGCTTCCGTGCCGAAGTTGTAGTATTCAAGCCTTGTTTCTTCCTGCTTCGCTCCGGCGGGGACAGGGTCGGCGCGGAGAATGGTTTTCTTTCTGCCGGCAACAGTTTCCCTGGCGTATCCCTCCGTCCAGCTTTCCGGCTTGAAAGAGTTTATTACCTCCTCAGCCGGGGCGCTGCTGGCTGAGCCGCTGACGTCCGCCTTACCGCCTATTGCGGTAAGCCCGCTGCCGCTGCTGTATATGCAGTCTGTGAAAGAGGAATGGTCGCCGCCGTTTCCGCAGACGCTTCCAAGCGAGCCGCTGCCGCTGACCTTTCCGGTATTCGCGCAGCCGCTGACGCTGGAAACAATTTCATGACCATTGGATTCGTAGCCGCTTACCGAACCGCAGATACCGCCGATATTTCCGGTTCCGGTGACTTCACCGGAGTTGAAGCAGCCGCTCAACGAGTTAGAATTTCCTGTGCCGCAGATACCGCCGACGTTTTTCGTGCCGCTGACCGCGCCGGAGTTATAGCAGTTCTTGATTTCACCGCCAGAAGAGCTGCCGCACACTCCGCCCGCCTGTTTCGGGCTTTCAACAGTGCCTGAGTTATAGCAGCCGCTTATCTTACCATAACTATAACCGCATACTCCGCCTGTTGTGCGGCCTTCATCATGTGTTCCCGCAGTGCAGCTTACGCTTCCGGTGTTTCGGCAGGAGATCAGCGTACCTTCGCTGTAAGCGCACACGCCGCCGATTAATCCGATATCTCCGATATCACCGCTTACCGAGCAGGAATTCGTGCAGTTTATAAGACTGCCGTTATTTACAACAGCAATTCCGGCAACGCTTTCCTTGCCGTATATTGAGCCGCCGTCCAGCGTGAGATCTCTGATAACGCTGCCGCTGTTGACCTCGCCGAAAAGCGCCACTTGGGACTTTTCAGGCTCGTTTATGTAAACGTTCTTTATGGAATGTCCGTTTCCGCTGAATTTGCCGTAATAGTTCTCTATTATCTTAACGTCCGTCCGGCTTTCAAGGTCGATATCGTTACCGAGGACGTAGTTCTGGTTCCACTTTGCTTTGTCCGCGCCGATATCCACGAACTGCTGGGCTTCTGTTATAAGCGTGTAGGTGTCCCAGTCCTGATCGGATTCCGTGCCGAAATTGAACACCTCGCGCTCCATTGCGGCGGGCGCCGCCGGAATGTTCTTAAGCCTTACATAGGTCATCTGAGCCTTGCCGCTGCCGTCCAGGGTTATGCTGCCGGATTCCCACAGGTTTTTGTCAAAGTTGTATTTATTGAGAATGCTGCCGCACAGAGCTCCGGTGGGAATACCAGTTACCTCTTTATCACCGCTGGAGGGGCTGAATACGTCGCTGTTGTAATAGCTGTTTGCTATTCTGGCGTACTCATTTCCGTTTGCGTTATCCGAATGACTGACAGCATAAACCTTTTTTTCTCCGGTAAGCTCCCCGGCATTTATGCAGAACGTTATGTAATTGAGGTTGATTCCCGCGATACCGCCAATCTGTTCTTTGCCCGTGATACTGCCGCTGTTGAAGCAGTTTCTGATTTGTGTGTCCCGGTCTGTATTTCCGCAGATACCGCCTATATAGGAATTTGCGGTGATATCCCCCATATTCAGGCAGCCGTAAATCGTTCCGGTGCTGTACCCACAGATACCGCCGACATATTTTCCGCCCTCGGTGCTTCCGGTAATGTCCGCCGAATTCCAGCAGTTTTCGATGGTTCCGGTGCTGTATCCGCATATCGCTCCGGTTCTTTCAGCACTGCCGATACTAATGTTTCCGTTCTCAATGCCGAGATTCCTTATTGTGCCGGAGGAACAGCCGAAAAGTCCCTGGCCGTCCAGTCCGGCGGTAAGTTTCAGCCCGGATATTTTGTGATTATTTCCGTCAAATGTTCCGGCGAAAGGCTTCGTAACAGTGCCGCCGCCTGTCTCGCGCTCTCCTATGCCTATGGGAGCCCACTCGCTGCCCGACAGGTCAAGGTCATCCCCAAGCTCAAAATACTTCCCCTGATATGTTTCACCGCCGTTCACCCGCTCCGCCAGTAACGCAAGCTGCTCCGCCGTTTTTATGATGTACGGGTTGGAGCTGTCTCCGTTACCGCCTTCAAAGCTCTCGGCGGCTGTTCCGTCCCACATTGCGGCAGCCGATGTCCCGAACCTTGGGTTTATGACGAACAGCGCCGCTATCAGCGCTATAATTGCAAGACCCGCAGTCAGCAGCTGCGTTTTTTTTGCTGTCATGAAATTACCTCCTGTAAACTGTTTTTCTGTCTATGCGCGGATATTCACCGCCAAACCAATATTATGCAATACTACTATTATTATAGTTGAGAGATCATGATTTGTCAATGGAGCTGTTATGCTGTTTCGGAATATGTCCGGAATTATTTCAGAAAAAAGAAACGGGAACCTTTTACAATTCCTGCCAAACTCAATCGGTTCAGCAGGAAAGGCAGTCATCACCGCCAGGGCATTCAGCGGCGTTAAGACTACGGTCACTATAACGGTGAAATGACCGCCAGACCAAAGCCACCGCCACTCCGCACGGAGCGCGGTTTTATGCTCAATAAGCGCTAAAAAGGGGTGTGGGTTGGGATAGAAAAATGGTCTTTGTGCGGTGTTGCCCTAAGAGTTTCTCCCCCACAGTTTCATACTTGAAGCCCCTGCGTGGATTTATTTCCGATCGGGTAATGTGCTGTATACTCACAAGCCAGAAATTCCTGTAAATCCGAACACTATAATGACGCCGGACGTATACTTACGGCCCGCCGCTTGCAGTATCACCTATAAATGAGGTGCGCCGGGTGCTGGATTACGCTGTGACTGAGATCCCGCCTGAAAAGATACTGATGGGCATGCCGAATTACGGCTATGACTGGACTCTGCCGTTTATGCGCGGAACACCTGCGCAGAGCATTGGACTCACCGCCGCCGTGGAGCTTGCGCAGAGATACGGCGTGGATATCCAGTATGATGAGCGGGCGCAGGCACCATATTTCAACTACACGGACAATGGAACTCGGCATGTCGTGTGGTTCGACGACCCGCGCAGCATAGACGCCAAGTTACGGCTCATCGACGAATACGGACTTGCGGGCGCCAGCTGGTGGACGGTAAACAGGTGCTATGTTCCGGGATTCCTCGTTCAACAGAATTTATACGATATCGTCAAGCTATAATATTCAGCCCGCTGTGATGCCGCAGCGGGCTGAAATTCCTGTAAATGGTGTGCCGGAGAATAAAAAACTGTCAAAATCGCTTAAAACTATTGACAATTTGTCAGATAAAGCGTATCATATAAATACAGACTTTAAAAAAGGGAGAAGTTCCATGAAAAAACACATCGGAAAAATCATCACAGGATTGTTTATCCTGGCATTCCTGATAGGCTGCTTCATACAGGCACCGATAACAGAGGCTGTAGGCTCTCTGTGGTCGCTGCTTCCGCCGGTCATTGCCATCGGTCTGGCGCTTATCACCAAGGAGGTCTATTCGTCGCTGTTCATCGGTATTCTGACCGGCGGCGTGATAGCCGCGATATCCGCAGGCACAGGATTTGAGGGTATGTTCACCGTCGTTATACAGGACGGACTTATCGCAAATCTCGCGGACTCATACAATGTGGGAATACTGGTGTTCCTGGTCGTGCTGGGAGTTATCGTTGTTCTCATGAACAAGGCGGGCGGAAGCCGCGCTTACGGAGAGTGGGCGGCGGCTCACATAAAGACCCGCAGGGGAGCGCAGCTTTCCACGTTCCTGCTGGGCGTGCTTATCTTCGTTGATGATTACTTCAACTGTCTGACGGTAGGCTCTGTAATGCGCCCCGTAACGGACAAGCATAACGTTTCACGTTCCAAGCTGGCGTACCTTATCGATGCAACGGCGGCTCCGGTATGCATTATCGCGCCGATATCATCCTGGGCGGCTGCGGTAAGCGGTACGGTCGAGGGTGTAAACGGAATAAGCCTGTTTATCAGCACTATTCCGTATAACCTGTACGCGCTCCTTACCATCATGATGGTAATATTTATGGCTTCGGCTGATATGGATTTCGGTCCGATGAAGAAGCACGAGGACAACGCCCGCAACGGCGACCTCTTTACCACCAGAAACAAGATCTATGAGGACGACGACCAGCCTATCCGCTCAAAGGGCAAGGTTATTGACCTTATTCTTCCGGTAATTATTCTGATAATGCTCTGCGTTATTGGTATGATCTACACCGGCGGATTTTTCAGCGGAACCAGCTTCATTGACGCGTTCGCAGGCTGTGATGCTGCGTTCGGTTTGTCCCTTGGCTCTGTCGGCGCGCTTATCCTCATCATTATTTACTACCTGGTGCGCGGAGTCCTGAAGTTCACGGAGTGCATGGATTCCATTGCGGCAGGATTCAAGCAGATGGTTCCAGCAATTCTTATCCTTACATTCGCATGGACATTAAAGACGATGACAAACCAGCTGGAAGCAGGCGCATTTGTTTCCGGAATCGTTGAGAGTGCTACTGCGCTTCATATCCTGCTGCCGCTGATACTGTTCGTAGTTGCTATCGGACTTGCATTTGCCACCGGAACTTCCTGGGGTACGTTCGGCATACTTATCCCGATAGTTACCAGTGTGTTCAGCCAGGAGCTGGCTTCTGTTGCAGACAGCGGTGAGATCCCGCAGATGGTCATTGTGTGCATTTCCGCATGCCTGGCAGGTGCAGTCTGCGGAGACCACTGTTCTCCGATATCTGATACGACTATAATGGCTTCCACAGGAGCGCAGTGCGACCATGTAAATCATGTATCCACGCAGCTTCCTTATGCTATGACCGTTGCTGCGGTGTGCGCTGTCGGGTATGTTATTGCAGGCTTTGTGCAGAATGTTTTCGTGGTTCTTGGTGCTTCACTGGTGCTCATGTTCGTCGTGCTATTTGTGATAAAGGCTCTCACGAACCGCAGAAAGGCTGACAAATAAAGAGTTGGTTTAGCATAAAAGTATCGCCCCTGTATTCACAGGGGCGATACAATCTGTTGATAAATACTGGCGCATAAAATTATGTAGGAGCGGATTAAAAATCCATATTGCGCATTCCAAAACGGTGCTCTTATTTTTCGCATATATCGGAAATCACGAACATAATATATTCATTATCTGCCACGGCAAAACACGGCGTGAAGACGTATCTCCCTTGTATTAGCAGGGGAGATGTTTTTTATACGCTGCTTTTCTTTTTGAATTTCTGACCTATATTATCCCACGGGAGCTGAACCAGTATTACCGCCGCAAAGACGATAGCGCAGCCCGCGATCTGCTGGGGCGTCATTGTCTGGTCAGTCTTGAGAAGCCCGGTTGCTCCGGCAACATAACCGGAGATAGCTGCTACGACTGATTCCATCGAGAGTATCAGAGCAGACGCCGTGGGGTCAAGACCCTTCTGTCCGACGATCTGAAGCGTGTATCCTACGCCGCAGGAAAGCACGCCTGCGTACAGAACAGGGATTATTCCGTCGATTATCTGCGACCAGGATGGTTCTTCGAAAATAAACGCGCCGATGGTGCTGACAACGCCGCATACGAAGAACTGAATGCATGACAGCACCACGCCGTCTGTGAGCGGCGAGAACTTGTCGATGACCAGAATGTGCACCGAGAAAATAAGCGCGCTTCCCAGCACCAGAAGATCGCCGGCAGAGATGGAAAGGCTCTCGCCGTTGACACACAGCAGATACATTCCGCCGACCGCCATCGCCGCCGCTACCCATACGATCCTTGGTGCCCTGCGGTGCAGGAATATTCCCAGAATGGGCGTCATGATTATATACAGTGTGGTGATGAATCCGCCCTTGCCAACGGTCGTCATCGTAAGTCCGTATTGCTGGAGGGTAGAGGCGACGGTGAGCGCCAGACCGCAGGAAAGTCCGCCGATTATGGTGGTTTTCAGCGGGAGCGGCTTGCGCTCGGCGCGCGGAACACGGTTTCTCAGAATAAGTATTACTGGGATAAGCACGGCGGTTCCGATGAGATTTCGCGTGCCGTTGAATGTGAGTGGACCCATGGAATCCATTCCCGCTTTCTGCGAAACGAACGCCATTCCCCATATTATTGCGGCGGTAAGCAGCAGGAGGCAGTTGCGTAATTTCTGTGTTTTTGTCATTCCTTTTTATGAGCCTTTCTGTATATTACTTAAGGACACGCTGAATAAAGTGCAGCGTAACAAAATCAGACGCGTGAGTTCCCGCGTTTGAACACGTCATTTTGTTTTATTCAGCGTTTTCTTAGCTAATATACCATATTTTTTAACACATGTCAACAAGATGTTGAAAAAATAGCGTCATTCCTGCGTTCTGTTCCCGGCGAGGAGCTTTTCCACGGGCTGGCGGGTGAGCTTGTTCCAGAATTTTACGATAAATCCAGTCAGCAGGGCGGATATCACCGTGCCCTCGCGTGTACCGACTATCTGCATGCTGAAGAATATAAGCGACAGGATGACCGCCGCAATGACACAGGATATATCAAATACGACCTTTACGTTTCCGAATTCCTTGTGTATCGTATCGGAAATCGCCTTGACGAAGGCTTCGCCGGAGTTCATGACGACATTCGCGATGACCGAAAGCGCAATACCAAAGCCGAGTACGACGGTTCCTCCGAGGACCATCAGTAACTGGAACATATAGTTTGACGGCTTCAGAAACGAGAATATCCACATGCCGATATCGGTGAACCAGCCGAACAGGAACGACAGCGGTACCTGAATAAGCTGTATCCACTGGAAGTGCCTCCGCAGAATGACAATCTGTCCGATGATGAGCACGCAGTTCCAGATTATCAGCCAGTTGCCAAGGCTGAGGTCGGTGAATTTCTCACTCATAACGTTCGCGACGGAGGATATCGGCGATACTCCCAGCTCGCCTTTTTTGGTTATCGCAACGCCCATCGCCGAGATAAACAGACTGATTATGAACAGCGCATAGCGTTTTACAAGTTCCTTTACTGGTATAAGCGGTTTTCTGTCTTTCATTTGTTCTCCTTTTCTGCGCAGGAAAAGCCCGGCTTCCGAATGGTACTGGCTGGAAACCGGGCAGGGTTATTTTTCTGTAGAGCTTCTGTAATGCCTTTTGTTACATATCTATTATAACATTTCTGACAGAACAAATCAATCCCCCGATTGCATGAATCGGGGGACAAGTTTATTCGCGGATTTGTGATAATTGCGCATTAAAGCACTCTTGAAAGGAAGTCGCGCAGTCTGGGGTTCTTCGGAGATGTGAATATCTCGTCGGGCGTCCCCTGTTCCTGTATTTTCCCGTCAGCCATGAACATAACGCGGCTTGCCACCTCACGGGCGAAGCCCATTTCGTGGGTGACAACGACCATCGTCATGCCGCCCTCGGCGAGCTTCTTCATCAGTTCAAGAACTTCTCCGACCATTTCGGGGTCGAGCGCGGAGGTAGGCTCGTCAAACAGGATAACGTCCGGATTCATCGCCAGCGTGCGCGCTATCGCGATACGCTGCTTCTGACCGCCGGAGAGCTGCGAAGGATAAGCTTCTGCCTTGTCGGACAGACCCACCATCGCCAGGAGTTCATCTGCGCGCTTATCCGCCTGCGCCTGGGTAAGTATCTTGTTCTTGACCGGGGCAATGGTGATATTTCTGCGGATAGTCAGGTGTGGGAACAGGTTGAAGTGCTGAAACACCATGCCCATTTTCATGCGTATTTCGTTCAGCTGCTTTCCTTTGGCGTGTGTTATGTCCACGCCCTCAAATTCCACGGAGCCGCCGGTGGGCTGCTCAAGCAGATTCAGGCAGCGGAGGAATGTACTCTTTCCGGAGCCGGAAGGTCCTATCACGACTACCTTTTCGCCCTTTTCAATGTTGGTGCTCACTCCGTCAAGGACAACCAGGTCGCCAAAGCTCTTGCTGAGATCATTTACGCTTATCATTCGACAACTTCCTTTCCAGACGGGATACGAGCGAGGACATTATGAT
>CAKSHT010000031.1 GCA_934457235.1 uncultured Oscillospiraceae bacterium
GCTGGCTACAAATACCAACGCGCTCATTTACCAGGTACCGGGCGGAATGCTCTCCAACCTGCTCTCTCAGCTGAAGCAGGCAGGCAAGGCTGACCAGCTTGAGGCTGTTCTCCAGGAAGTTCCGCGTGTTCGTAAGGATTCCGGTTTCCCGCCTCTCGTTACACCTACATCCCAGATCGTCGGCACACAGGCTGTGTTCAACGTTATCATGGGCGAGCGCTACAAGACTGTAACCAAGGAGTTCAAGGGTCTTGTAAAGGGCGAATACGGCAAGACTCCTGTTGCTGTCGATCCGGAGTTTCAGAAGAAGATACTCGGTTCCGAGGAGCCTATCACCTGCCGTCCCGCAGATCTGCTGAAGCCTGAGTTCGATACCATGAAGGAAGAAGTTAAGCAGTATGTTCCCGACGCTTCCGTTGAGGACGTTCTGACTTATGCTATGTTCCCGAAGGTAGCTCCGAAGTTCTTCGAGAAGCGCACCGACCGCCAGGTAGGCATCGACGCTGATCACGCAGACAAGACCAACAAGGTACACCCCGTCTGATAATAACCACGTCGTGGGACAGAAATAAATCGTACAATAATAAAGGACGTCTTTCAGTGAAAGGCGTCCTTTTTATTCTATATAGTTCTTACCCTTTTGCGAAAATACGGGGGAATCAGAAAATCGCATATTCTGTTCAACTGTAATTTAAGGAAATGCAGCATCGGCCTGCTCTTAATTCGTAAGGAAATATGGGCTTGAAGCCTTCATGGCGCCGATTTTCCAGCAGTCGTTGATTTTTTTGAGAGTTATCCATGATGTTTTGTTTTCAGTCCCCGTGATTCCGGAGTCATAACGGGTATTGTTATAGGTTATGTAGTAATGGAGTTCTTCCTCGCCGCTGGCATTGTCATAATATCCGTCCGGTGCGTCCTGGCATTCGTGGAGTTCAACGTCGCTGTACATTGACAGCATACGTCCCTGCCATTCTCCGCCAAGCATCTGCCTCACCAGTTCCTTTCGCAGCTGCTCGCTCTGAAGTTCCGTGGGAGCGACGGTTTCTCCGGTCAGCTCGTCAGTGTAGCTGGAATTATCGTAGGTTATCACATATAGCCGCTGTACATTGTATTCCCTTGTGCACTGCGCCCAGAGCTGGATAAACTGCTCCGCGGTAAGCTCCTTGTATGGAATGCCCATATATTCTATGTCGTCCTCGGTCAGAACCGGGATGAAATCAAATTCCGGGAAGCTATCGGATACAGACGCGTCCGACACGGAATCTGATGTCTGTGAAGCGCATGAAGTTGTAGAATCCGAGGTCTGAGCGGTCGTGCTTTCAGACGTAAGTTCTGAACTTCCGGAGCCGCCAGATGTCGAGGTGGGAGAATTGCATGCGCACAGCATTGAGCATATACAAGCAGCAAGAACGGCTCCCAGCGCTTTATTTTTTGACATAAACATTACCTGCCTTTCCGTAAATGCCTTTTCATTATATATAACCGACAAAAGATGATAAACGTTGCAGAATTTAAACGCATAATTATAGTGATTGACTGAAAAACATTGCAAGACACGCAAAAAGAAATGCAGAGGATAACATGTAAAACTGCACAATATGACGGCGATTGTTTAATATGCATAAAACAGGGGAGAACGGCGTGTAACATAAAAGCGTTTACATGGGTGTATCAAACAACGTCCGATGTATGATTTTTAAAGGATTTGCGGTAAATATACACAGTGATAACGTTTACAATCACTTCTAACGATTTTTCAGCACTTTGCACAAACCAAAAATTACAAGTTGGTTACAAAACAGTTACAAAATCCGGCAGATTGAGTTAAAATAACGAAAATATATCCGTCAAAACCGCATTGTCAAGCGAAAAAATCTGAAGCAGTAAATTACTGACATTTACTTAATAAATTCATAGCGGACGTTGTGAAAGTGAACAATTAGTGAAAATTGAAAACGTTTTCCCGATTTCACTGTGAAAAAAGTTATAAAAAAGGGGTTGAAAAATTAAAGCTTTTATGATAAACTTACAAATGTAATCAAGGCACGGTTCTGAATGCTGCTCAGACAGAGTACTATCGACCGATGAACCTTGATGAGTAAATCAGTTCCACTACGGAACGAAATGAAACCTATTTTGGGAGGAAAAATCTATGAAGAAAAGAATTTTAGCAGCTCTGCTCGCATCTGCTGCAGTTCTGTCCTTTGCCGGCTGCTCCAGCAACGGCAACTCCACCGCTTCCGGTGATTCCAGCGCAGCTGACAACAGCAGCTCCGCAGCTGATAACAGCTCTGTTGCTGACGATTCCAGCACTGCTGCTGATGATTCCAGCGACGACAGCACAACAGCTGCTGGTCTTGCCGATGACGGCGACACACTGTCCATCCTGACCTGGTCTTCCAACTCCGATACCACTAAGATGGTTGACTTCTTCCTGGCAGCTAAGGGCTACGACGCTTCCAAGGTTACCATCGTAAACTGCGGTGATAACGGTGAGGGCGCACGTGACGGCTACAAGCAGTACCTCAAGGGCGACGGCGACGCTGACCTGATGATCTACGATGCTGACTGGGTTGTTGACTACATCAACGATGATAATCTGACTGCTCCGTATGAGGCTATTGGTCTTTCCAAGGCTGACTTCCCGGATGCATTCGCTTACACCCTGTCCTATGGCACAAGCGAGACCGGAGTATTCAAGGCTAACTCTTTCCAGGCTACACCGGGCGGATTCGTTTACAGAGCTGACCTGGCTGAGCAGTACCTCGGCGTTACAACTCCTGATGAGATGCAGGCACTCGTAAGCGACTGGGATAAGTTCCAGGAGACCGGTGCTAAGCTGTATGAGGCTTCCAACGGCGCTACTTCCCTCCAGGCTACTGAGGGTGGTCTGTGGCAGGTATTCCAGTCCAACAGAACTCAGCCTTGGGTAGTTGACGGCAAGCTCGTTATGGATACTGCTGAAAGCTTCTATGACATCGCTAAGAACATGCAGGACAATCACTCCCTCGCAGGCGTTCCTCAGTGGGATGCAGCTTGGTATGCAGCAGTTCTGGATGGCACAGCTCTTGGTGACTTCGTTCCTACTTGGGGTCTGACCACCAACGAGGGCTCTATCCTCTACAACTTCACCAACGGTACTGAAGAGAACGGCGCTAAGATGGCAATGTGCGAAGGCCCGACAGGCTGGTTCTGGGGCGGCTCCTACATCGGTGTTTCCACCAAGTGCGACAACTCCACACTTGCTAAGGAATTCATCGAGTTCTTCTGCAAGGACGCAGAGTCTATGAAGAACTACGCAGCTGAGACTGGCGACTTCGTAAACAACAAGACAGTTATGTCCACTGCTGAGACTTCCAACAAGCTCCTTAACGGTCAGAACCACTATCAGATCCTCACCAAGGTTCTTGACAAGCTCGACCTCGATGGCAAGCTCACAAAGTATGACTCTGTAATCAAGGGCCACTTCAATGACTCCGTAAACGGCTACCTCGATGGTACTTATGCTACCAAGGAAGAAGCTGTTGAGGCATTCAAGAACGCTGTAGCTGCTTCTTACCCTGACCTGGTTGTTGAGTAATTCGTAATTACTTAATCAGCAAAGTCTTGCTAAATAACAAAGATTGCAATATACTGCTTATGGGCTTTGTCCCATAAGCGTATATTGTGATTTTTTATCAACATTGAAAGGGTGTGCATCATGCAGGCAGCGACCGGAAGAACTCACAAAATGATCAGCTATGCTAAGTACGGTTACATATTCATCGCTCCGTTCTTCATAGTCTATGCATTCTTTATGATCTATCCGCTCATCAATACATTTATCCTTAGCTTCAAGGAAAATGGTACAGAGCATCCTGAGTTATGGGTAGGTCTTCAGAATTATCAGTATCTGCTTTTCGGTGAAGCAGGCAACCGTAATGCCAACGCTATTCAGAGCCAGTTCCTGAACTCGCTCGGCAATACGCTTATTCTTTGGGCTGGAAACTTCGTTGTTCAGATCGTTCTTTCACTGCTTCTCGCAGTTTGGTTCTCCGATGTAAGAATCAAGATCAAGGGCACTGGTTTCTTCAAGGTAGTTATGTACCTTCCCAATATCATTACAGCAGCTTCAGTTGCAGGTATGTTCCTAATGCTGTTCGGCAATACAAAGTATGGTGCTGTAAACTCCCTTCTTCTCAAATGGGATCTTATTCTTGAACCTTTCAAGTTCATCAACGACGTTTGGTCGTCGCGTATCCTGGTTATGCTGATCCAGTCCTGGATGTGGTTCGGTAATACGATGCTCCTGCTCATGTCGGGTATCTTCGGTATTGACCCTTCCATTTACGAGGCTGCTGAGATCGACGGCTCCAGCGGTGCAAACACTTTCTTCAGGATCACAATGCCGATCCTCAAGCCTATCTTCATTTATGTGTTCATCACATCTATGATCGGTGGTCTCCAGATGTTCGATATTCCTTACCTGCTTCACGAGGGCAGAACGATCAGACCCTCGCTCGAAACAAGTGCGGTATTCATTTACCAGAACTTCCACAAGACCTTCAACTACGGATATTCAGCTGCTGCTTCAATGATTCTGTTCGCTATCACGGCTGTCCTGGGCGTACTGATCTACAGATTCAACACTGACTCCACTGCGCCTGTAAAAAAGCGCAAAGCAAAGTAAGGGGGTAGGGTAAATGGCTGATTCATACAACAATTCGAACAAGGCGTACAGACGCAATCTGATGATCCACTCGACTATCAGACTTATCGTGTGCATTCTGCTTACGATCATCTGTCTGCTTCCTATTTACGTTATCCTGATCAATTCAACCAGAGCTTCTTCCGATATTATCGAAAGTGGTATCTCGTTCCTGCCTGGTGCAGATTTTTTCAACAACTTTTCCAAGCTGAACGACCCGACTATTGAAAACGGCGTATACACCAAGACCTACAACGTACTGATCGGTTACAGAAACAGCCTTATAATTTCCGGCTGCTCCACTATTCTGACAGTATTCTTCTCCGCACTGACTGCTTATGGCTTGACTGTATATGACTTTAAGCTCAAGAAGTTTGCTACTGGATTCATCCTGGCCATCATGATGATCCCGATGCAGGTTGTTTCTACCGGTTTCTTGGAGTTCATGGCTGAGATCAAGCTGCTTGACAACTATCTCCCGCTGATCCTCCCGGCAATCGCTGCTCCTGCCGTAGTATTCTTCATGCTTCAGTACATGAAGTCCTCGTTCCCTCTAGACATTGTTGAGGCTGCTCGTATCGACGGCTGCGGTGAGTTCAGAACATTCATGCAGATCTCACTTCCTATCTTCAAGCCGGCGTTCGCTGTACAGGCTATCTTCGCTTTCGTAACAAGCTGGAATAACTACTATACACCTTCCATGCTCCTTGTTGACGGCGATCTTAATAAGAAAACAATGCCTATGATGGTATCCGCTATTCTCAGCAACGATAAGCTGACTGACTATGGCGTAAGATATCTGACGGTTCTTCTTTCTATCCTGCCGGTAGTTATCATCTACCTGGCTCTGTCCAAGTTCATCGTTAAGGGCGTTGCCCTCGGCGCTGTAAAGGGCTGATGTGATACTCGATTCCCCCGCCTTCGGCGGGGGGATTTTTGTTTTCAGATACGTTTCTGATATTACTATTGGTATATATTTATTTGATATTTTGATTTTGTTATATGAAAACCCCGGAGCTTTGCTCCGGGGATACTTGCCTTTATGACGCTCTTAACGCAGCGGCAATGCTCACAAAGATAACCGACTGATACACGTATTTTATTGCAGATACAGTTCTCATTTACAGTGTGAAACATCAAAAGCACAGCTGGATATCGTTACAAGGTATGCGCTCAATATGGCTATGAAATCATCGCTGATTATACTCCCTTGCAAAATCAGAAACTACATCGGAAAAGCATGACAAATTCGACCAGGTGGGCATACATGACAAATACAGCATAGTAAATGGCAATATTCTTCATCTCGCCCAGAATAATTTTATACGGACATACCGATGTCCTGCCGGTTTGGTATAATCAGTGTATCAAACCCAGACAGGAGGTAATTATCATGGGATTTTTTGATCAGCTTAAGGACAAGGCTTCGCAGGCAGGCGAAAAGGCGGGCGCGGCGCTCAAGGACGCAAAGTCCAAAATGAGTGAGGGCATGGCGGACGCAAAGGCAAAGATGGACGAGCACAAGGCACTCGCGGCGGAAGCGAAAGCACCTGTCGAGGGCAGTATCGCACGGTATCAGGTGGTGTACCTCGGAGGATTCCCGAAGAAGCCGAACGGCAAAATGGATCCTACCGCGTTCGGATTCAACATCATGCCGGACAGCTTCATTTTCAAGCCGGAGCTGGAAACTAAAAATTCATGGTTCGGTGACGAACTGTTCACCATTCCGTATGACAGGGTAGTCAAGTTTGAGATAGTGAAGCGGCAGGTCAGCAACACGGAGTTTCTGCTTTCCAGCAGCAACGATACCAAGAGCCTGGAGCAGGAAAACAACATTCAGATAACCCACCTGGACGACGATGGCAACGAGCTGATGACCCGCGTGGAAATGCTCACCGGAGTTTCGGTATATGGTCAGGCGCAAAAGTGCCGCGAGCTGCTTGACCTCCTCCGCGAAAACAAGATACTCGGCAAACTGAACAAGGACGCTTCCAAGCCCGCCGCTCCCGCAGACGACCCGCTGGAGCAGCTCAAAAAGCTGAACGCATTAAAGGAAGCCGGAATACTTTCCGACGAGGAATTCAACGCCAAGAAAGCGGAGCTTCTTTCAAAGGTATAATGAAATTTCCCCCGACTATTTTTCGGGGGAATTTCTGTTTTCGTCAACCAGAGAGAGATATTCTTTCACTAGTTGAATTATCCGCGTGATATCGTCAGCGCCCCGTTCTGAAAGCAGCTCGGCAAGCTCTGAGATAAGATGTTCCTTTTCCGTCAACTGTATCACCTCACGATAATGATACAGAATCACCCGGACAGACGCCCGTCCGGGTAAAGGTCATTTTGTTTCGTCAACGCTCTCAAAAAAGGAGCGCACCAGCTTCAGCGCGCTGGTGATCTCGCGGTCGGTTCGCCCGGAAACCAGATTCCGCCATTCCCTGACGTGCAGGATATCGTCCTCGGAGGATTCCCCGGTCAGCAGATAATCCGTTGAAACGCCGAAGTGATCGCACAGCTTCCCAAGAATTTCGGTGCTTGGATTCCGCTTGTTCAGCTCGATGAGCGCAATGTAGCTTTCGCTCACGAATATTTTTTCCGCAAGCTCCGCCTGTGTTATTCCGTTTTTGCTCCGAAGATCGCGGAGTCTTTCTCCAAGTGTTCCCATCTGACCGCCCCCTTAATAAAAGTATAACATACTGTCCGGTTTTGCTGAACTTACTTAAAGTAAAGAATATATTGACAAACAGCTATTGTTGTGATATACTAAGTATGCAGAAACTTTACATTTAGTAATGTTGGCATATCAGAAAGATTTTATACGGACAAAGGCGTGTCCCAGTGGAATGGTACAATGTTATCAGAAATGGAGATGATACGCATGAAGCTGCTGCCGGCGATCCCGCTCTGCCCCAGCTGCGGTGCAAAGCTGAAAAGCAAGTCCGTGAAGATATGTCCGAAATGCGGTCTTATAATTATTTACCCAGTTTCGTGAAATGTGTTGAATAGTTTCGGAAAATGGAGTAAAATGCAAACATGAGCTGAATGTGGAGGGCATATGAGCATTGAAAAGAACGAACGCTGCCTTGCGATATTCCTTCGGGGGATGCGGGGCGAAAAAATAACGGTCACGGAGCTTGCGAACGAATATGGAGTTTCCGCCAAGAGCATTGCCCGGGATATCAGCGAGATACGCTGTTTCCTGGCGGAAAACCGGGAGCTTACAGGTCACGCGGAGCTTGTCTACGACAGGAGCGCAAAGTGCTACACCCTGCGGATAGACGATTTCCTGCGGGACAGCGAAACCCTGGCGGTGATAAAGGTGCTGATAGGAAGCCGCGCATTCAGCAAGACGGAATTGCTGGAGATTATCGGGAAGCTGCGCAGGTTCACTTCCACCGGGGATAAAGCGCTGCTCGACAGCCTTATTTCAAAGGAAAAGTACCACTACTGCGAGGTGCGGCACGACTGCTCCGAGGGCGTTGTGGATATGCTGTGGAAGCTCGCCGGGGATATCCGCTCCCGCACGGAAATTACGATAACCTACTACAAGATGAACCGCGACCGGGTAACGCACACGATACGTCCCGCGTCGATAATGTTCAGCGAGTATTACTTCTACCTCATCGCGTACAGGGCGGAGGACGAGAGCTATTCCCCGGTGTATTTCCGGGTGGACAGGATAACGTCGGTAATCGAGCACCGCACGAAATTTGAGCTTCCGCACGGCGTGGATTTCGACGAGGGAGCGCTCCGGAAGAAGATACAGTTCATGTTTCCCAGCGTGTGCAGGACTATCCGGTTCGAGTTCAGCGGACCGTCCTTGCAGGCGATACTGGACAGGCTCCCGACCGCGGTGGTGCTGGATATCAGCGGCGGCAGGGCGCTTGTCGAAGCGGAGGTCTACGGCACCGGGATAATGATGTATCTGCTCTCGCAGGGGAGCTGGGTAAAGGTCATAGCGCCGGATGATTTTGTTGAGGAATACAGGGCGGAGCTTGATAAGATGATCGGGCAGTATAAATAACAGGAGGACAATTATGAGAAATACTATTGAAGCAGGCGAGGAAATGCTGTACTCCGACAAGGAGATACATTTCGACGAATCGCTTACCATCGAGGGCAGAGCGGTATTTGAAAACTGCAGGATCTACTGCTGCGAAAACGGCAACGGAAGCAGTATGGAAATCGAAGAGGACGGAGAGCTTGAGTTCATCAACTGCGAAATTATTTTCTGCGGTGTTGGGGTGTCCAAAAGGAAAAATTACGGGTTCTGTTTCATCAGCAGCGATAACGGCTCGATGAAGATAAAGGACTGCAAGCTCTACAATCTCTATAATTTTGCAGATGGAAGCTATCAGGAGCTTGAAGTAACCAACAGCGAATTTACGAATTGTATGTCCGAGATTTTTGATACGGACACCGATTATGATGGTACTATCAGCAACTGCCGCTTTATAAGCAGAGAGGTTCCTGAGTTTATAAAAAACCATGATGACGATGACGACGAATATGAAGAGGTAAAATTTTATTTTAACAATGCGCTTATAAGAGGCTATTTTAATATCTCTGACTGCACATTTGAGTTTGGCGTTGACATGGGTTTATACGCTCTGGAACTTGAGGATATCAGCTCAGTTTCAAACTGCACATTCGTAAACGACGAACGGGTTCCGGCAGAACTGCTGCAGGACTATACCACCTGCATTCACTGCAAAATCGTGTAAAGGAGAGCCGCAATGAATATTCCTCTCAGCAAGGATACCGACAGCGCTCCGCTGCGATATCATGACAAATGCGATAAGTACGACTATCTTATAGCCGCAGGCTGCGGAGTTATCTCAGGACTGGTTGACGCATTCCTTGTAGGTTCGCCCGGACAGAGCGTGCTCGGAAGCTGGACTGACGCTCAGGTAGACAAATGCGTTATGAATTTTGCGAAAATGAACGGCTGGTCTGACAACGGAAAATCCGCGAGTGCGATAGGATTTCTTGAAAACAAGTTCCGTGTGAATTACGACCAGCGTCACGGCGGCGATGTCGGCGGTCTGTTCGATATGAGCACGAAAAATCATCACATGAAGTCGCTGGCGCATTCGCCAAGCCCGATAGGACTTTTCTTCTCGGTTCTGAATCAGTTCACCGGAACTGCAACGTTTGTGGCGAACGGTCAGCTTGTGACGATATCGGCTGAATACGAGCTGGTCGGCGGGAATTTTATAGCAAAGCTGTTCTGCGGAATTGCAAACTGGTTCGGACACCTCATGTCCGACGTTGCCGGAAGCTCCGGTGCTGCCGGGCGCGGAAGCGGTATCGTCATGCCGTTCTATGAGCTGTTCAATTTCTGCAAGTTCGGAAATTTCAACCCAGGCGGCGCAAGAATGGATCTTGCACAGCTTGCAACCAGGGCGTTCGAGCAGGGCTATGATATGCGCTTCGGGCTGACTATGGCTATCCCGGTAGTGCTGTGCGACCTGTCGATAAGGCTCATCTGGGGACTGCGGCATTATTTCGGTTATCACAAGCCGATCAACGAGTGCATTCCGAACGACCAGCACGACGACCTGCGCGTTATGCTGCTTGTGGGTAACGGCGCTCTGTGCCTTGTCGATGGAATAGATGCCGTTGCACGTTCCGGAGGTAATCCGCTTGCGATATTCATGCGGCTGAACCTCGTTGCATGGTTCAGATTCGTTATGCTTGCTGTAAAGGAACTGTGCATCAGGCTGGGGCTTTCGCTTGGGATTCAGAAGAACATCGAAGCGTTCAAGCGTATCAATGCGGCTTTGCAGGTATATCTTGCGGAGCTTGAAAAGATAGACATAGAAGCATTCCACCGCGAAACCGAAGAATACAACAAGATGATGTCGCTGCTGGACAACGCTAAGGACGAAAACGACCTTAACGACAAGCTCTATACCCTGCTTGACAGAATGGGCATAAAAATGTCCTGGCAGAGTACTCACGACAGCTTTGACAGCTTCATGCGCGACAAGTCGGCGGTTCTGAGGTTCGAGTGATGTTCAAATGCGATATGTGCGGGGAATGCTGCCGGAATATCCGGCTCTCTCCGCTGTACAGCGAGCTTGACGACGGTACGGGAGCGTGCAGGTATCTTGACGGAAACAAATGCAGCATTTACAGCGCCAGACCGCTTCTGTGCCGCGTTGACGAAAGCTACGAGGCGTTTTTCAGCGAAGCCATGACAAAAGAGGAATATTACAGGCTGAATTATGAAGCCTGTGAGAATTTAAAGAAAAACAGGAGGAACTAGTTATGCCATTACCGCTTATTTTAGGTATCGCCGCAGGAGTTGCGGCAGCCGCAGGAGTGGGCTCCGGAATCCACGGCGGCGTGAAGATGAAGGAAGCCAACGATACTATGAAATCTGCTAATGCGCGCCACGAGAAGAATATCAAGCGCTTTGAGGACAATAACAAGAACACCACTTCCGCGATGGATTCCCTCGGAAAATATGAGCTGGAAACAATGAAAAAATTCCAGACATTTGCGGATCTGTTTGAGAAGATACAGAACCGCCCGGAGTTTAACAGCATAAAATTAAGCAATGTCAAGCTTCCCGAATATAACGCCGAGGAACTGAAAAATGTATCCGTAGGCGCCGGAATAGTTCTCGGAGGAGTAGGCGGAGCCGCTGCCGGAACCCTTGGCGGAGTTGCCGCTGGCGGTGCTACGACAGTTGCCGTAATGACGCTTGGTACTGCTTCCACTGGCACCGCGATAGCGACCCTGAGCGGCGCGGCAGCAACTAATGCTACATTAGCCGCACTCGGCGGAGGCGCTATGGCAGCAGGAGGCGGCGGAATCGCGTTAGGCACCACGATACTCGGCGGAGCAACATTAGGCGTTGGACTTCTTGTCGGAGGAATTATATTCAACGCCACAGGCTGTAAGCTGTCTGAAAAGGCAGACGAAGCGTGGGATCAGATGAAGAAAGCCGAAGAGCAGATCAATAAGATATGCAGTTATCTTAAGGAGCTTCGCGACACGGCTAAAGGTTATCAGGGTTCGCTTATAAAAGTCAATACTATTTACAACAGCCACCTCGATAAAATGAAGCAGATGATCGAAGTTGACCACAGAACAGACTGGTATGCATACAGCGATGAAGAACAGACGATGGTCGAAAACTCCGCTATTCTGACGCAGCTTCTTTATTCTATGTGCAAGGTTCAGCTTGTTATCAAAACTAATGATAAGAACGGCATAAACAAGGTGAATACAGAAGAAGTAACCAAGAGCCAGAATAATGCGGACGCTGTTCTTCATGAGCGCGGTCTTGCCGCTATCACACCGCAGGCGTACAGCTCTGCA
The DNA here is from genome assembly GCA_934457235.1 of uncultured Oscillospiraceae bacterium. Lineage (GTDB taxonomy): Bacteria > Bacillota > Clostridia > Oscillospirales > Ruminococcaceae > CAG-115. The sequence continues at coordinate 12,017 of CAKSHT010000031.1, forward strand.
AATAAAGGTACTGTTGTATTTGAAGCGTATACCGGTGTCAACAAAACCGCAGTAGCATATCTTATCAACAACAGAACTGGAATAAGTGTTGATAAAGCAAATAATCTGCTCGCCACCGGCGGTGAGGTTTCCGCAGATGACCCCAGGGAGTTCGCTGAGCAGCTCAAAAGTTATGGTATAAAAGCCTCGGCAGACTAATAAAAAGATCTCCTGACGCCTACAAAGACGTTGGGAGATTTCTCATTCAGAGATAAAATAGTAAGTATGAATATTCATGCATGACAGCCAGCGCTGCTTAGTATTTATCGGACAAGAATACGAAGTGCTAGATGTTACCATAATTTGACCGCGCTAATAATGTGGGCGCGTTTTTGACAATCAGATTCGGCTGCGGCATACTTTACAGCTTTATTGTTTTCTGATTTTTACGATCCTCCCTTGACAGCAGCATTCTTTTGTAGTATAATTTAATTGGGTAGTTCCGACTAACCCGATATATAGTAGGGGGGATATAATTATGATGGAGTACACAGATAAATACTGGAAAATGATAATTCCACTTGTTAAGAAGGAGCTTGTCAGGCGTTTTGGAAAAGAAGAAGCTGCTTCGCTGATACAAAAAACAGATGCGGTTTACCGTGATATGCTGAACCGTGCCGACGACATCGGAAAAGACAACCCCATGGCTTCGAATTTGTACGAGGGTCTTTTGTTTTTAGCCTTATGGGAAGCGGCAGACGGAAAAATAAGCATTGACGATTTGCGTGAGATAACTCGTGCAGTAATGCAGTTTCCAGCCATGAAGTTGGTGGGACTGTTTGTGAATGCAAACAGGTCCGGGCTTGAAAAGCTGGAAAAGAGAATGCACAAAAATGCGGAGTGGCTTGAAGTCCACCCGCAGTACAAAGGAGTTTCGTGGGACTTCAATTTCGACAAAACCAGGCATTCGGAGGGGTTCTACTATCATTTCACCAGATGTCCCCTGAACGATTTTGCACGCCGGGAGGGCTATATCGAGGTGCTGCCGGTCATGTGCGAAATAGACCTGCTGTCCGCGGAGCTTATGCATGCAAAGCTCATCAGAAAGCAGACGCTGGCATCCGGAGGTGATTGCTGCGATTACTGGTTTGTGGGGGATAAAAGCCCGTCAGCCAAGTAAAGGAGGGTTTTGTTATAATTAAGGTCACAGAATTAAGCGAAAGGGAAATCGAGGAGATCGGCGAGGCTTTCGCGGATTTCCAGTATGCCGACGGCGAAAAGGGAATGTCATTTTTATATAACGGCAGGGACAGCGTAAAGGAATACATCTGCGGATATGTCCGCGCAATGCTGGCAGCCGGCTGTATTTACAGCACGAGCGAAAACCACGAAGCGTTCGTTTCATACAAATATTCAAAGGATAAGCTGCCGCCGTCCGCTGGCATGATACTTCTGAAAGCGGTATTCAGCACGCTTGGCTTCAGGGGAGCGGTAAAAATGCTTTCTTCCATAAAAAAAGGCGGCAAGTCGTATGAAGCCACCATAAAGAAGGAAAAAAGGCCCTATATCTTCGTGGGAATGTTGGTCGTGCGAAAGCAGTATCAGGGGCAGGGGTATATGCGTAAAGCGCTTGAGATCGCTTTTGGCGAGGGCATAAGAAGAGGCTGCCCGGTTCTCCTGGAAACGGACGCCGTGCTGAAACGCGACAAATACGTCCACCTGGGAATGAACAACATCCGCACAAGAAAGCTTGATGACAGCGCATGCTTATACGACCTCGTGAAAGAAAGCTGAATATACATAAAAAGCAGCACCGGAAACACATTGTCCGGTGCTGCTTTTTGTTATCATGGAACTACATGAATTCGTTACTGCTTTTCGCCGTTTATCTGCGGGATCCAGCCACAGAAAACGGGCAGACGCCAAGCCTGCCCGTAATTTATCTCGCGATACGAATTACCTTACTCCTACGACCGCCTTCAGCGCTGCCGCTGCATCCAGCGCGTTGACTTCTCCGTCGCCGTTAAAGTCGCACACAGCCGCGTTCGCGGACTTCGCCTTGCCTACTATCTCCTTGAGAATCGCGGAGGCGTCGAGGGCGCTGAGTACGCCGTCGTTATCTGCGTCGCCGGGGAGGTCGCTGAATTCGCAAACCATAACAACGTACTCGCCAGCCGCGTCAGCGCCGGGAATCACCGCAGTGCCGTCCGCGCCGACCTTTACGCAGCGCTGGAACTCCAGAACGCCGCCGTTCAGCTTGTAAACGTTCGCGAACTGACCCGCGAATACTTCGCGGAAGTACAGCTTCAGCTCCGCCGGAACGTTCGTTCCGCCGACCCTGAGGTCAACTCCGAACACGCCGCGAAGAGCGCTGGAGTCAGCATTGCCCTGGAAAGCCGCAAGCTCAGCCGCAGAAACTGTGCCGATCTTGTCGCCGCATACTACCCAGCTCTTTGCACTGTCAATGACGAACTCAACAGTGAGCTTTCCGTCTTTTATCGCGCTGATAACTGCTGCGGGCAGGGTGGTCCTGCCGTTCAGCGAGATCTTCGCGGAGCTGTTTTCCGGAATCTTGCTCAGATAATTACCGATGTCGTTCCAGCTCATCGACTTGCCGTCCATAGTCGGAGTGCTCTCCGCCGTCTTGTCAGAGTCAGTGGAATGTCTGTGGCTTCCGCCGGAGGAACCTCCTGTAGAGCCGCCGGAGGAACCTCCTGTAGAGCCGCCGGAGGAACCTCCTGTAGAGCCGCCGGTGGAGCCGCCTGTAGAACCTCCTGTAGAGCCTCCGGTGGAGCCTCCAGTGGAGCCACCTGTAGAACCTCCGGACTTCTTCTCAAACTTTGCCGTGATGGTCCAGTCAGCGGGCTGCTCAATTGTTATAACACAGGTGCCGTCCGTGCCGACCTTCAGCTCAGAACCGTCCTGCGCCGCAGATACGAACTTGTATCCGTCGTCCGGAACAAACCTGAGCGTCACCGTGTCGTTTGTCGCCAGTGTGTAGACGCTGGTGCCGTCTGCCAGGGTGTCAACGCCCCTGCCACCGTCCAAAGTTCCGGTGAACTCCACCTTGCCGTGCTCCGGCTTGGGTATCCTGAGGGTTGCAACGTCGGTGTACTTGAACACGAACTTGTTTTCTGCTCCGCTGATCGTGGTGATCTTGTAGTTCCAGCCATTATCGTCCGCCGTGGACGGCTCTATAGGCGTGCCGTTGAAGTCAGCGCCGACGAGGAGCTTCCCTTTGGAGTACGGAGCGGTTATCGTGTACTCCACGCCGAGGTAGCCCATACCGGATGGGTCTCTGTCGCCCTTTATTGTGGGCTGAGGGCCGTTCATTGAAAACGCAGTGAAATTGCACAGCTCGCGCACCGGAGCTGTTATCACAGTGTCTTCCTCAACAAAGAGGTGGTCCAGCTTATAGAGATTGATCCCTTGTTCTGAGCTGTAGCGCGGCGCTTTTCCGCAGATGTCGCTTACGCCGTAATCCTCGGCGGAGATCGTTATTTCTATTGATTTGCCGTTCAGGAAGCTGGTCGGGAATTCATTTATTGCGCGGTCAAGTCTCCATGTCTTGTCGCTCACGTCTTCATAGGCGGTAACGCTGTTGATCTTTCCCGCCTTCACGGCGCTGATAAGCTCGTCCGAGATACTCAGAGTGCTGTACTGCTTCTCGTCTGACTCGGAATACCAGATATACACGCCCTTGTCGCTTTCCAGGGAGATAGAATAGAGCGCGTCAACAGAGGGGCCTATCGGTTTGCAGTCCGTATCCGTATCCGAATCCCCGTAGAATACGTTTGTCAGCTTGCAGTTTTTCGGCAGGAGGGACAGCTTGAACTCATACTTCTCCGGGATCAGGTAGTATAACTTGGAATCCTTAGTATACGGGATCTCTGCGTTGTTTAGTTTAAGGGATATATCGACATGGTTCAGCAGGTCGTCCGCGTCGTTATGGCTCGGGTTGACTATTTGGAGCTTGTTTGTCTTTAACGATTCGCCGATAATTATGTGAAGCCTCTTTGTCTCCCTGGTGCCGAACTCGCACTTTGTGTCAGAGAAGTCAATGTAAACGTCTGTATTCCCATACATATCCTTGTTCGGTACGGTGACGCTAAAGTACCAGAGATCGTCAGGCCCGATATTTAAACTGAATTTGTAACCTTTTGAGTTCAGCGAATCGGCGTCAACGAGGGCGCATTCATATTCGAAGATGTTTGTGCTCATCAGGTCGGAAAGCTCTATCGAATAGGTCTTGCCGCCGAGGGTCTTGTAAATGCCGCTTTCCTTGTCGGACAACGCTTCCTCGTAAATATACTTGCCGTAGTCCGCCGTCCAGAAGGTATTTGTGATGAGTTTCATGCGCGCGGAGTTGTTCGCCGGGCTTAACGTGTTGGTTATATTTTTGTAGTATTGGCCGATTCTGATTTCGTTGCTGTCGTCGAATATAACGTTGCTGACATAAGCGATATCCGCGATATAGTTCCCAAATTCGGAAATGGAAGTGAAGTTCGAGCCGGGGATATCAATGTAAACGTCCCTGCTTATATTGTAGGTATAGCAGTTTACTACGTTCTTTCCCTTCCATTCTTTGCCGGCGTAGAAATGGCATTCCTGAAGCCTGAGGTTTTTATTCGCTTCAATGGCACGTTCGTCGCTTTCAACGGATTTCGGGTCGGTGTGGAGGTTGAGGTTCTCGACTGTAACGTCTAATCCGGAGGATATTCCCGCACTGCCGAATGTCAGCTTGTGCCTGTCATTGTTTTTGCTCACGCCCTTAAGGGTGATTGAGCCCTCGGAGTATATGCAGTTGACCTTGGATTCAAGCAGGACGTCGGCATGGAAAATCACGGTGCTGCCCGCCGGGAGCTTTATCGCGTAATTATCGGTGGTATAGAGGTTGAAACCGTTCATTATCTCAAGGGTATTAGGCAGGATATCGCCCTCGCCCTCTCCGTACCACTTCCAGTCCCTGGCGGTAATATTACAGCCGACATCGTCAGGATGAAAATCTTTATATTCGCCGTCTCCTCTGACATATTTCCAGTATTTCGTCGTAGGGGTGAAATCCATGCCGTCTGAGTTTGACTCCGCCGGCGTTGAGGACGCTGCGTAAGCGGCGCCTGGCTCCTCCGCCAGAGCCGGAACCGACATCAGCGTCACCATCGCCAGAAGCGCCGCGGCTCCCAGGAGCATTCCGCTCAGCCTACCGCATTTGAATAATCTATGCTTCATTGTTTCCTCCTTGTGTGCCGGGCTTTTCGGCTTCCGCCGCGCCCG
>CAKSHT010000032.1 GCA_934457235.1 uncultured Oscillospiraceae bacterium
TCCATCTCGGCGTCGCAGGTGCCGCAGTGACCGCACATCAACTGGGAATTCTCACCGAAATAGCTCAGTATGAAGTGCCTCAGGCATTTCGTCGTTGTGGAATAAAACGTCATCTGCTTCAGACGTTCGCGGTCGCGGCGAACGACCTCCTCCTGCTCCATCGGACTCAGTTCCGAATCCTCGTGCCCGTGGTCGATGAGGAACTCCGCAGTGCGCACATCGCCCTTGCTGTACAGCAGGATACACCTTGCCGGACCACCATCGCGACCCGCTCTTCCCGCTTCCTGGTAGTAGCTTTCAAGGTCCTTCGGCATATTGTAGTGAACTACCAGCGCTACGTCAGATTTGTCGATGCCCATTCCGAACGCGTTCGTGGCAACTATGATATTACAGCGGTCGTATATGAAATCGTCCTGCGCACGGCGGCGAAGGCTGTCGTCAAGTCCTGCGTGATAGCACTGGGCATTCATCTGGTTAAGATTCAGAAAACTAGTGACCGCCTCAACGTTCTTCCTGGTGGAGCAATAGACTATACAACTCCTGCCTTTCATCTCACGGAGAAGTCCCAGCAGGATAGCGTCCTTATGGCGCTGCTCGGTCTGGCGAACTTCGAAATACAGATTGGCACGGTCGAATCCGGTAGTGACAGCGAACGGATCTCGTAAATTCAGTATCCGCACTATATCCTGCTTGACGATATCAGTTGCAGTCGCGGTGAACGCCGCGAGAACCGGGCGCCGCGGCAGCGAATTGATGAAGTCAATGATTTTAAGGTAGCTCGGACGGAAATCCTGCCCCCAGTGCGAAATACAATGCGCCTCGTCAACCGCCACAAGCGGTATCACAAGATTGCTGCACATTTCCAGGAATTCCTCCGTGACAAGGCGCTCCGGAGCAACGTAAAGTATGTTGAACCTGCCGTCGGCCGCATTTCCAAGAGTCTTTTTGTATTCCCACTTCGACAGGGAGCTGTTCAAATACGCGGCTCTGACTCCGGCCTGCTGCAAGCCCTCTACCTGGTCCTTCATCAGCGAAATGAGCGGAGAAACGACGATCGTGGTACCGCCCAGCATTATCGCAGGTATCTGGTAGCACATGGACTTTCCGGCGCCAGTGGGCATAACTCCAAGGCAGTCGCGTCCGGAAAGAATATTGTCGATGACTTCACCCTGCCCTGCACGGAAGCTGCTGTGTCCGAAGTATTTTTTCAGAACGTCTGTTTTATCCATAGTTACCTCGCAATTGGCTGATACCACAATTATGGGGCTGTGAAAACAGCCCCATACGCTTTCGTTTACAGAACCTAACCGGACAAATATGTCCTTATGATTCTTTAGTTACCGCACTCAATACTGATCTCATTGAACTTTCCGAGGATATCATCGACTTCAAGCTTCTGCTTGTTCTCGCCATCGATATCCATTACCGCCTTACCGCCATGCATCATCACAAGTCTGGAGCCGTACTCGACCGCAAAACGCAGATTGTGCGTTACCATCAGCGTGGTAAGGTGCTTTTCCTTTACGACCTTGTCGGTTATCCTCATGAGAGTTTCGGAGGACTTCGGGTCGAGAGCCGCCGTGTGCTCGTCAAGTATCAACAGGTCAATATCAGACATAGTTGCGATTATCAGCGCAAGCGCCTGTCTTTGTCCGCCGGAAAGCGAGCCGGCAAGCACGCCCATGCGGTTTTCAAGCCCCATTCCGCAGCTTTCGAGCAGCTTCTTGTAATATTCCTCGCGACTGCGGTTCACAGCAGGAGATAATCCGAAAGACTTGTTCTTGTTATCCGCAAGCGCCATGTTCTCCAGGATCGTCAGGCTGCCGCAGGTTCCCATCTTGGGGTCCTGCAGTACGCGTCCGATACGGCGTGCGCGCTGGAATTCCTTTGTCATAGCGATGTTCTGACCGTTGAATATCACCGCGCCAGCGTCGGGTTCGATACCGCCGCACACGATGTTCAGCATAGTTGTCTTGCCGCTGCCATTGGAGCCTACGACTGAGATGAAATCCCCGTCGTTTACATCGAGCGTGAAATTATCAAACAGCTTGTTCTCGTCCACGGTGCCGCGGTTGAATATCTTTGTTATGCTGCTGAGAGCCAGTCTGCTGCCTGACTGCACAGGCTCAGGCTTCTTGCCGAGGGCGCTGAACAGCTTCTTCAGCTCACCGCCGCCGAGAACCAGCGCGATGAGGAATATAAGCGCCTTCATCAGATTGTTATAATCCGTCGGGAGACCTACTGAAAGCACAATCTGGTATGCAGCCTTATACACAAGGCTGCCGAGAATTACCATCGTGGTTCCCTTCATGAATTTTACGCGCTTGAACAGGCTGAGTCCGATAATAACGGAAGCAAGTCCGAGGACTACCATTCCGACGCCCATCTGCTGATCTGCGGATCCTTTGTTCTGTGCGATTACAGAGCCTGCAAGAGCCGCAAATCCGTTGCCGAGCGCCAGACCGAAGATCTTGATCGTTCCGGGATCCTTGCCGAGCATAACGGTGTACTTATCGTTTGCACCAGTGCCGCGGAGCAGCAGTCCGTGTTTGGTTTTGAGGTAAAGGTCAAGCAGGAGCTTGCCCACGATAACGATGACGAGCGAAATGACCGCCGTTCTGATGTAGAATCCACCGACGCTCTTGGGGATAAACCCTGCAAGCCCGGAATTGAATATCGTTTTCTTGGTGAAGAACGAAGCAACAGCGCCGCCTTCAGTTCCCGCCTTGAGGATAACGAGATTGACTGAGAGCATCGCGGTGTACATGATTATACCGCAGAGCAGCGGAGTTATACGCAGCTTGACATGCATAAGTCCTGTAAGAACGCCCGCAGCCATTCCGGCAGCAAAAGATATCAGCAGGCAAAGCCACGGATCTACACCCTGTATAATGAGCACACCGCTGAGCACGGCGCCCAGCGGAAATGTGCCATCGACCGACAGATCCGGGAAGTCAAGTATGCTGTAAGTGATATACATTCCCATGGCGAGGAGCGCATACATAAGTCCCTCGTTGAGAATATCAAGCAGAATGTTGATAACCAGTGTCATTTCTTTCCCTTTCCTGAACTGCCGGACGTTTTGGTTTACGCTGCGTCAGACTCAGCAGCCGCGTTTGTTGTTACCATCTCGGCATCTGCGTATTTCTCAGGTACTGTGAAGCCGAACTTCTCGATCACCTCGCTGTTGATAACGGGTGTGCCGTCAGAAATAGTGCCGACTGCCATTGTCTTGGGGTCTGTGCCGTTAAGAATCTCAACGCCCATCTCAGCAGTCTTTTTGCCGAGTGCAACGTAGTCAATGCTGATGGAAGCCAGGCAGCCGTTCTTTACCTGCTCTACTTCAGAGCCGTAAACCGGGATATTAGCCGCATTCGCCTTTTCCAGAACAACAGAGAGGTTGTTTACAACGTTGTTATCGGTGAAGTTGTTGATGCAGTCAACCTGTGATGCCAGAGTCGTTGCAGCCTGCGGGATATCAGCCGCGCTGTTCACGCCGGATTCAACGACCTCTATTCCCTTGCCCTCGCATACAGCCTTGAAGGACTTAAGCTGTGACAGGGAGTTTGCCTCGGTGTTGGTGTAAAGTACGCCGATCTTCTTTACGTCCGGCTGAATGGACTGGATAAGATCAACCTGTGCAGAGAAGTCGAGTATATCGGAAGTACCGTTGCAGTTCTCGATACCAGCGTCAAGAGTCTCTGTCAGACCGGCAGCGACCGGGTCAGAAACAGCGCAGAAAACTACCGGGATATCGGACTTGCTTGCTGCAGAGTAAGCGGAAAGCGCAGCCGGTGTAGCGATAGCGTATATCATGTCGTAGCCCTTGGATACGAAATTTGCAGAGATGGAGTCACAGGAAGCGCCGTCTGCCTGAGCATTCTGGAGGTCGATCTCTACGCCGTCCTCTCCGTAGGCGTCGATAAGTCCGAGTCTGATTCCCTCATAGCAGTTATCAAGGGATGGATGAGCTGCGTACTGTATAACGCCGATCTTCTTTACGCCCTCTGCGGCAGTGCTTGAGTTTCCGCTGTCAGCAGTGCTGCTGTTTCCGTTGGAAGCGCAGCCTGTCAGTGCCATTGTCAGCGCCATTGCTGCGCCAAGTACCTTTGCGATGTTTGCCTTTTTCATGGTGTTTCTCCTTTTGTCCACGGCGGTTTCTCCGGAAAATAAAAAAACCCGCCCCATAACATGGGACAGGAACTTCCTGCGATACCACCCAAATTCGCCCTTTCGGACGCTCTCGCCTGCGCACTGCCTTCCGACAAAACGCTCCTGCTGTAACGTGCAGCCACGTCGCCCCTACTTCGGACACTGCGCTCTTTGAGAACGCTCCGGTTCAGTTTGCCCTCGCAGGGCCATTCATGAATGCTTACGCACCGTGCTCGCACCAAGTGCACGGCTCTCTGGAGCGCATCGGCAGACACTACTAATCCTGCTCAACGGTTTATGTGCTTTTATGTACAATATTATTCTATCACACATCTTCCACTTTGTCAAGGGGTATCTCAGCATTTTTTATAGAAATCGACGAAGATTGATTTTTTCTGCAAAATACCTTGACAAACTGCCGGAAATATGTTAACATAAAAAAACATTGAGGGAGTAGTCGGCTGGGTTCCCAGTGATATGTCAACATACTGACGACAACGTCTGGCATATCTTGATTGACGAGACTCACATACATTACAGCCGGCAGCGGCGGGTGTTATGTGCTCTCTCATTCTATAAGAATTTGAGCAGGCACGCGCCTGCTTTTTGTTTTGCCGGCAGAAACGGACGGTAAAATCATGGGAATTGTAGAACTGCTTCTTCTTGCTGTAGGACTTTCGATGGACGCTTTCGCGGTTTCAGTCTGTAAGGGACTTGCAATGGGTGAAGTCAAGCCAAGACATGCGCTGATATGCGGCGCGTGGTTCGGCGGATTTCAGGCGCTTATGCCGATGATCGGATATCTGCTAGGCTCCGCGTTTGAAACTCTGATATCTGCGGTGTCGGGTTGGGTGGCTTTCGGTCTGCTGGTGCTCATCGGAGGAAACATGCTCCGCAAGGCTCTCTCCAAAGACGAGGAGAAAGAAACCAACAAAATGGACGTCAAAACAATGTTCCTGCTCGCTGTTGCGACCAGTATCGACGCGCTCGCCATCGGCGTGACATTCGCATGCGTTCCGGTACAGCTTTTCAACGGTCCGCAGCTTGCTAACACAGTCTGTTCCGTGCTCATAATCGGCGCGACGACGTTCATCATCTCCTGCTGCGGAGTAAAGGCAGGCGGCGTTTTCGGAACAAAATACAAAACCAAGGCGGAGATTGCTGGAGGTGTTATCCTTATCGGCGTGAAGATACTCCTTGAGCAGCTCGGCATGTTTTAATCACAACTTTATACTTAAACCCCGGTGACTGGAAAATCACCGGAGTTTTATTGTACAAAAAACAAACGACATTTCCGTATGTAAGACGGGCACGTTGAGCGCATGGTTTCTAGGCGTAAGGCATGGCAGATAATTGCCCGTCGGGAAAGGCTGATACAACAAATACCGGCGGTTCTTCGATCGCCGGTATTTATACATAAAAACGGCACCGCCTGAGCGATGCCGTTTGTGTTGAGCTTTGTCAGCTGTTAATTACTTTCTCTTCTTGGAAACGAGAACAGCGCCAGCAGCCAGAACAGCTACGCCAGCAACAGCAGCGATACCCTCAACGCCGGTGTCAGGAGAACCCTTGTCAGCGCCGGTGTTAGTGGTAGCGTCATCAGCGGGTGCAGCAGCATCAGCTGTTGTGTCAGCAGCTGCATCATCGCCACCGATACCAGATACGGTGAAGGTTACGGACAGGCTGTCATCAAATGTGAAATCAGTGTTGATAGGAGCGTCCTTAGAGGTATCGCCGTATGCGTTGTAGATTTCAAGTCTGATCTTGCCGTTGCCCTCGATATCGCCGTAGTAGAGCTTGCTCTCGTCAACTGCGATGTCGGTGGTGGAACCGTCAGAGTTTGTAGCGGTGATAACAACGTTGGAGATGGTCAGACCAGTAGCCTGAGCAAAAGCCATCTTGTCAGCCGCGGTCTCGAGTGCGTCATAGCCCTCAGCGTCCTTACCGCAGCCGAGCTCGTTAGCCAGACCGTCGATATCTACGCAGAATACGGTAGCGCCAGTAGCGGTAGCGGGAACCATCTCAGCGGTCTCCTCGTCCTCCCACTGGAAGCCGCTAACAGCTACAGTGTATGTACCGTTGCCGGTAACGTCAGCTGTTGTAGCATTGTCAGATGTAGCGTCCATGCACTGTACAGACCAGTCAGAAGAAGCGTACATCAGAAATGCTTCGTGAGCGCTTGCAGAAGCAGCGAGAACTGCTGCGCTTACTACTGCTACAGAAGCAGCGCCAAGAATCTTTGTAATCTTCATGATAAAAATCCTCCATAATAATCCTAGAAACGCATAGTATGACCATGCAATTTCATGTATATATTTTATAACATAACGCCTCATTTTTCAATTGTGAGTTTGTACAATTTTTAAACGTTTACATAAGGCAAATTCTACATATCTCACAGCAAATCAGCGTTAACCTATGCCTAAAACGACATTTAGCTAAGTAATCACGCTGTTTTAGCTAAATTACTTCTTCCTGAAATTAGGGTTATCATCAGGTTCTTTCATTATTGCATCAAACAGGCGCTGCGTTTTGTTGGAGCCGCGGCGCTTCTTGTCCTTCAGCATATTAAGCTCCTCATTCGTATCGGAGATTTCCCCGTCATAGAGGTGTCTGTCCTCAGTCCAGATCCCGCTTGGAACCTCGTCAGCCACTGGCTTTACGCTCTTTGTACCGGAGCTGCGACGCTTCCTGGAAGTCGGTTCGCGGTGCTCACCAGCCGGGCGTTCCGGTTGGGGTTCTGGCCTCTTTGGCTCAGATTTTGGCTTTTCGGGCTTCTGTTCTTCCCTGTCCGGGAGCCAGTCGCTTTCAAGCATGTCGTTTTCGGACTGCTCAAGCACGTCAAATATGGAGCCGATCTCCCAGAACGGGTCTGACTGCTCCTGCGGCTCTTCCGGTCTATCCGGCTCAGCAGGCGCAGTCGGTTCGGGACGTGATACGGCTTCAAACGATGTGTCAGTTTTTACTGCCGCCCCCGCCATCTTTCCATATGCAGATATCGCGGCAGCGTTCTTCCTTATTATTTTAGGTGCGGGCTTTACCTGCGGCTCCGGCTTCTCCTCGGAAGCTGTGTTCTCCCATTCCGGCGTAGGTTCGTCGGATACTTCCATTATCGAAGCAGTTGTCTTGTCAAACGGCTCCACGCTGCGTATTTTCTCAGGCTCAGAATCCTTGAATGCGACAAATCCGCTTTCCGGCGACGGCATATTTACTGCGCGCTCCGGCTCTGTAACTTCATTGATAATCGGTCTGCGCTCCCCGTCTGCTGATTTAACCACACGCTCTTGCTCCTCAGACGGCATGTATACGCGGGGATTCTCCGGAATATTCACGAGCTCCGGTGCTGTATCTCTCGTGAAATACCCGGAATTCGTATTCTCCTCCGCAAAAGCCCTCGTCGGCGTAGAATTTCTGATAACTCGCTGATCCGGTACTGCCGCAGGCTCCTGCTCTGCGCTTGCAAAAGCTGCAAATCCGCGTTCCGGCTCGGCGGACGGCTGTTTCAACGGCATCTGATACGGTCTTGCTTCCGTACCTGTGCGGTCGGCGCGTATCACATGGGATACAGTTCTTGACTTCTGGCGCTCCACGCTCGGAGATGTGAAAAAACCCTCGCGGCGCGGCTGCGGCTCCGGAACAAACTCCGGCTCCTCCTTCTGCACAGGCGCTTTCCCGATGTTGCTGCGGCTGATACGCTCCGGCACGAACGGCTTTACTACACGCTCATGCGGATCCGGAGCGGGCTTACGTACTTCAACAACAGGGTTACTTCTGGAAATATCCATCGAACGAGAATACGTAATAAACGCCTTTAAATCGTCCGGTTGTATCTCGCCGTTGTTCACCTTGGACTTCATCGCCTCAAGATAAAGCCGCCAGCCGTCGTATTCCTTGATACTCATCGAGCCGGCTGTTGCCCTGGCGTACATCTCGTCCACTATCTCGCCGCACTGCTTCTCAAGCTCCGGAGTAACACGGCTTTTCGGGTGCTCTGCTTCATAGATCTCAAGACAGGTCCTTCCGCCGGTGCCCGGCAGTGAGCAGTAATCCCCGGTATACTCAGCGTCCTTTACATAGTATCTTCCGCAGCGCTTGCACCGTGCAAGCCAGCCCCCGCTTTCAAGCAGCGCGTCTATCTCAAGGTCTACAGCTGCTTTAAGACCGCATGGCATGTAGATCTTTCCAGGGGCGTTCTCCATCGCCGGACGGGACATATTGTAGCTGTTGAACTCCTGTTCCAGCCCCGCCTTCATGTGCGAAAACGCGTCCATTGCTATCTGGTCGGACATATCGCCGTACTGACCGATATCGGAATAATCATCGCTGTAATCGAAATCAGCAAGCACATTTTTCACGATATCCTTGGATATCCCAGGGTACATGAAAGGCGCCGAGGGCACCCTCCCGGCAGAAAACATCTGAGTGACGCCCAGGTCCTCCAGACGGCAGCCAAGCTCCCGGGCGGTCACGCTGAATATCAGATCAAAATAGTTCCTGCGGGCGCAGGCTTCCTCAACGCCGGAAAGCTCTCTTGAAAACAGAAAATAAACCTTGTTCTTTGCATAATCCTGCACGCGGACAAGGTTCAGCCATTCGTTTATGCCCTTATTGTAGCGGTACTCGCACAACCGGACAAAGACCGCCTTTTCAAAGGCAGTCTTGCAGTCTATAAAGCGGTTCCACAGCCCCGTGGTGCCTATGTTGTCACGACGGCATACATAATCTATCCAACAGTCCAGCACGATCTTATCATACACCGTGCGGAGATTATGCTCAATATAGACATGCATGTTCCTCAGGGAGTTGCGCAGATCCGTCACTCGGTCAACGTCAGGCTCTCCGGAGCGCAGCGCTTCATCGCAGACTGCAACCGCATTCTCGGCAAAATACGACAGATCATAGTCGCAGAAAGAAAGCAGCGAAAACGGATAGCGAAGCTGAAAAATCTCGCTTGAGTTTTTCCCTGCCAAGTTCAGAACTCTCTCCAATTCAGGCTCCTTTTACTGTTCGGCGGTTGCCGGCTCAGTTGAGCCGGTGCTTTCTGCTGTATCGCTTGAAGCGGATACCGCGGAGGCTTCTGCGGTTATCCCGGCGTGGCTCTCAGTGGCGTCCTCCTCGGTCGCGGATACCTCTACCACAAGATAGGGATTCTCCTTTAATGTGCCCTCGACCTCAAGCGCCTCGACTTTTTTACCGTCCTTGGTGGCCTCGACCCATTGTACCGGATCGTTGTCCTTTCCGGTGTACTTTGTGGTAAGCACCCAGCCGCAGCCAAGCACGCGCTTTCCGCTGCCGAACGGTATTTCAACATCCTTGCTTACGTCCTCGACGTAATAGCTTGCCGTGCGGCGCTCGCCGTTAGGCTTGTCAACATAGCGGACGATACGGTAATTGCCGTCCTCGGAAATCACCTCATAATTCGTATCACGGAGCGTCAGATCAACGCCGGTGAGCGAGAGCCTGCCCATCAGCAGAGTCATTGTTATATATGCCGCGGCGCCGATGACGAACATCAGCAGATACATCGTTCCCAGCACTGTTTTCAGCGTTTCGTTCGCCCTGGAGATGAAAAACATAGCCACCAGGACGCACAGCGGCGGCAGCAGCATGTACCAGTTTCCGAACGCAAGAATAAACGATACAAGGAGTATCGGCGGCAGGATAAGCGCGTTGATCTGCGTTATCACCTGATTCCTGGTGTAGATCATCAGCGCCAGCGCCGCGACGTTCACAAAAACATAGAGCACGAACAGCGAGGTAGGATTATCGTATTCCAGGAAGTACGCGAAATTCAGCCAGGCGAGCCATATCAGCAGCCCGGTGTATCCCCAGCACAGCACGGCGACGCCGCGCTTCAGCCAGACATTCTTAAATATTGAAGCCAGGATATCCATGAAACTGCCGTTGTTCTTCTTGCCAACCTTATCCATACTTCCCTCCCAGATTACGTTTTTTCCCTGTATTATTTAATTAATAGTACTTTTTCTTCTTGTAGATTATATAACCGACGATCGCGCCGACAACTACCACCGCAGCTACTCCCACTATTATAACGATCATCATTACCGGAGATTCCTGCTTGTAGAAATCAGCATAATTTGTAGGCTGTTCGCCCTCCATCTCCGGAATGTTGATGGAAGTGTCATCAGGTTTTACAGATGTCGTCTGTTCGGGCGCGGAAGAACTATCGTCCCCGCCGGTAGTAACAGCCGCTTCCTTTGTTTCGGACTCGGCAGCAGAAACGTCGGACGTACCTGTAGTTTCAGCTGTTGAAGCGTCTACGGTAGCCTTAGCTTCCACGGTAGCGATAACAGGCTCGTCAGTAGGCTCTGCCGCTGAGGAAGCCGTTGTCGTTGTGTCTGCAGTCGTTGCAGAAGTCGCTGTAGTCTGCTCAGGCTCCACGACAGTAGTGGAATCACCGGTGACTATGCGGAAATTCTTAACGGAGATCTCAACGTCGCCCTGTGCCGGAGCTGTCCAGTTGGTTCTTACCTGGAACAGTATGTACGCCGGCTTTTTCTTTCCGAAGCCCTCATAGAAGTGCTTGCCGCTCTCGGTGACGGTGATCCACTCGCCGTACTTCAGCTCGGTGTAGTCCGACGGATCTACCCAACTCCAGTTTGTTGTGAACGCCGGCATGCAGCCGACAACATCCTTGCCCTTGGTGTCAAGTCTTACATCAACGGAAACGGAAACATTGTCGTCGTTCCAGAAATCCAGGTCTGCGAACTCGTTGAACAGTCTGAATCTCAGT
This sequence comes from uncultured Oscillospiraceae bacterium, assembly GCA_934457235.1. Lineage (GTDB taxonomy): Bacteria > Bacillota > Clostridia > Oscillospirales > Ruminococcaceae > CAG-115. Next base: position 10,907 of record CAKSHT010000032.1, read on the forward strand.
GACAGGAAGTCCTCGCCGGAGCTGTCGCTGAACTTTGTGACGAACGAACCCTCGCTGCCGCTGATGTTCTTGGTATCTGCATTGATCTCGTCGCAGAGTTTGCTGTCGTCAATATTGTAAACGTAATCTGCTGCCGCAGTCGCGGAAGCCGCCGCCATGACTGCTACGGCGCATACCGCACAGACGGCTCTTCTGAGCTTTGTAAGCATAATAAATTCCTCCAATGGTTCAACACATTTATAAACAGCGTCTATTTATCGCTATATATATATTTATTGTATATCAAATCAAAGAAAAATTCAAGTGTTTTTAACAACTTTATATTCTTTACACAAAATCCACGTGACACGTGTAGTTTATTTGGACTTTCTGCAACAATATACATATGAACAACAAATACCTTCAAAGACAGAAAACCCACACTGAAACAGTGCGGATCTTCTGGAGGTATATTTCGTTGTGTGATTACTTGGAATTCAGGATATTGATGAGCTTGTCAATATCGTTATCCCCGCCAAAATCAGCCGCCGGAGCAGTGAAGCTTCCTGATGTGGAAGCAGCCGCCTGTGTGTTCTGAGCGTCTGCCGGGATTATCTCTCCGTCCTCGTCAGTCACGAAATCAGTAGCGATAACGATGATGGAAACTTCGTCCTCTGCCAGCTCCTCATCGAACTGCATGCCCATCTTGATCTCAGCATCGGGAGATGCGCTCTTGGTGATCTCTGTAGCGATGCTGTCTACCTCGTCCGCGGGGGTGGAAGTAGGAATGCTGATGTTGATAAGAAGTCTGCGAGCTCCGAGAATGGAGGTCTCAAGCAGCGGGCTGTGAAGCACCTGGTCGAGCGCGTCCTCGTTCTTGTTGTCGCCCTTACCGGTACCGATAGCCATATGAGCTATGCCGGAATCCTTGAGAGCCATCGTAACGTCCGCAAAGTCAACACTGATGAAGCCTACGCCCTTTACCAGGTCGGAGATACCCTTGACTGCCTTGTACAGCACGCTGTCAACTGCTCTGAAAGCGTCGATCATGCTGAGCTTGGCGTTGCTGATTTCCTTAACCTTCTCGTTCGGGATAACGATAAGGGAGTCAACGTACTTGCGCATCTCTGCGATACCCTTAAGCGCCTGGTTCATCTTCGCCTGACCCTCGAAAGCGAAAGGCTTTGTAACAACGCCGACTGTGAGCTTGCCCAGCTCCTTGGCGATATTTGCAACGACCGGAGCCGCACCGGTACCTGTACCGCCGCCCATTCCGGCAGCGATGAATACCATGGACTCGTCTTCCATAACAGCCTTCAGCTCGTCGCGGTTCTCCTCGGCAGATTCCTGACCAACCTGGGGCTTATTGCCTGCGCCCTGTCCCTTGGTACGCTTCTTGCCGATCTGGATACGGCGCATACGGCTGCCATCCTTGGAGCGCAGAGCCTTGACATCGGTGTTGGCAACAACGTAATCAATACCGGTCATTCCACCCTCGACCATGTGGCTTACTGCATTTCCGCCACCGCCGCCGACGCCAATGACCATAATTTTGGTCTGATCCTCAAAATCTTCGTCCATCACAAATTCGTCATCGTGGTTATCTATTTCAAATGCCATCTATTTACCCTCCATGATTTTTTGACGCCGGAATACAAACTCCCCTGCGAATATAACTACTTAATATTATAACAGATAGAAACAAATATTGCAACTGTTTTTTAAAAAATATTTTGACAAATTATGCCGAGCACATGACACAAGTCTGGTGATTTTTACCTAACTGCTTCACTGCTCGGAGGTGCCCGCTTCCGCTGTGCTTTCCGCCGTGGATTCAGACGTATTCCCGATATCCGGAAGCACCTGCTCCACCACCTTGTCGCGAACGAACATCTTTTCCTGGGTGCGAAGGTCTATGTAAACGTTCGCGCGCTCTATCTCCATGGCGCTCGCCGCCTCCGCGAGCTTTACGCTCAGGTCTGAAATTCCGCCGATCTGGAGCGTTATATTGTTACCGCAGTCAATGGAGATATCAAATCGGTCGGTCATGTTGATGCGTGTTACTCCGGTTATTCCCTCCGCCTCGGCTGCTTCAAGTATCTGCGCCGGTATCTGGGTCTTTCCGTTGTCCTTTGACGAGAGGATCTTTCCGGGCACCAGGTCCTCAGGCTCATAGCCCTCCACCACGGTGAGACCCTCGGTGCTTCCAAGCTCCACTATTCTGCCGAGCCTAGATATCGCCGCGTTCACTCCGCCGCTGCTTACCTGATACCACTTTTCAGCCTCCTGTACGACGATGTTAATTTTCGTCGGGAACGATTTCTGCACCTCGACCTTGTCTATATACGGGAATGCCGCGGAAATTCGGTTCGCCGCCGCAGACGCGTCTATGTGCAGAAGATTCTGTCCGGTTTCAAGTCCAGACTGCATGACTATCTGCTGCGCAGTGTAGCGCGAATTTCCGGTGACTTCGATGGCAGAGCAGCTGAAAAGCACGGTATTCGAAAGAATTATCAGAACAGTTATAATTACCGCAGCCGCCAGAATATAATACATCACGAGATTGCCGCCGCGCCTGCTGCGTCTGCGGCTCTTCACCTCGCGCTGTACCGTAGCCTGCCTGTAGGCGCGGTCCGTCCGGCGGCGCTGCTCCCTTGACTGCGCCGGAGCACGGCCGCTGCTGCGCGGGTCGCGGTGAAATTCCTGATGCGGGCGGGAATTCACCGGGCGCTTCTTCGCGCCGCCGGAACGCTGAACATTCCGCGCGGGCTGTGCGCTCCCCCGCCGGTCACCACCCGGATGTCGGGCGTTCTTGCTGTTCTTTTCCATTTGCTGCACTCCTTTTAAACGGAATTACCCGTTATCCTGTTCTTGAAATATCCGCGCCCACTGAACGCAGTGTCTTTTCTATGCTCTCATAGCCGCGGTCGATGTAGCCCACGCCGGAGATCTCAGTAGTTCCCTCCGCCGCCAGAGCCGCCGTAACTAACGCCGCCCCGCCGCGCAGCTCTCCGGCACACAGCTTCGCCCCGGAAAGTCCCGTAACTCCCTGCACCACCGCGACCCTGCCCTCTACCTTGATGGAAGCCCCCAGCCTTATCAGCTCCGGAACATGACGATAGCGGTTCTCAAAAATGTTCTCGACAAATACCGATGTTCCCTCGGCAACTGAACACAGCGCCGTGAACGGAGCCTGTATATCCGTCGGGAATCCCGGATACGGCATCGTGCGTATCGTCGGAGGTGCTGTAAGCCTGCGTTTGCAGCTTATGTACAGCTTTCCGCTGCCATAGGGATACACCCGGCAGCCCATATTCTCCAGCACCGGAAGAAATCCGGTCATATGCTCCTGGCAGCAGCAGGTGAGTATCAGCTCTCCACGGGTGATGGCAGCGCAGCAGAGATACGTCCCTGCGGCTATCCTGTCCGGGATAACGCTGTGCTCCGCAGGCTCCAGACGCTTCACTCCCTCAATGACGATGGTGCTTCCGCCGGCTCCGGAGATCTTCGCGCCGCATTTGTTCAGGAACTCCGCGAGATCGGTTATCTCAGGCTCCCGCGCTGCGTTGTGTATCTCCGTTGTTCCCTCGGCGCACGCCGCCGCAAGTATAATGTTCTCGGTAGCTCCCACCGACGGAAACGACAGATTTATCCGCGCTCCGCGAAGTCCGCCAGGGACAGTACATTCAAGCCAGCCGTGCTGCTCGTCTATCTCCGCTCCCATCTCCCGGAGCGCCGCAAGATGCAGATCTATCGGACGCGCGCCAAGCTCGCATCCTCCCGGAAACGTAAGACGGCAGCGGTGCGTACGTCCCAGGACCGCACCAAGGAACACGATGGACGACCTCATCTCACGCATGAGATTATCCGGTATCTCCTCGCCGCAGACGTTTGAAGCGTCAACGCAGACAGTACTGCCGTTCCTGCTGCACCTGCACCCCAGGCAGGAAAGTATCCTGCACGCGGCGTCAACGTCCGTCAGCGTGGGGCAGTTGTGAAGAATGCACTCGCCGTGTGCCAATATCGTTGCCGCCAGCAGCGGAAGCGCACTGTTTTTCGCGCCGTGCACCCGGATCTCGCCCTCCAGCCTCCGTCCTCCGTTTATGACCAGCTTTTGGTTGTTCGACATAATATCACTCCTCCTGCTTTACTATGTTCCCATAGTATGCCGGAGGGTGTTTTTTTGTTATTCTGCCTTAGCGTCCTCGCCCAGCAGGTCGAGTATCTCGCTGAGGATAGCGCCTGCCGCGTCGTTCTTAGCCGAACGGCGGGAATTCTCCTCCATCAGCGCAAGGCGGCTGCGGTCGGCGTAAAGTGCGGAAACTTCCTCGACAAGCCGTGCCTTAGTAAGGTCCTTGTCCTCGATAAGGATAGCCGCATGCGCGTCGCTGAGGGTCAGTGCGTTGTAATACTGGTGGTTCTCCGCTGCGTTAGGATAGGGCACCAGGATAGCCGGTCTGCCTATCGCCATCAGCTCCGTTATCGTCATTGCTCCGGCGCGGGAGATTATAAGGTCCGCCGCGCACATGCAGGTGTACATATTGTCGATGTAATCCCGGAAGATGTGCTTTGACTTGTCCTCATGCGCTCCGCTCTGCTCCAGGGCGCCGTAAAACAGATCCTTGCCCTTTCCGCCGTAGGAGTGAATGTGATTTATCCCGCCGGTCTTTTCCTCCCAGGCGATAAGCTCCGCGACTGCCTCAGTTATGCGGTTCGCGCCGAGGCTTCCGCCGAACGAGAGTATCGTGAACTGGTCGGGGAGTCCCAGACGCTTCCTTGCTGCGGAACGCTCCTCAATCTCAATGTTGGAGCGTAGCGGATTACCCGTAACGACACAGTGTTCGGTGCTGCTGAGATACTTCTCAGCGTCCGCGGTGGCGAGCAGTATCTTATCCGCTTTCTTTGCAAGCATTCTGGTCGCCATGCCAGGATAGGAGTTGCTTTCGTGGGTGACGGTCTTTATTCCCATCGCAGCCGCCTGTCCAAGAACTGTTCCTGTGACGTATCCGCCGGTACCGATCACGATATCCGGCTTGAAGTCCTTTAGTATCCTGCGGACTGCGCGTTTAGCAGCAAACAGGTATAAATACGCCGCCTTGGCGTTTCTTCCGATGTTCTGTATGGAAAGCTTCCGCTGAAATCCCGCCATCTCCACCGGCGCGAAATTGTAGCCTGCCTTTGTGACAAGACGTGCCTCCATGCCCTGCGGAGTGCCTATGAACAGTATCTCAGCCTCCGGGAATACGCTCTTGAGCTTGTCGGCTATGGCAAGCGCCGGGTTGATATGTCCGGCGGTGCCGCCGGCAGCAAATATCGCTTTCATTTCAGTTTTCACCTTTCGTTTTTTATTCTCAGCGGCACGCTAGTTCAGCTTTGCGCGCCTGGATATCGAGAGCATTAGCCCTATCTCGCACAGCAACATGAACAGCGCCGTACCGCCATAACTGAAGAACGGCATTGAAATTCCGGTATTCGGCGCTGCGGACACGTTTACGCCTATATTAAGGAACGCCTGCAATCCGACCTGCAATGAAATTCCCGTAGCCAGCATAAGCCCAAGACGGTCGTCGGATTTTCTGCCGATATAGAACCCGCGGAACACGAATATCAGGAACAGCAGGATTATAACAACTCCGCCGATGAATCCGAATTCCTCGCAGCATACGGCGTAAACGAAGTCGTTCTGCGCCTCCGGCAGGTAGTAGTATTTCTGTGTAGAATTGTCGAAGCCCTTGCCCCAGAGTCCTCCGGATCCTACTGCAAGTACCGCCTGATATGTCTGGTAGGTATCCTTTGTGGGATCCGCCAGGGGATCGAAGGTATTGACGATTCTGTCCCAGAAGTATGTATAGTCCGAGAACATAAGCGCGATCAGCAGCAGAACAGCTCCCGCCACGAGCGCCATTACCGCATAGCGGATATTGATTCCGCCGATGTACAGCATGCATACCATGATCATACCCATAATCATGATAGCGGAAAGGTGCGGCTGCGCCATAAGCAGGACCACGATGATTCCCAGGATTACGCCGGGCTTCAGCAGTCCGACTGTGAAGTGCCGCATTTTTGCGTAGTTCTTCGCGCCGAAATACTGGCTCGTTATGACGGACGCGCCTATGCCACCGCCTATGGCGA
>CAKSHT010000033.1 GCA_934457235.1 uncultured Oscillospiraceae bacterium
TCTGGCAGCCTGTGATACCGAACTTGAACTTATGCGGCAGCTCCCGGGCAAAGTATCTGTCGTCCAGCTCCTTGGCAAGCGCATATGTATCTATGCAGCCGCTGGGGCATATCGCCTCGCCCTGACAGGCAGTGATGGTACGTACTCTCGGTCCGCATACTCCCGGCTCAACATCTCCCAGAGCCAAAGCGGATTTCACCTCGTCGATGTTGTCCAGCTTTATGAATGGAATTTCAACGCTCTGTCTGGAGGTCAGGTGAACATATCCCTCGCCGAACTTATCGGATACCTCCGCGATCGTTGCAAGCTGCTTGGCGGTGAGATTTCCACCGACTACCCTGAGTCGCAGTGAAAAGTTGTTCTTCTGCTTCTGGCGCATGAATCCGCCCTTTTTTAGTGTTGAATAATCAACTGCCATATTCGTTCTCCTTATCCCAGACATTCCACAGCCTGCTTGAAATCGGCTATGAGATCTTCTTTATCTTCTATACCAACGCTTATTCTTATAGTATCCTCAAACACCCCGGCATGGCGTTTCTGCTCCTCGCTGCCGTGGGCGTATATCGTGCTGGACGGGTGGATAACCAGCGTCCGGACGTCGCCGATGTTGGTGGCGTTAGTCGCGAGCTTCAGCGCGTTTATCAGCCTGAATGCGCGTTCCTTGCTGCCTGCACGTATCGTGAGTATCGCGCCGCCCTTTCCGCCGAGCTGCTCCTTACACAGCTCATAATACGGATTGTCGTCAAGCGCCGGGTAATTCGGTTCAATGCCGCCGCAGTCCCGGAAGAACTCCGCGAGTGCAAGAGAATTCTCACAACAGCGCTCCATACGCAGTCCCAGGGTTTCCATACCGACGGAATTCATGAACGCGTTCATCGGAGCAAGACATGCGCCGAAATTACGCCAGATACCGCTGCGGAGCTTCGCGAGATACGACAGGGCGCCGAGCTTTTTGTACTCCGCCAGTCCCTTGTATCTGCCGAAATCCCACTTGAACTTGCCGCTGTCGATTATCACGCCGCTGATGGAATTTCCACCGCCGTTTATGTACTTGGACGTGGAGTGCACTACGATATCCGCACCGAATTCAAACGGTCTTATAAGATACGGAGTAGCTGTCGTGCTGTCCAGTATCAGCGGGATACCATGCTCATGACAGAGCGCGGATACCGCCTTGATATCCACGATCTCAAGCCCCGGATTTCCGATAAGCTCTGCAAAAACCGCCTTTGTGCGGTCGGTGATGTTCGCGGAGATCTCTTCGACTGTTACATGCTCGACAAAGCGGGTCGTAATACCGAATGCCTTAAGGTCGCCAAAAAGGTCTATCGTCCCTCCGAACAGCCCTGCACCCGCTATCACCTCGTCGCCGGATTCCAGAATGTTAAGCAGCGACATCGTGACCGCCGCCATTCCTGAGGAACAGGCTACCGCACCTATTCCCTTTTCAAGGGCGTTCATCCGTGTTTCAAATGAAGCCACCGTCGGATTGCTTATTCTGGTGTAAGCGAAGCCAGGTGCACGGTTATTAAAAACCGCCTCAAGCTTTTCCGCCGACTCCTGCGCAAACGCGCTCACCTGATAAATAGGAGCCATCGTCGCACCAGTCGCTCTGTCAGTTCCGAAGCCGCCATGCAACAGCCGCGTGTTGAATTCCATCTGAACACCTCCGTGTTTTTATGTTTTTCATTATACACTACAATGCATATAAAGTCAATAGGTTTTACGGAATTTCGTTATCTGAAAAATTTATAGCTTGTTATAAATTTTTTATATCATTTCAACAAAAAAATCTTCCAGGCATTATAGCAAAAGGTTTTCACGATACTTCCGGACACTGCGGGAATAATAACCCTATTGACAAAAGTGGCGAAATAATGTAAACTATACCTATCCGATAGGTTTTATAAGCAAGGAGGCAAATATGTACGATATATTAATAATAGGTAGCGGACCCGCCGGGTTATCCGCTGCGATATACGGAAAACGCGCTCTGATGGAGCTTGCGGTCATAGAAAAGGACTACATGGGCACCGGGCAGATCGCAGTAACTGAGCAGGTTGACAACTATCCCGGACTTCCGGGGATAAGCGGTTACGACCTTGGCGAGAAATTCCGCAGCCACGCAGAGCAGCTCGGCACGGAATTCATCGAGGGCGAAGTCACCGGGCTGGAAAAATCCGGTGATAACTGGGTCGTTCAGTTCGCCGACGGGAAGGCTGAAAGAGCCAGATCGATAATCTACGCCGCTGGAGCCTCTCACCGTAAACCGGGAGTTCCCGGTGACGACAAGCAGCGCATATCCTACTGCGCGGTATGCGACGGGTTCTTTTATAAGGAAAAGACCGTTGCCGTTATCGGCGGCGGAGATACCGCACTCGGCGACGCGCTGTATCTTTCGAAGCTCGCAAAGACAGTGTACCTTGTACACCGCCGGGAGGAATTCCGCGCGAACAAGAGCCTTCAGAAGCGCGTTTCGGAAGCCGGGAACGTCTTTCCGGTGCTCGGTGCGGCACTGAATGAGATAACCGGCGACGGCTCCGCGGACGGAATAAACTACATCCAGAACGGCGAACAGAAGCACCTTGACGTCGACGGAATTTTCGTTGCGATAGGCAGCGTTCCGAACACGGCTCCGCTGGAGGGTATCTGTGAACTTGAAAGCGGATATGTCCGCGCCGGGGAGGACTGCGTGACCTCCGTTCCCGGAATTTTCGCCGCCGGGGATATCCGCACAACTCCGCTGCGGCAGGTGATCACAGCGGCTGCGGACGGAGCAAATGCCGTTACCTCCGCGGAGAAGTATCTGAACGCCGAATAAAAATGGGAGGGCGCTTCCCTCCCAGCTAACGGACTGACCAGGTGAAAACCGTATCCGCTTTTGAATGTAAAAGGGCGGATACAGGATCCGCCCTACAGTTATCAGCCAAGCTTCTTGATATTCTCGGCGATTATCATCTTGTGAGTGAAGCCGACCAGCTTTTCACGGATATCTCCGTTCTTCATAAAGAGCAGCGTCGGCAGCTGAGTTACGTCGTACTGCTGAGCCAGAGCAGGATTTGCGGTTATATCGCACTTAGCGATCACTGCGTTTTCGCCCTGCTCCTCAGCTACTTCTTTAAGTCCGGCTTCTGTGCGCTTGCAGTGGGTGCAGGTGGGCGAATAAAATTCAACCACCAACGGCTTTTCGGTGGAAAATACTTCGTTATAGTTCTGATTTGTGAGTTCAGTAAGCATTGTGTTATCCTCCTGTAAGATAAATACATATCTTTCCTATCTCATTGATAGGTTTTACTGATTATACCATGTTTCGGGCTGCTTGTCAAGAGATTTTATGGTGATTTTCAAACACTGTGATTATTGCCAAATTATCACGGAATAATCTGTCGATTTGTGTACCTTACTACAAATTGCCGGAAAATCCAAAAAAACAGTTGACAAATCACCGGGTCGGGGTTATAATAGACAAAAAGCAAATACATAGTAAGTTGATAGTTTTACTATTACTTATAGAGATTGAGGTTAAAGGTTATGGGTACGATTTTTACTATCCTGCTCCGCAGGAATTTCCGGTTCGGCCGATGTCCGGTGTGATCTCCTCACAGTAAATAACGATCAGGAGTGACAGAGATGTACATTGAACTAAAAAATATCAACAAAAGCTTCGGCGACTTCAAAGCCTCCGATGATGTAAGCTTCGGACTTGAAAAGGGCAAGCTGGTCGGACTTCTCGGTCCCAGCGGCAGCGGAAAGACTACGATCCTCAGAATGCTCGCCGGACTCGAAAAGCAGGACACCGGCGACATATACATAAACGGACGCAACGTCAATGCGGTTCCCTCAAGCGAACGCGGCATCGGATTCGTGTTCCAGAATTACGCGCTGTTCCCGTTCATGACGGTAAATGCAAACATCGCTTACGGACTGAAGGTCCAGAAAAAGGACAAGAAGTTCATAAACGACCGTGTGAACGAGCTTCTGGAGCTTGTGGGACTTCCAGATGTCGGAAAGCGCTATCCCGACCAGCTCAGCGGTGGTCAGCGCCAGCGAATAGCCCTCGCAAGGGCGCTCGCCCCACAGCCGGAGCTGCTGCTTCTTGACGAGCCTTTCGCGGCTATCGACGCCAAGGTACGCAAGGAGCTTCGCACATGGCTCCGCGAAACCATCGACAAGATCGGTATAACAAGCATCTTCGTCACCCACGACCAGGAAGAAGCAATAGAGGTCGCGGACGAGATCGTAATTACAAACCGTGGCAGAGTGGAACAGGTCGGTACTCCCTCGGAAATATATCTCGAACCTAAAACTGCGTTCGTCGCACAGTTCATCGGGCAGTCAGTTATGATAGAGGACTTCGGCAGACTGAAAGGCTTTCCCACCGGAGAAAACAAAAGCGCCCTCGTCCGCCCGGAATTTATCGAGATACACAAATTTGAGGACAACGGACACCACGATTTTGAAAGCGCAATGGAGGACGCTGTGGTACGCAGCGTATCATTCCGCGGAAACGCATTCGAAGTTGTCGCGGATATCGGAGACATACAGGTCATCGGAAAATATCCGCTTAACCTCCCCAGACTTCACAAGGGTGACAACGTTAAAATTTTCATTAAGAAGCTTTACACTGTTGAGAACAACAGCACCGAAATAATCGTAAACAAGGCGCTGGACGTTTCCGACATCTACTACATTTAAGGAGGGCGCGTCATGGAAAAGAACAAGAAATTCTCAGCCGCTCTCCAGAAGATACTCCGCAGCGGCGTGGTATCCTGGGCGGTAATAATCGCGATATGGGGACTTGGCTCCCTGGCATATGACGAGTACTTCCTGCCAAGCCCGCTTGAGACCATCGACAGCATGGTGCTGCTCGCACAGAATGGCACTCTCTGGGCGGATATCGCCGCCAGCCTGGGCCGTGTCGTAAAAGGCTGGGCAATGGCGATAGCATTCGCAGTCCCGCTGGGACTTCTGGTCGGTAACTTCCGTCCGGTGCGCTGGCTGGTTGAGCCTATACTCAGCTTCTTCCGGTTCGTTCCGGCAATCGCGCTGACCACGCTGTTCCTGATGTGGTTCGGTGTCGGCGAAGAATCCAAGGTAGCGCTGATATTCTACGCGGCGTTCTTCCCGGTTTTCGTCAACACCATCGCAGGCGTTGCCACAACCGACCCATACCTGGTGGAAGCAGCCTCCTGCATGGGCGCAAAGAAAGCACGCACGTTTTTCACTGTAGTCGTTCCCTCCGCGGTATCCAACGTTTACACCGGCGTAAGGCTGGGACTCAGTTCCGCTTTCATCTGCGTCATCGCAGCGGAAATGCTGGTCGGCAGCGACGGTCTGGGATACCTCATCAACAGTTCAAAGCTCTACTATAAGACAAGCTGGGCGTTTGCAGGCATCGTCACTCTGGCGATAATCGGCTTCGTTGCCGACAGACTGCTCCTGCTCATCGGCAAGAAATTCCTCAGGCATTTCGGCGTTAAATAAAGGAGAATTATCATGAAGATACATAACATATTCAAGACCGCAGCGGCACTTGCAGTTTCCACTTCCCTGCTGACCGCATGCGCTGGGAATAACGGCGGCTCCCAGACCGCTTCTGACGGCACTGAGCTGCGTACTATCCGCGTTGCTAACATGACCGGTGAGCCGGATCAGTACGCAGGATATATCGGCACACAGCAGGGGATTTTCGAAAAGTACGGCATAACGCTCCAGGCGACCGAGTTCGTTGCAGGCATAAACACTGTTGACTCCGTGGTAACAGGCACGGCGGATATCGGACTTCTTGCGGACTTTGCAGCAGCCAACCGCTTTGGAAATACCCTGGAAGCCACTAACCTGGTCATTGCTTCCGACCTTTCCTCCAGTGTATCTACGGACGGCGGAATTTACGTCGCTCCCAAATATGCGGACGATATCACTTCCCTGGACGGCAGCGAGGGCTGGATAACAAATATCGGCACAGTCAGCGAATACTACAACTGGCAGGCGCAGACCTACCTCGGACTTGACCCCGACAAGCAGAACACCGTAAACGCGGCAGACGCTTCCACTATACTCGGCGTTATCCACAACGTAAACGCTTCCGCGATAGTTACCAGCGGCGCAATGGTGGAGAAAGTTGAAAACGAAGGCTGGATAAAGGTCGCAGATTCCAAGGACGTTGACATAAGAATATCAGCATACCTCATCACCACCAAGAATTTCGCAGAGAACAATACCGACCTGCTGGCAGATTACCTCAAGGCGCTGAACGAGAGCGCACAATACATCAACGACAATCTTGACGAGTCGGCAAAGGCGATATCCGCAAAATTCGGCATTGACGAGGATATCTTTAAGTCTAACTGGAAGCGCTATACAATTAAATTCGGACTTTCCGAAAGTGCGGCGGCGCACCTCGACGAAGTGAATGCATGGGCATTCGAGCACGGTAAGTTCCCGACCAAATACAACATCAGACAGTTCTATTACACCGCAGCAGCAGAAAAGGCATTCCCAGAGAACACAGACGTCGATCTTTCCGGCGTTCAGCAGTAAGAAAGGAGATCAATCATGGGTTATCCGAGCATTTATCCTACCGGAGTTACGATTTTCAACAAAGACAAGGCTTACGGTGGTTATACGATTTTCCCCTCAAGTAAGGGCGCGCTTCTAATCGACATGAACGGCAATGAGGTGAAGCTCTGGGCTGGTCTTGGAGGATTTCCGAACAAGATCCTCCCCGGCGGCTATGTAATGGGCACCACTGGTGCCCGCAGCGGCAAATATGCATACCAGGATCAGATCGACCTTGTCCAGGTTGACTGGGACGGTCATATCGTCTGGAAGTTCGACAAGACCGAGCTTGTCGCAGACCCCGGCAAGGAGCCTGTTTACATGGCTCGCCAGCACCACGACTACCAGCGCGAGGGAAGCACCGTCGGATACTACTATCCTGGCGGAGAGCCGCGCACTGACGGCGGCAGGACGCTTATCCTCACACATGAGAACCTCTATAATCACAACATCTCCGACAAGCGCCTTATTGATGACAAGATAATCGAAGTTGACTGGGAGGGCAATATCCTCTGGAGCTGGCGCGCTTCCGACCATTTCGACGAGCTGGGCTTCGACGAGGCGGCGAAGAACGTACTGTTCAGAAACCCCGGACTCCACGAGGAAGCCGGCGGCGACTGGATGCACATAAACAACTTCTCCACCCTCGGCGAGAACAAGTGGTACGATGCCGGAGACACACGCTTCCACCCGGACAATATCATCTTTGACGCGCGTAACTCCAACATACTCGCAATAATTGAGAGATCCACCGGAAAGATCGTATGGCGCGTAGGTCCTGACTTCAACGAGAGCGAAGCAACCAAGAAGCTCGGCTGGATAATCGGTCAGCACCACCTTCACATGATACCCAAGGGACTCCCCGGCGAAGGCGACCTGCTGGTATTCGACAACGGCGGCGAGGGCGGTTACGGCGTTCCGAACCCGGCTTCACTTACCGGCGTGAACAACGCGCACCGTGATTATTCAAGAGTGCTCCAGTTCAACCCGGTTACGCTGGAGATAACATGGCAGTACACTCCTCTGGAGGCTGGAAACTTCCTGTTTACGGACGCTTCCAAGTTCTACAGTTCCTACATCAGCTCCGCACAGCGCCTGCCGAACGGAAACACGCTCATCACCGAAGGCTCTGACGGACATCTGCTCGAAGTTACTCCCGATCATGAGATCGTCTGGGAATACGTCAACACGTACTTCAAGTCCTTTGGCGGAAACTTCAAATGCAACATGATCTACCGTGCGTACCGCGTTCCCTATGAGTGGGTACCGCAGCTCGAAAAGCCCGTGGAGACCTCCATTGAACCGCTGGATATCACAAAGTTCAGAGTTCCCGGCGCAGCCACCGGAGAAGCGGCAGTTACCGCAGTCGATGGCATTGATCCGACCAAGGAGATTGCACTTACCGGCTCCAACGGCGACGAAGAGGACGAGAACGAACGCATTGACTTCTGCGTTGCTTCCGTCAACAAAAAGGATATCAAAAACCAGTAAAATGCAGCTCCGGTCATGCGATGTGACCGGAGCGTTTCTATGTCATGAAAAAAATAAGGGAGGTCGTTCCCTCCCTTATATATTTTACACTTTCAGCGTCCCTACCGCCTGGATAGTCCTTTCGATGTCCTCGTCGGAATGCGCGTAGGACACGAACATCGCTTCGAACTGCGACGGAGCCGCGTATATTCCGCAGCCGAGCATATGCCGCCAGTACTCTGCGAATTTCGCGGTATCGCATTTCACTGAAGCGTCGTAGTCAGTCACCGGTTCGTCCGTGAAGAACACCGTCAGCAGCGAGCCGCAGCGGTTGACGTTCAGCCCTGCTTCCCGATACGCATTGTACAGCCTTTCCGCGCTGTAGTCTATACGCGCGTACAAATCGGAAGTGCTCTCGATAAGCTTCAGCTGCGCGATTCCCGCCGCAACCGCGCAGGGATTTCCCGAAAGCGTACCCGCCTGGTAGACCGAGCCGAGCGGCGCTACGCACTCCATTATCTCATGCTTTCCACCGTAGACCGCCAGCGGCATGCCGCCGCCGACTATCTTTCCCAGCGTGGTCATATCCGGCGTTATTCCATAGTACTTCTGTGCGCCGCCGTCAGACAGGCGGAATCCGGTTATGACCTCGTCGAATATCAGCACAGCGCCGTATTTCTCCGTGATATCCCGCAGGAATTTCAGAAATCCCGGCTTCGGCGGGACAACGCCCATATTAGCTGCACACGGCTCAACGATAAGCGCTGCGATCTTGTTCCCGCAAGCGGTAAACAGCTTCTCGACGGAAGCCTCGTCGTTGTATCTCGCAAGCAGCGTGTTTTCGGTGTATCCGGCGGGAACTCCCGCACCGGAGGGTATCGCGTGGGTCATAAGCCCGGAACCCGCTTTCGCCAGAAGCCCGTCGGAATGCCCGTGATAACATCCCTCGAACTTGATTATCTTATCCCGTCCGGTAAATCCCCTGGCGGCTCTTATGGCGCTCATTACGGCTTCCGTTCCGGAATTCACCAGGCGCAGCATCTCCATTGACGGGAAGTGCTTCTGAATAAGCTCTGCAAGCTCTATCTCGCCTTTGTGGCAGGCACCGAACGTAAGTCCGCGGTCGCACGCCGCCTTTACCGCCTGCGTTACCTCCGGGACTGCGTGTCCCAGGATATTCGGTCCCCAGGAGCAGATGTAGTCAATGAACTCGTTCCCGTCCTCGTCGTAAATCTTTGAGCCGCTCGCGTGGTCGATGAAAAGCGGCGACATTCCTACCGAACGGCAGGCACGCACCGGGCTGTTCACTCCACCGGGCATGAATCTGCAGGCTCTTTCGTAGAGCCGCTCGGAATTATGTGTGTTCATGCTTCCTCCTTTATCCATGCGGCGGCGTCAAGCGCGTGATAGGTTATGATTATATCCGCTCCGGCACGCTTTATCGCCGTGAGATTCTCCATTACTATGCGGCGCTCATCTATCCAGCCCATCTGCGCCGCCGCCTTGACCATCGAAAACTCGCCGCTGACGTTATACGCAACAAGCGGCAGGTCGAAGCGCTCCCGGGCGGATTTCAGCACGTCAAGATAAGCAAGCGCGGGCTTCACCATTACCATGTCCGCACCCTCAAGGATATCGTCCTTGATCTCCCGGAGCGCTTCCCTGCCGTTCGCGGGATCCATCTGATAGGTCTTTCTGTCGCCGAATCCAGGCGCAGAATGCGCCGCGTCACGGAACGGAGAATAATACCCGGAAGCAAACTTCGCACTGTACGCCATTATCGGAATGTCAGTGAATCCGTTCTCATCCAGAGCCTCGCGGATAGCCGCAACCCGGCCGTCCATCATGTCGGAGGGAGCGATGATATCCGCGCCCGCCTTTGCAAGGCTTACGGACATTGCGGAAAGCAGCGGCAGAGTTTCGTCGTTTAATATCTTGCAGCCGCAGATAAGTCCGCAGTGACCGTGGTCGGTGTACTCGCACAGGCACACGTCCGCTATGACTATCATATCGGGATAGTGCGCCTTTATGTATCTTATGGCGCGCTGGGTTATTCCATCGTCATTGTAGGCTTCGGTGCCGCGGGCGTCCTTATGCGCCGGTATACCGAATATGAGAAGTCCGGAAATGCCGCTCTGCGATATCTGCGGGAGTATCTCCTCAAGTTTGTCGATGGAATACTGATACACCGTCGGCATGGAGTCCACGGGAGTCTTTATGTTCTCGCCCTCTGCGACGAATATCGGATATATCAGCTCCGCCGGGTCAAGCCTGGTTTCCCTCACCATTCTTCGCATTGCCGAATTTACTCTGAGTCGTCTGAATCTCTGCATATTACTGCCCCCAATATTTTGTTTATAATTCCGTCGGCGCTGCTTTCCGCCGGGATAAGACAACGCTCAACACCGTGTTTTTTAAGTTCCTCCGCGGTGACATTCCCTATTGCAACTGGAACTGTATCTCCGGAAAGCAAACCGCCATCAGCGAAGAATCCCCGTACTGCTCCGGCGCTTGTAAACACCGCGAAATCGCAGTCCACTGCGCTTCCTGCTAAGTACACCGGTTCATATATCGTCACATCATCGTACCTTATTCCGGCGTCGTCCAGCATCAACGAAAGCTCCGGAGAGCCTTCGGACGAACGCATTATCAGCAGCCTGTCAGTTACTGTCAGTTCACTGCAAAGCACTCTTCCGAGCGCCGCGGTGTTGTAATCCTGAGGCATAAGCTCCGGATATATCCCGGACTGCTCCAGGACTGCCGCCGTGCCTTTTCCCACAACCGCGAAACGCAGCCCGGAAAGTCCGCGCAGGTCAATACGCTTCTCCCGGAGTTTCTGCAAGAAAATACGCGCGCCGTTAGGACTTGTAAGCGCTATATGGGTGTATTCCCCGATCCGTGAAAGCGCGTCGTCCACCGCGCCGCTACGCACTTCCCGAAGCTCCATCCCCCCGGCGCGGAACGCATATGCGCCCAGGGAGTTCAGACCGTCCGCAATCCTGCGCCCTGTGTCCGGCGAGGATACGACCGCGATAGTCACTCCGTCCAGTGTCGGAGCGTAGGTCGCTGAAAAATCGTACGCCGCCGTATCTCCTATCACAATCACCGCCGGAGCAGGAAGTCCCTCCGTCCGAGCCGCCTCCGCAATTCCGGAAAGCGGCGCCCTTACCGTATGCTGACGGATAGTCGCTCCATTGGATATCACCGCCGCAGGAGTTTCCGGGGACATTCCGCCGGAAATAAGCCCGGAAGCAATATCCACCAGGGAATTCAGACCCATCAGAAACACCAGCGTACCTCCGATTTTCGCATACTGTTCCAGCTTTTCCGGAGTGCAGCCGTCCGCAGTGTGCCCGGTTATCACATGAAAGCTGCGGGCGGTTCGCCGGTGAGTCACCGGAATTCCGGCAAGCTCCGGCACTGCAACGCTGGAGGTAACTCCCGGAACCACAGCGAATGGTATTCCGTGCTTCTTAAGCTCCAGTATTTCCTCGCCGCCCCTGCCGAAAACGAACGGATCACCACCCTTTAACCGAACAACGTTCCTGCCGGAAAGCGCCTTTTCCACCAGCAGCGAGTTTATCTCCTCCTGAATGGCGGAATGCTGTCCGGCGCGCTTGCCAACGCATATTTTCTCCGACTGCGGACAAAAATCCAGCAGTCTGCCGTCGATAAGGCTGTCGTATATCACGGTATCGCACTGAGCCAGTGCATTACGTCCCCGGAGCGTTATAAGGTCAAAGCTGCCGCAGCCCGCTCCGACCAGTGTAACTCGTCCTGTCATAGCTGTGCGGTCAACTCCTTTATCTTCTGTGAATAATTCTCCGGCGGACAGTTTCCAGACGCCGTTTTCCCGGTCCTCCCGGAAATTATGATATCCATGACGCCGTCGTTTATCTCCGTATAAGCTCCGACCGGTACGGTGCAGTCCGCGCCGAGCGCCGCGATTATTTCCCGCTCCGCCGCGAAGCACAGCGTCGTATTCTTATCGGATATCATTTGGAGCATTTCAGCGGCGGCGCTTCCGGACTTACACTCCGCTGCGATGATCCCCTGGCACGGTGCCGGGATGAACTCGCGGCAGCTGAACTCCCGGACGGAGAATCCATCCAGCGACAATCCAAGACGCTTTATTCCTGCGGCGCACAGGATTATCCCGTCGTATTCACCGTCCGAAAGCCTGCGCAGCCGGGTATCCACGTTTCCGCGGATATCCGCGAAATCCACGTTCGGATACAACGCCGCAAGATTACGGCGGCGGCGCAGACTGCCAGTCCCGACAGTAAACCTATCGCTGACGGAATATCTGGAGTCACGCCGGGTTATCAGCATGTCGCGGCTGTCGCCCCGTGGAAGCACCCCGGCGATCTCCAGACCCTCGCCAAGCTGCACCGGGAGATCCTTTGCGCTGTGTACTGCGATGTCAATATCGCCGCTGCGCATCGCCTGCTCTATCTCCTCCACGAAAACGCCTTTGCCGCCTATCTTGTCCAACGGTTTGTCGAGAACGCGGTCGCCGTGGGTGACTATCTCCACGGGCTGTATCTCAGTTCCGGGAAATCTCTCACTGAGAGCTGCCGCGACCATCGCCGTCTGTGCCAGAGCCAGTTTGCTGCGGCGTGTTCCTATCCTTATCGTCATACGTTTATCTCCAGCAAATCTATAAATCTCATCAGCTGCTCTTCATCGGGGACGTCACCGCCGGAGCAGTACTCCAGTGCCGCCGCCATAACACGGGCACGCTGCTTTTCCTCCGGGAATCTTTCGCGCACATACGGGCGGATAAAACCCATCAGAGAGCATATTTCCGCCATCTCCGGCGTGATGATCTGCTCTGCCCGGCGGCGTAACTCCGCTGCCATCAGCGGGCTTTTCCCAGCCGTTGAAACTCCTATAGTGATGTCCCCGCACTGCGCCAGAGCCGGAAAGAAAAACGTGCAGTTCTCCGGATCGTCCACGGCATTGCATGGTATCCTGCGCAACTTACACAGCCTTGAAACATGCGTATTTACTCCGTGATCGTCCGTCGCAGCTATGGCAAACATCATTCCGTCAAGGTCGCTGTCGGTAAATCTTCGCTGTGCCGTGTGAATCCCGGAGATCTCCGTTATTTCCGGGGAAATATCCTCCGCAACGACGTGTATTTCCGGCGAGAACGGAAGAAGCTTCCTTATCTTATGCAGCGCTATCCTGCCGCCGCCGACTATCAGGCAGGGCTGCCCGGTTATATCCGCAAAGAATGGAAAATACGGCATTCACTTACCTCCTAGTCCTCTTACGACCTCTGCCACCGCGCTGAAAGCGCCGCTGTCAAGTCCGGAGCGCAGTTTGTAGAAAAGCTCCTCCGCTGACATTCCGGAAAGCGCCCCGGAGCCGCGCAGCTCCGGCTGTATATCGTGCATAAGCAGCGTTTTTTTCAGCTCGTCGATATCCTCAGTTATCATCTGTTTTGCCTGCTCAACGCTGTCGTGCTTCAGCTGGTCGTTTCCGGCGGCAAGCTCCTGGAAATAATCCACGCTGCGCAGCGTTATCCCTGGGATATCCGCCGCTTCCGGGTCTATGTCCCGTGGTATAGCAAGGTCTATGAACAGCTGCGGCTTGCAGGGCGTTTCCAGCCTGTCCACCGTAATGACCGTATGCGGACTTGTAGTCGCTGAGATAACGCAGTCGCACTGCCGTACGTATTCGTAGCGCTCCTCATACGGAACGACCGTCAGTGACGGACTTTCCGGAAGCACGACTGCACCGCTGTGGGAGCGCATAGTTGCAAGCACCCGGACGTTTTTGTAGGACAGCAGGTTTTTCAGCAGACTTGTTCCAGTGCTTCCGCTGGCGCCGATAAGCATGACGACCGGCTCCTGGACGAAATGCGCCGCGAGCTTCGCCGCAAGCGTAGCGTGAGAAACAGATGTCTTGGATATCGCGGTCTGCGTTTTTATGCGCTTCGCGGTGGTGACTGCACTCTGGAATATTATGTTCATTCTATCGGAAAGATGTATCCTCTCCGCTGAAAATGCGTACGCGTTCTTGAGCTGTCCGAGCACCTCGTCCTCGCCGACTATCGCGGAGTCTATCCCGCTTGCAACCTTAAAGAGATGGCGCACCGCGCCCTCCCCGTCGAACTGCATTGAATAGCCGCGCACACGTCCCTCCGGAACGCCGCTCAGCTCCGAAAGCAGACTGACGGCAATGTCAGTGCTTCCGGTCATGTACAGCTCCGTGCGGCAGCATGTGCACAGAAGCACCGGGCTGTATTCCGCGTGCAGTGCTGCGAACTCAGCGCGGCGCTCTGCCTCCGGCGTGAATTCACCGCGTATCTCTTCGCCGCAGCGTTTATAATTTATGCTCACACATACAAAGCGTTCCAATGTATTACCCGTCCCTTTTTCTATATGTACAGTCAATACTCACTTGACCTACTGATTTAATAGTCATTATAACACACCTGTCCCCAAAAGTCAATAATCGCACGCGTATTTTATAAGCTTAGCACATTTTTTCGCCCCCGGACATGCTTAAACGGTGCATTTGCATAAATTCATGCAATACGCATTCTTTTTTATAAAAGGCTATTGACAAACGTCGTGAAAAGGTGTATATTATACATATAGTTTTGATAGGCTTTGTAAGATTAAAAAGGAGAAATAAACCATGTCCGGAACACTTACCCGTGATGAAGCCTGGGCGCTCCTAACGGAATTCAACAAAGACGCATTCCATCTGAAGCACGCCGTGACAGTCGAAGGAGTCATGCATTGGTATGCTGAGAAGCTCGGATACGGCGATGAAGCTGATTTCTGGGGAATTGTCGGACTTCTGCACGACCTGGATTTCGAGATGTACCCGGAGCAGCACTGCATAAGGGAGCAGGAGATAATGCGCAGCTGTGGGATAGACGAACGTATAATTCACGCCACAGCAAGCCACGGCTGGCAGCTGACCGTTGATATAAAGCCCGAACACGAAATGGAGAAGGTGCTGTACGCCGTTGACGAGCTTACGGGACTTATCGGC
This sequence comes from uncultured Oscillospiraceae bacterium, assembly GCA_934457235.1. Classification (GTDB taxonomy): domain Bacteria; phylum Bacillota; class Clostridia; order Oscillospirales; family Ruminococcaceae; genus CAG-115. Next base: position 15,043 of record CAKSHT010000033.1, read on the forward strand.
GCCGCGGCTCTCATGCGCCCGTCGAAGTCGGTTCAGGACATCGAGCTGAAATCCGTGAAGAAAAAGTATAAGTCCGCGAACTTTGCCGCCGGCTGTTCCCGCGAGGTCATAGAGCGTGGTGCGGAGCTGATGGGGGTAACGCTGGACGAACTTATAACAGACACTATCCTTGCAATGAGAAGCTGCGAGGACAAATACAACGCAGTTTAAGGAGGACAAATGGCAAGACGAGTAATTACACTGGCAGAAATGACCGAGCTGAAAAAGCAGGTCTCAGAGCGGTTTTCTGCCGAGCTTCACTACCGCGATTCCTGCGGCGGACAGAATTTCTGTATGAACAGCAGCAGCCCGGAGCTTCACGAATACCTTACGCAGTATTTCGGAGGACGCGGGATATCGCTGAAATTCTCCGCGGACGGACTCCGTTTCTACACGATGTGAACCACTTGACATATCCGGATTTCTATGATATAATCATACAGAAAATTTTAATGTGGATTTTTCCGGATCTGATCATCTTTTCGCCACACGACATCATCGGTCGTGTGGCTTTTTAATGTCCGGAATTAAACTTGGAGGTCTGATGGATTCAAAATTCATGAAGGAAAAACCGGTGTTCCCGCTGCTTATGTCCATGGCTCTGCCGATGGTTCTGTCAATGCTGGTGAACTCCCTTTACAACATAGTTGACAGCTTCTTTGTATCAAAAATAAGCGACGACGCCATGACCGCGCTCTCGCTCGTGTTCCCGGTGCAGAACCTTATAAACGCCGTAGGTATTGGCTTCGGCGTGGGAATAAACGCCGTCATCGCGTTCTTTAACGGCGCCGGAGAGCACGAAAAGGCTGACCGCGCGGCGTCGCAGGGTATTTTCTTTGCGGTGGTGCACAGCTTTATCCTGACTGTCGCAAGTATACTGATAATGCCGTCGTTTCTGGGCATGTTCACAACATCGCAGAACGTTATCGACATGGGAGTGCGTTATTCCAACATCGCGTTCTCGTTCACGCTTATAATCAACCTGGGAATGGCGTTCGAAAAGATTTTTCAGGCGGTCGGGCAGATGAAAATTTCCATGCTGGCGCTGCTCGCCGGGTGTATAACGAACATAATCCTCGATCCGCTGATGATCTTCGGCATAGGTTTTCCGGAAATGGGGATCGAGGGCGCTGCACTCGCCTCCGGTATCGGTCAGACGGTGCTTATGTCGTTCTACATCATCGTGTATTTCCGTCGCTCAATCGGCGTGCGCGTGCGCCGCGAACTGCTTCTGCCGGACAGGAAAACCGCCGCGCGCCTTTATTCCGTGGGTATCCCCGCAGCGCTGAACCTCGCGCTGCCGTCGCTGCTGATATCCGCGCTGAATGCTATCCTCGCGGAGTTTGGGGAGGTATATATACTGACTCTCGGTATCTACTACAAGCTTCAGACATTCCTGTATCTCACTGCAAACGGCATGATACAGGGCATGCGCCCGCTTGTCGGCTACAATTACGGTGCCGGCGAATACAAGCGCGTTGACCAGCTTTACCGCCTGGTACTGTTCATAAGCGGCGGAATAATGATTATAGGAACTGTGATATGCTTGGCTATTCCCCGGGAGCTTATGGGTCTGTTTACGACCGACCCGGCGGCGATACTCGCCGGAGAAAGCGCCCTGCGTATCATCAGCGCGGGCTTTGTGGTGTCCGCGGTTTCCGTGACCTCGTCCGGAGCGCTGGAGGGGCTCGGAAAGGGAGTGCCGTCGCTCATGATATCCCTGTGCAGATATCTTGTGATAATCGTCCCGGCGGCGTTCCTGCTGAGCCGTGCTTTCGGTCCGGACGGCGTATGGAACGCTTTCGGGGTGACTGAGCTTA